>JBJESZ010000019.1:0-18574 GCA_051883055.1 Emergencia sp.
AACTCAGGCTGGCATTGTCCTTCAAAAAGTGTTAGAATAACCTCATGTTTACTATTATATCTAAAGTTATTTCAATATTCTTAATTATGGCGGTGGGCTTCTTTCTGTACAGAAAGGGCATATTCCCCGCTTCATCAACTAAATATTTCGTAGATATGCTGCTGCTGGTTACCACGCCCTGCATGATTCTTTCATCTATCACTTCAAGGGAATTTGACTCCAGCATGGCATTCTCTACAGTACAGGTTCTTGTGCTGACCTGTGTTTTTTTTGCCGTTGCAACTCTTACAGGATGGATACTGTTCAGAACGGTATTCCGTAAAGCCCCAAAGAAAGATCTGGGGGTGTACATTTTTACGTTTGCGTCCGTAAACAACGGATTCATGGGCTTTCCTGTAACGAAGGCTATCTTCGGCGGAGACATTTTCTACTTTATGATTCTGCACAACATCGTCCTGTCCTTTTACCTGTACGGACCGGGGCCTCTGATTCTGAACATAAACCATTCAGGTGCAAAGTTCAACCTTAAGACCGTTATCAGAAAATCAGCCAACCCTTCAATTATAATGTCAATTGTCGGCCTGGTAATGCTGGTTTGCGGCTGGCATCTTCCTGATATGATTTTCGATACAGTCAGCACTATCGGAGATGTGACGGTGCCGCTTTCCATGCTGGTTGTCGGGATGCAGTTAGGCGATACGGATATTGAACACATAGTCAGAAATAAAACGCTGGTTCTGATGTCCTTCCTGAAAATGCTGCTTCTTCCGTTAATCATCTTCCTGATGGTAAACTGGCTTCCGGTTGCGGATACAGTAAAGGTATGTCTGATTTTCGGTGCTGCCTTCCCGGCAGCTGTTGTCACATCAGCTGTGGCAGTCATAGAGAACAAGAACGCAACCCTTGCAGCGGAATGCATCGCAGTAACCACACTCATATCCATCGTTACGATTCCGGTTATCGCCATGCTGATTTCCGCATTCTACGGGTTGTAACATTCTATCAAAACTCACAAAGACATGAAAAAGAGCATGAACCGCATCATGCTCTTTTTCACACAAATACACTATCCTTTTTCGTCTATCCCATTAAAAATAGAAACTAGGTCGCTAGACCATAAGTTATTATAGCACTATAAGAGTTAAAACGCCAAAGGTTTTTTACAAAAAATACGATTTTTTTCGTCAGAACTCTGAATATGTGAATGCCCCTCCGGAAGCGTTTCCGAAAAGGAAAAACAGGTACAGTCCCATCATCATTCCAAGAAACAAAAACGTGTATTTTACAACCTCTCTATCCATCGTCAAATTACGAATTAAAGAATTTATACGCTTTTTCATTAATAATCACCCATCCCTTCTCTGCAGGATGCACAGCATCCTCAAAAAATCCTTCAGTGTACTCCTCGCCGGTCAGATCACAGAGCTTTACCCCGTTTTTATCTGCAATCTTTTTCACCTTCTCAGAAACAACATGCCTCTTTTCAGCCGTAAAGCCTGTGTAGTCATACCACATGCCGTTCATAGGCTGCAGAATGAGCATAAGATCCAGTCCCTGATCCCTGCACACATCTATGAAAAGCTGCAGGTCGCCGTACTCTCCCGACTCCTCAAAGGAAAGTTCGGAGTTCTTATTCTTATAGCCCCTGAGCCCCACCTTAAACTTCTTGTCGAAAACCTCGTCCTTCATGTTGTACGGATTCGTGCAGTCATCATTCGCCTGCTCCACTTCCTTCTTCAGTGCATCAAAATCCAGATTAACAGATCCGTACGGTTCCTCATCCGGTCCTTTTCCAACCCACATGAGGACCGTTTTCATTCTGTCCTTTTCCCTTCCGATAAAGGCACCGAGTTTTCCGTCCCCGTCCTGTTCCCCGCTCTTGCCAAGAAGCTCTTCCTTGCGGGTTTTGATACCTTCTCGTGTGGACAGGGAGAGTTCCTCATTCTCCATGGCTTTGTCGAAACATGTGGAAGAATACCTCAGGAGAAACTCTCTGCCGGCCTGCCTGCTGCGGTGCTCGTAAAACCACGTCGGAGAAAGAATCAGACATACCTTTCTGTTTGTAAGCTTCGGCCCTACAGCACCTACAGTAATAGCGTGTGTAAGACACTGGTTGAAGGCCGCGCCGATACACATAACGTCCAGGTCTGTTTTCAGGAACAGATTGGACGGATTGTAGGGTCCTTTAAGGCCATGATGAAACTCAGATGAACCCATGTACAGAACCGTCTTCTCCCGGATGTTGTCAGCCAGCAGCTCGTAGGATGAATCCTTGGCCGAGCTTATCCAGTAGCCGAAATCGCGGCTCTCGCGCGGCAGCAGCCTGACTGACGCCACGTGCAGGACGACCATTATCAGTACAAATATGCCTAGCGCTATGGCAAAGGCCTTTACCTTTTTCATGCCTTTGACCTTACGATTTCAATTATCTTTGCCGGGGTATCAGACTCCTCCCGCGAATACTCAGAAGGAGAAATCACAATTCCCAGCTCATCCTCCAGCATTATAATCAGCTCGGTGTAGTCAAGGGAATCCATAAGACCCTCGTCCAGCAGATTGATGTTAAGATCTTTTCTTACAATGTCATCGTCACAGATTTCCTCTAAAATTGCCAAAACTTTCTCTTCCATAATACCTCTTCCTTTCTCAGTTAGCTCAGAACAACTGTCCTGAAAATATATAAAATCCGAACATGACCAGATTGAAGGTCACGAACCAGCTCACCACTCTGTAAAGCCGATCCTTCTTGTGTTTTTTGTAGAAGGCGGACTTTTTCTGATACACCTCGGTCAAAGCCAGCAGCACGCCGTGATAGATTCCGTAGACGATGAAATGAGCAGACAGACCATGCCATATTCCCATAACCGTCATGTTGATAATCAGGCAGGCGCAGGCCTGAGCCAGCTTGTTGCCGCCAAACCATTTCGCCCTCATCCCCCTGCGAAGAATCCTGGAAAACAGATAATCTCTGAACCAGAAGGACAGTGTCATGTGCCACCTGTTCCAGAAGTCTCTCAGGTCCACGCTGCGGAAAGGCTGATTGAAGTTTTCGGGGGTTTTGATACCGAATAAATAGCTGAATCCCACCGCCATGAGCGAATATCCGGCAAAGTCAAAAAACAGCTGCAGGCCGTATATGTACATGTTCCGGGTTCCAATCATTACCATGACGCTTGCCAGAATCTTTTTGTACACCAGCCCCTGACATATCTTGAACAGTCCGTCTCCGACCATGTTCAGGTACTCATCCCGAGGCTTCACCCGCTCCACGTCCTCCAGGAATCTTCTGCTCCTGTCAATGGGTCCGCAGAGAATTGTCGGGAAAAACATGAGGAAGCAGAACAGATTAAGCACATCCACCCTGTCTATGAGCCCGTCGTAGATTTCGATGATAATCTGCGCCATCTTAAAGGTCATGTATGAGATTCCTATAAAGGCGAAGATTTTCATTTCCCCCAGCGCTGCGAACTTGTTCAGGGCCAGAGGCGTCAGTGTCAGGGTCAGAAACAGGTAATAGAGTTTCTCGTTTTTCCCATAGGTTTTCACCACCCGAACAAAACCCGCTGCCAGGCAGTACTCTATAATAAAGTAGGCAGCCAGGTACATTGCCCCGTTCAGGTTGTGACCCAGGACAAAGAACAGGAACAGAGCGCTTACCGCGCACGTGTACAGCTTCTGCGATTTTTCCATAAGCCCCAGAATCACCGCTGGAACTGCCAGAGCTGCCGCCGCGATGAAAAACTGTAAATCCTCAAACAAAGCCATCACAACATCTGCTCCAGTCTTTTCCGGTCTGTCTTTCCGTTTATGTTTCGCGGCATTTCAGCCACCGCCCTGATTTTCTTCGGTATCATATACGCAGGCAGTTTTTCTGCCAGCCTGGCTTTGATTTTCTTTACCTCCTGAAAGGTCAGTTCCAGGCAGTCCCAGTCTGCTGCGTCTGTATCATCTTTGCCGCCCCCTGCAGCGACAAAGGCCGTCAGACTTTTTATCGCTCCATCCTTCATCTTCGGCAGAACCGCCGCCTCAGTTATTCCATTTATTCCTATAAGATTAGATTCTATATCGCCCAGTTCTATGCGGTATCCGTGAAGCTTGACCTGGTTGTCTTTTCTTCCTGTGTAATAGAGCATATCTCCCTGAAAGTATCCTCTGTCACCGGTCCTGTAGCAGCGCATACCGTCTTTCTCGAAGAAAGCTTTTCCCGTCTTCTCCTCATCTCTGAAGTAGCCTGGGCTAACAGTATCACCACATATGATAATCTCGTCATCCTCTATAATAATCCTGCTGCCCGGCTTTACTCTTCCGATAGGAAGCTCATCCTCGGCATCCAGCATTTTTTTGGTTATTTCTACTGACGTAACCGCCACTGTTGACTCTGTCGGTCCATAGGTATTAATAATCCCGGCATTCGGGAATCTTTCCCATATTCTCTTTACCGTTTCCTTTGTCAGTCTCTCTCCGCAGAAAAGAAACTGCACTATATCAGGGAAGCCCTCTTCACAGAAGGTTTTGTCGGCAAGGAGCATATTTACAAATGACGGCGTGGAAACCAGATACTGGATTCTGTTGGTTCGGATAAACTCCAGCGTCTGACCGCACTCCTTCTGCAGCTCCTTAGGCAGGCCGTAGAGAGAGCATCCCCCGGCCAGCGCCGAATAGGTATCCATAACGGAAAGGTCAAAGGAAAACGGTGCCTGGTTCATTATCCTGGCTCCCTTAGGAAAAAAGTCCACAGACCAGTCGGCAAAACAGCTCAGGTTGCTGTAGCTTATCTCTACGCCCTTCGGCTTTCCTGTGCTTCCGGATGTGAAGATGATGTAGTACGTATCCTCCGGTAAAATTCTTCCCTCAAATTCCTCCGGCGTTTCCCTGCTGCCCGCAAGCCCCCTGATTACGACCTCGTTCAGCACCCTGCATTCATCCAGCGGAAAGTCCTCCGTCGCAAGAATCAGCGGATTGCCTGCAGCCTCGCAGATGTCAGCGACTCTTGTGTCCGGCATGGAAGTGTCCACCGGGCAGTACGGTCGCCCTGCCTTTGCACATGCAAGAAAGCACACCGGCATCAAAGCTTTCTTATGGCCATACACTATTACCGGCTGTTTTTTGTCCTTTTCCCCATAATATTTCCATAAGAAAAAAGCCAGACGGTCAGACTGCTCCCATAACTCCTTGTAGGTAAGGGAATCTCCGCATGACTCATAGGCCACGCGGTCACCATCGGCTTTGTAGTTTTCATATATTCTGTCAAGCAATAACATTCTCTATTCCCCCTGTTCCCCTTTTGATATCTGAATTATATCAAGGGGAAATTCTGGAAACAATAGAGTTAAGTGCATTGTAAGAATAGTTAATAATATTGTAAGAATTAGAATCTGTATACTTTAGTCATACACTCATCTCATATATTATTTTAATCAGGAATATAACCAGCACCGTCAGCATCAGCGGCTTAACCACCTTAGATCCGCCCTTGTCGAAGCACTTGCTTCCAAGGTAGTTGCCGGCAATGCCAAATAAACCGGCTATGAAGCCCAGCAGAAATATAACTTTCCCGTTTAGGATGAATACACACAGCGATGTCAGATTGGTGGTCAGATTAATCACCTTGGTTATTCCGTTGGCCTCGCTCAGCTTCATTCTTGCAGCCCCTGTCAGAAGGAGAATCAGGAAAGTTCCTGTTCCCGGACCGTAGAAGCCGTCATACATGCCTATTACAAGAGCTGCACCCATTGCAATTATAGTGGTTTTCCTCGGTGAAAAAGGTGCCTTGTCAGAGTCAAATGCTTTCTTCCGCAGCACGTAGAAAACAGTCAGAGGAAGAATAACCAGCATTACTGTTTTAAAAATATCCTCCGGAACGAGTAAGGTCAGATGTGCACCGATATTCGAACCGATGAGAGCACAAACTAGGCACCATCCCCCTCTTTTCCAGTCAATGTAGCCGTTGCGGGCATATCGGAAGGTGGCGAGGGATGTTCCCATTCCTGAACTCAGCTTGTTGGTTCCGATAGCCATATGCACAGGAACACCTGCAATCAGGTAGGCAGGCAGAGATATCAGTCCGCCTCCTCCTGCAACAGCATCAACAAAGCCTCCCATAAAGACAAGCGGACATACTATTATAAACTGTATCGGACTCATAGAAGTCCTCTCAGTTCTTCAGTCGTATCAGCGAAAACCTTTGCGCCGTGTTCCTCCAGCCATTCTCTGCTTCTGAAGCCCCAGGTTACCGAAATACCATCCAGCCCTGCATTGGCAGCAGTTGCAACGTCAACCTCCGAGTCTCCAACGTATACAGCCTCAGAAGCTGAAACTCCACAGGCTTCAAGTACTGCAAAAACAGCGTCGGGATAAGGTTTTCTTCTTACGCCATCCTTCTCCCCAGCCGCATAGGTAACCAGTCCGGGGAAGTAGTCCCTGCAGAGGTCCTGCACGGCGAAGTCAGCTTTGTTAGAAAGCACGGCGACCTTGCAGCCGTCGTCTCTCAGCTGACCCATGAGCCGGCATACTCCTTCATAAGGCTTTGTCTTGTCAGCGCTGTGCTCCTTATAATACGCCTTGAAAGTCTCGAATACACTCTCAGCAGTCTCTAAATCGGTTCCCTCAGGCACGGCTCTGTCTATGAGATTACGAATTCCATTACCTACAAACCGCCTCACCTCGTCGACTGTGCGTGTCGGAAGTCCACAGCTTTTCAGTGCATAATTGGTGGAATCAGCCAGGTCGTCCAATGTATCTAAAATTGTTCCGTCTAAATCAAAAATTACCAGTTTATACTTACCCATACAAAGTCTCCCTATTTATTTCACCAGCCTGGAAATCGCCTTGAATTCCGGCGCCTTTGCTCCCCCAAGAAGGTCATACAGAATACTTTCCGTGCTTGTAATTACAGCGCCTGCAGCAGCCATTCTTTCAATTGAAATGTCACGGTTTCTCATATTTCTTGAGTCGACTGCATCTGCAGCAACAAATACACTAAATCCTTCATCAATAAGGTCAAGAACTGTCTGCTCTACACAGATATGCGTCTCGATACCGCAAATGATTATGCTCTTCTTTTCTGTTGCCTCTAAAGCTGCCTTGAATTCCTCATTTCCCAGACAGCTGAAGGTGCTCTTATCTATAATTTTGCAGTCTCCTAGTGCCTCAGCGATTCCGGGCACAGTCTGTCCCAGACCCTTCGCATACTGAGTAGTTGCAATTCTTTCAATTCCGAACTCCTTAATTCCGCTAATCAGAATATTTGCATTCTTTTCAACCTCAGCGGCGCCCTGCATTGCAGGCAGCAGCTTCTCCTGGAAATCTATGGCTATTAAGACTGTGTCTTCTTTCTTTATTCTCTTAATCATCGTTTTCTCTTCCTTTCGTCAAAATCCACTTTCCTATAATAACAGTATTTCTGCATTTTTTCAATCTTTGCGTATATCGCGATTCACGATTGACCGTTTGTTCCGGTATGTGTTAAGATACGAGGTGGACAAATTTTGTGTATTTTGATTGAGTTTTGATTAAATTTTGACAGAACGAGGTAATTAATATGGAAGAAAAGCACTCTATGACATCAGGCTCCATCTGGAAGTCGCTGGTGGCATTCTCAATTCCCCTGATTCTGGGAAATCTGTTTCAGCAATTATATAATGTAATTGACTCTGTCATCGTGGGAAATTTCGTAGGGAAGGAGGCCCTGGCAGCCGTTGGCGCCGGTGGATCCATTCTCGTGCTCATGGTGGGCTTCTACATCGGTGCGGCAATCGGTGCCGGAATCGTAACCAGCCAGGCTTACGGCGCAAAGGATATGGAGCGCCTTCACGATGCTCTTCACACATCTGTTGCAATCGCAATAATAGGAGGTCTGGTTCTTACGGCGGCCGGAATAGTCTTTACACCTCTGATGCTGAGGGCAATAAGCACGCCGGATGACGTGTTTGATCAGGCAGTCGTTTATCTGAGGGTCTTCATGAGCGGAAGTATCTTCGCCACAATTTATAATATGTGTGCGGGCATACTTAACGCGGTAGGCAACTCCAGGCGCTCACTGATATATCTTATTATTTCCTCAGTTACAAACGCGATTCTGGACGTTTTGTTCGTGGGAGTGTTCAGATGGGGAATTGTCGGAGCGGCCGCTGCCTCTGCCGTGAGCATGTTCGTCTCCTGCGTGTTCATTCTTCGATATCTGATTACGACGACCAATTCATATAAGCTGAATATTCGTGAGATTAAGCTCTACAAAGGTCTGCCATCCCAGATTCTGAAGCTCGGAATCCCATCCGGCTTTCAGAATGTGGTTATTTCACTGTCCAATGTCATAGTTCAGGCTGCCGTCAACAGCTTCGGCTCAGATATTATGGCCGGAGCCACTGCATATACCAAGGTTGAGGGTTTCATGCTGCTACCTATTATGAGTCTGGGAATGGCGGCTACAACCTACACAGGGCAGAATTATGGTGCCCGTGAGGACGAAAGAATAGTTAAGGGAGCCAGAGTTTCCACTGCCATCGGAGTTGGATATGCTATCGTGGTTGCAATCATAGTCTACTTTACTGCTCCGTATATAATCAGCATATTCACTGACGATGCGGAAGTAATCGAAAGCGGAGTTTTCATGCTTAACTGCATGCTTCCTACATACTGGCTGCTGGCTATTTTCAATGTGAAGTCCGGTACTATCCGTGGCGTAGGCAAGACATTCCAGTCTATGGTTATCTCAGTGGCATCCCTGTGCGTGCTGAGAATCATATGGATCACATTCGTTTTTGCAGACAGCCACAGCTTATTCTTATTGATGATCAACTATCCGGTAACCTGGCTGGCCGGAGCAGTACTGGCTGCAGTATACGAGAAGAAGTATCTGTCGAAAAAGCATCAGTTGACAGAAAATTAACCGCATTTCAAAAAGCACCGGTCTGCTCATCTGGATAATTTATCCGTGAGCATCGGTGCTTTTCTGCATGTCCTTCTCATTGTTCTGCTTATTATACGCTAAGACTTTTCAGGTAGTTCTCCACATTCAGATAAGATATTGTCATTTTACCCGCACCAGTTTCACAAGTCAGTTCTGCGCTCTCACCTCTGTATATAACGTATCTTCCTTTTATCGGGCCATATCTGAATTCAGCGTCACTGCACTTCTTTTCGTCCACCAGATGTCTGTACTGCTCCGAAACCATTTCAGTACTGTGTTTGATTTCGTAAAGCTCACAATTTCCCTCTTCAGGATTGAACACAACCATATCAAACTCTCCAATAGCAAAGTTAAGCCTGAAGACTTCACACTCCGTTCTCGACAGCTTAGTTTCAAGCAGGACGATATCCTCCATCATTCTTCCCCGTATTTCATCGAGAATATGTTCGGTTACACGGGTTCTCTCCGACAGAGACAAATTCCTGAACATCTCGTCATCCATAAGTGCTTTGATTAAGGCCTCTGCCTGAGAGTATCTCATTCCGGGCTGAGAAAATGCAGTTCTCGTATCTCTGCGGTTGTAATCCGTCATCCATCTGGTTTCAATGTCTACGGTCAGGTCAAGAATATCGAGGTACTCTTTAATTTCCAAGCGATGTGCATCATCTATCTCAACGGTTCGCTCCTCCCGGTCACGAATTTCCAGCAAAGCTTTCAGATTCTCATTAACCTTTGCTATATTGATTCTATCCAGAATATCGGTCGGTTCTTCTCTATCCCTTCGAAGATTCTTTGCAGACAGCTTCAGATCATTAGACTCAAAATTCCTTGTTAGAACTTCTATAGTAAATCGGTGGTTCATATCTTCAACAATGCGGTTAATCACGCTGGTAAGTTCATTTCTCTCATATAACTCTCCCAAAGAACGAAAATGCCCTCCATACTGATAATTTTTTAGCGAATGCTGAATATTTCGGGCAATTGCACTGTCCACATATTCAGCAGTACTTTTCTTAGTTGCAAAAATCCCCGCACTGTTATAATGCCTGCCTCCCAGGCTCATAGTACCACCGTAGCGGATATATTCATCAATCCCTCTCTGTCCTAAAACACTTTCAAATTCACGGTACGGAATAAATGTGGTATGAGACATGATGCACCTGTCATACAGTTCCTCATCTTCAGAAAACATAAAGCCCAGAGAGTAAGTTCCCGATAAGACAATCTTCATTCCGCTTGCAGCAAAAACATCCGAAAATAAAGCAGCCCCTTCAATAAAATCATCGAGAAGTGTGACCTCGTCAATGAATACATACTCATATCCGTTTTCTTCCAGATATTTCAGATCCTGATTCACATCATCCAGCGTTTTTCCATCCTGTATCTGTATGAAAACTGAACGATTTCTCATTTCTTCATCCATATTGCAGATAATCTGGCGAATCAGCGTAGTCTTACCGGTTCGCCTCAGGCCATAAAGGATATATACACGATCATTTACTTCTCCGTAAATATAGTTATATAAAGATTCATATATCTCACGCTTTTTCCATGTCGATACAGGTTTGACAAACCTGTCAAGCTGACTGCCCATTCGCAGTGTACATCGGAACTGATGCTGAGATGGAGCGGCAGTATACTCAAATTCTGATTCCCTCAATATGCATTGAAGTTCCTTTCTTCTTTCAATCTGCTTCTTCAGCTTCTCAAGCTCATCATCCTTTGCTCTCCTTGAACGCTGTTTCCCGTTCTCACGCCATTGATAATAGGCATAGGACTTTCCATTTATTTTCTTATAGGTAATTCCTCCGGATGGCAGACTTTCCATTTCCGAAAGCAACCGGTTATAATCTTCCTTTAACATAATCCGTCCCTCCTGCTTATACCCATTTTAACTTTTTTAACTTTATTTGTAAAGATAAAAAAGTTAACATATTTCGACATAAAACCCGGGCTTTTCACCAAGCCCGGGTTCGAGTTAAGGAGAACATGAAACTATTCTGCGTTCGCAACCATTTCTTTTATGTCTGAGAAATCATATTCCGCTACATAGGAGGCCACATCATAGCATACCTCCAGGCCGTTGAAGCCGTTAGTATGTATAAGCAGTCCGTCACCGGTCTTCGGATCAAAGCACACAAAGGACTTAAATCCGCCGTTGTCTCCCCAGTGCCAGATTATATCTTTGTAGGTTCCCCATCCAAGACCCCACACAACCCCATGGTCGGCAGGATTTGTATGAGAGTATATTTTTTCTATCAAAGCCCCATCAGCCATAACAGCCTGAACAAATTTCGGATAGTCCTTTATCGTGACATGAAGTGAAAAGGCGCTGTTTGGTTCTCTTGCCACAGAGTGCTGGCATCTGTCTCGAGGAGGTTCTACTTTTCCTTTGCTGTCAACAGTCCTTGCAAGCGTTCTGTTGAGCGGTCCTGTCCAGATCATTGCCGCATCTTCCATGCCAAGAGGATTGAAGATTTCTGTCTGCATCAGATCGTCGGTTCTTCTTCCGGTAATTTTTTCTACTGCGTCCTGAAGATAAGTATATCCTTTTCCTGAATATCCGAAATAGGTGCCCGGCTGAAATGCCATCGGCAGCGGTGCATCACCCCAGTTAGGAAGTCCGGTTCCGTGAGAAAGCACGTGCTTTGCCGTGATACTTCTGCATCTCTCATCATCTGAAGGCATTGCATCGGGAGCATACTCACTGAGAGGCCTGTCCATATCTATTAATCCCTCATCGGCGAGCTGAAGGACAAGTTTTGCAAACACCGGTTTGGTCAGCGAGGCGGCTTCAAAATGAGTTTTTTCTGTTACCTCTGACCCTGTTTCAGGATCTGATGTACCCGCAGTTTCAGTATGAATAAGCTTTCCTTCGGAAAAAAATGCCATCGCAATTCCCGGCACAAGGTTCTTATTCATCGACGCCGTAGCAATCTGCACAGCATTCATCATTTTTTCTTTATTAAGTCTCATCTTTCTATTCCTTTATCCTGTTAATTATTATAGTTTCATTATATATTATACAGAGCAAAATTCGTACCATCGAAATCCTCCCCCGGCTGTGTGCTCCACAGCCTTTTTTTCACATTATATATAACCCGAATATAGGTTCAATCCCGTTTAAACATCCTTTAATCCTATTTAAGCGTCGTTTATTACCATCCGGGACACGTAATTTAGGCAAAAAACTGCATCTTTTTCTTGGCAGAAATTTTGCATATAATATTTTTACAATCTTTTACTTAAGAGGAGATGAAGTGAATGAACACCGATTTGATTATTAAAAATGTGAAAATCATCGACGGAACAGGCGCCCCGGCTTTTTATGGTTCCGTTGCTGTGTCAGAGGGGCGTATTTCCAAGGTTTACAAGGACTCTCAGCCCTCTGATGAAGAGCTCAGTCTATGTACTGAAGTCATCGATGGAGGAGGCAAAATTCTTTCTCCCGGCTTTATCGACATACATTCTCACAGCGACACAACAATAGTTAATGTGCCTGAGGCACACAGCCGGCTTCTCCAGGGTATAACGACAGAATTCGGAGGAAACTGCGGTATTTCAGCTGCTCCCTTTAACCCTGAATTCGAAGCGGATCACCGCTATTACCTTCGTGAAAGCTTTGGCACTTCACCTTTCCGGTGGACTTCCGTCGGAGAATATCTTCTTCATGTAGAAAACATCCATCCAAGTGTTAACATAGGAACCTTTGCAGGCCATGGAACACTTAGAATTGCGACTATGGGCTTCAGCCCGGATCAGCCTTCAGAGAACCAGATGAAAACCATGAAAAAATATCTTAAGGCAGCACTTGAAGATGGTGCTTTCGGCCTGTCATCAGGGCTGATATACTCACCCGGTTCCTTTGCCCAGGCCGATGAGCTTGTCGAGCTTGCAAAAGAGCTTATTCCTTATGACGCAATCTACTCAACACATATGCGAAATGAAGGGCTTAACCTGATTCCTTCAGTAATTGAGGCAATAAATCTTGCCGAGGAAAGCGGTGCCTTCGTTGAAATATCCCATCACAAGGAGATCAGAAAGGAACTCTGGCAGGATGCTGTTTTCCAGTCGGTTCAGCTTATGAAGGAAGCCAGAGAACGAGGCGTCAAGGTGGCCTTCGACCAGTATCCATACAGGGCATCGGCAACAAGTCTGGACTCCAATATACCCGGATGGGCTTTTGAAGGAGGTCAGGAAAAGCTGTTCGAAAACCTGCGCAACCCGCAGACGCGATCAAAACTCATTGAGGAGGCAAACGCCAGTCATGTTGGACGCTGGGGAGACATTTACATATCCTATGCCTATGGCGAAGAGAACCGGTGGGCTGTCGGAAAGAGCATCGAAGAGATTGCCCGGATTCAGGAGAAAGACCCGGCCGAAGCATGTTTTGATATAATTCTTGCCACCGGGGGACGTGTAAACGAGGTGAACTACGGAATGTGTGAGGAAGACATCGAGTTCATTATGAGTCAGGACTTTGGAATCATCGGTTCAGACGGAGAGGCTATGAGCCTTGATTTTGAAGGCATTCCGCACCCTAGAAACTTCGGAACCTTCCCGAGAGTCATTGCTCACTACTGCAGAGAAAGAAAGCTGTTTTCCCTTGAAACAGCCATTAACAAGATGACCGGTATGCCGGCCGGACGAATGGGCTTGACTGACAGAGGCCTGCTGGCAGAAGGCATGTGGGCGGATATGGTACTCTTTGATTTTGATACAATAGAAGACACTCCGACCTATGATAATCCTAAGCAGCCTTGTAAGGGAATTGAACGGGTATATGTAAACGGAACTCTTACCGTATGCGATGGAAAACATACCGGCGCAAGGGCAGGACATGTGCTCAGGCATACTCCTTTGGCACGCTAATTGCTTATTCATAGGGTGTAATGATTTATCAATTAAAATTTTATAAAGGAGGAAAGACAAATGGCTGACAACAAACAGGTCCAGACGGGCGAATTTAAAAAAGAGATCGGTCTATTTGGCGGAATCAGCGTAATCGGCGGTATTATGATCGGTTCCGGAATCTTCTACCTTGGTTCCTATGTTCTTGAAAGAACAAATATGAACCTCGGTATGGCATTATTATGCTGGATTGTCGGTGGTATAGTGTCCATCCTTGGCGGTCTGTGTTTTGCGGAATTAGGTGCTGCAGACTCTAAGGCAGGCGGAATGGTTCATTACATGAACGTGGCTTACCATCCGGCAGTAGGTTACTCCTTCGGTTTTACAAGCTGGCTGCTTTCAGGTGCAGGTTCAATCTCCGCGCTTGCAATTGCACTTCCAACAGCTTTCAACCTTGACGGAATGACTGTGAAAATTATTGCTATCGCACTTATTATTGTTCTTACTGCTTACAACTGTCTGGGTGTAAAACAGGCAAACATCCTTCAGTCGGTTTCCATGGCAGCAAAACTTATTCCGATAGTAATCATTATCGGAGGTGCTCTGATCTTCGGTAAGCAGCACGTTGACCTTTCTCTTGCTTCAGCATTTGAAGGAACAGGCGGACCAAGCTTCGGAGCTGTTATCGGAATGATCTCCTTCGCAACAGTTGCTACACTGTGGGCTTACGAAGGATGGACTAACCTTAACTGTGTAGCTGAAGAAGTAAAGAATCCGGGCAAGAACATTCCTCTTGCTCTAATCGGCGGAATCGGTGCAATCATGGTTATCTACACACTGTTCAACTTCGCAATCTACAGAGTTCTTCCACACGATGAAATCGTAGCAATGATTGGTGATGGAAATCTTTATCTGGGTACAGAGGTAGCTAAGAGAATTTTCGGTAACGTTGGCGGAACAATCGTACTTGCAACTATGGCAATCGCAATCTTTGGTGCTCTTAACGGTATGATTCTGGCATTCCCAAGATACTACTATGAAATGGCTAAGGACGGTCACTTCTTCAAGAGCCAGGGCGTGCTTCACCCTAAGACTAACGTTCCGGTAAACGCTTTAATCGTTCAGGCTATAATCGCAATCATTCTTGTTATCTTCAACTCCTTAAACGATTTGACCAACTACGTTGTATTCTCAGGAATGGTTTACAACACACTGGTAGTTCTGGCTGTTATCGTTTACAGAAAGAAGTTCCCTGATATGGAAAGACCTTACAAGGCATGGTTCTATCCGGTTTCAGTAGTAGTTGCAGTTGTGATTTTCGCAGCTCTGATGATTAATACTCTAATGGAAGACCCTAAGACAGCTATCATCGGTCTTGTAGTTCCTATCATGGGTGTAATCCTGTACTTCATCTTTGATGCAAAGCTTAAGAGAGAACAGCAGGCACAGAAGTAATTCAAAACCATAATATAACCTCTTACAACAAACTTACTTACTAAAAAAGAGCAGCCATGCAGTGATTGTGTGGCTGCTCTTTTATTATTCAGATAATAAAGCTGCTAAAGCTACGGGACACCCTATTTTACCTGCCCATTTTATCTGCAAATTTCTTAAGCTCCTCAGAGACCTTAATCATTTGAGGACATACCTTCTCGCAGCTGTGGCAGTTGATGCAGCATTCAGGCTGCTTATCTGAAGCTACTGATGAAAGTGCCATCGGTGCAATGAAATCACCGGATCCGGATACCATTGCCTCATTGTACTGCTTTAGCAGGAACGGAATATCCAGGCCTATAGGACACTTCGATACGCAATAGTGACAGCCTGTGCAAGGTACAGTTGTCTCGCTGATCATTTCATCTGCGATTCCAAGAATCAGCTGCATCTCGGCTTCATCCAGCGGCTTGCTTTCTGCATAAGTACTGATATTTGCCTTGAGCTGCTCCATGTTCGACATTCCGGACAGGGTAACAGTTACGCTTGGGATTGACTGAAGGAATCTGAAAGCCCATGCAGGAACATCCTCATCAGGTCTCGCCTGTTTCAGCCTGGCAGTTGCTTCCGGTGAAAGCTCTGCAAGCTGACCTCCCCTTACCGGTTCCATTACCCATACAGGAATATTCCACTTGTCAAGCAGCTCGACTTTACCCTTTGAGTCCTGAAACCTGTAGTCAAAATAGTTCACCTCAAGCTGTCCGAATTCCATATACTCTCCGTATGCTTCCAGAAATCTGGTGATGCAGTCTATATCGCCATGGGCGGAGAATCCCAGATGTTTAATCCTGCCGTTCTGCTTCTGCTCCATAAGATAATCGAAGATTCCGTATTTCGGATCCAGATACTGCTCAATATTCATCTCGCACAAATTGTGGAACATATAGAAATCAAAATAATCCACCTGACACTTCTTAAGCTGTTCCTCAAAGATTTTCTTAACCTTTGGCATATTTGAGAGATCATATCCCGGAAACTTGGATGCCAGATAGAAGCTGCTTCTGTCATAGTCCTTAAGCAGCTGCCCAACAACCAGTTCCGAATTACCGCCGTGATATCCAAAAGCTGTATCATAGTAATTTATTCCCGACTTCATACAATAGGCGATCATTTCCTTAGCGGCATCAACATCAATATCGTTATCATTTCCGTCCAGAACAGGAAGTCTCATGGTTCCCATGCCAAGCGCCGACAGCTTCAAATCCTGAAAATCGTTGTAAATCATATATCAAACCTCCATGCTTTTAGTTTTGTTTTACTTTACATTTGTCAGATTATCTGTTAACCTAGATATATCTTATCACCTAAAGTTAACTTTAAGTCAAGCATTTTTTATGAAGGAGTGACAGAATTGTACACCATTGGTCAGGTTTCAGAAATGTTCAATATTCCGGTTTCTACCCTGAGATACTATGATAAGGAAGGTCTCTTTCCACATCTTGAGAGGAAGGGCAATATAAGATGTTTCAGTGACAAAGAGCTTGAGGCTCTTCGTGTAATTGACTGCCTTAAGAGGTCAGGACTTGAGATTAAAGACATCAAGCAGTTTTTCGTGTGGGTAACCGATGGCAGCGACAGCTATAGCAAAAGGAAAGAACTCTTTGAAGCAAGAAAAACAGCCGTTGAAGCTGAAATACAGTCTCTTCAGAAAACGCTTGCTCTCCTTAAGTTTAAATGCTGGTATTACGAGACCGCCATTGCCGACGGCAATGAAGACGGCATTAACGCCATGCTTCCGGACAAGCTTCCACAGGAAATTCAGAAGCTGTATGACGAAAGCCACAAATAGATTCATCAGTTTTTTCTAATTCTTTTTATGCTTTCAGTTTCTTAAGCACCTTCGACTCAGCATCTTCCTTTACCTGGTTGCTTTCTTATATCAGCACTTGTAAATAACGCCAAATAATAACCCTTTGAATCTATCCTATCACAAATGGCACATTTCCATTTTTTCAAAGGTATAATACCAAAATCAGGGTTATGTCCGTGCGTTGGAGGCTATTTTTTCTATCAAAACCCACAGGGTCTGACTAGTCTTTACCCACATCTTGCTTCGAATTCAAGCTAATGTGGGCAAAGCATTAGTCTATTTACATACTGTACAACCATTCATCAGGCTGATTGTCATCATTTTCATGTCGAAGTTGGAACTATTTCTTCATAAAATCCCATTTGTGCCATTTTTGATAGAATTCTTTTTTCCTTGTAGTCAGTGCAACCAGCGTATGATCATCAATCATCTTTCCCATCCTTTTGCCTTCAAATCTCAAAGACTAATGCGCTCTGTTTGAACAAAGTCTTATCCATATGTGGTTGAGTTTCTGTTGAGATGGTTGTTCTGGGTTATAACGACGGGGCGTATGCCTTTCTGCACGCTGCCTACGCTTTCCGGAAAGTCCACGTAGTAGATATCACCCTGCCGCACGCTATACGGGTTCTTTCACCTATAGGCCACGGGAAATGCAAAAAGTGAGGGTAAAACTTAAGATTCTTAAATTTTTTGACTGTGATGCAGCGCTTTTCTCCAATCTGCCGACTGATATCGTGCCAATATCACGAACAATATTACGCCAACTTGCCGAATAATATTCCGCCAATCTTCCTAATGGTATGGTATTTTCTCTAAAAGTGTGTATACTATAAGATAAAAGGATAGAAATTTGAGGTGATGCTGATGAGGGAATACAGAAAAAGAATTGCTGATGATATACTGGCAAGAAAGCTTGAAGGAAAAGGTGCTGTTCTTATTGAAGGACCTAAATGGTGCGGTAAGACTACTACAGCAGAACAGATAGCTGCCAGCGTTCTGTACATGGATGATCCTGAGAAAAAGGAGCAAAATATTTCTATGTCTGAATTAAATCCCAAACGTCTTTTAAAAGGTGAAACCCCAAGATTGATTGATGAGTGGCAGCTTGCTCCTAAATTATGGGATGCAGTACGTTTTGAAGTAGATCATCGCAGTGAGCTTGGGCAGTTTCTTCTAACCGGCTCAGCTATTCCTGCTGACACCAAAGAAATCACGCATTCAGGAACAGGGCGATTTACGTGGCTTACAATGAGACCAATGAGTTTATATGAATCCGGAGATTCCACCGGAGATATTAGTCTTAAAGAACTGTTTGAAGGTAACGATGCAGTTGACGGCGAAGCTGATATTGATATTGAGCGATTAGCCTTCCTTGCATGTCGCGGAGGCTGGCCACAATCAATAGATATGCGTGAAGAGATTGCTTTGGATCAGGCACATGACTACTACGATGCAGTCGTACGTTCCGATATCAACAGAGCTGACAATGTGCAGAAGAATACTGAGAAAGT
>JBJESZ010000020.1:0-16321 GCA_051883055.1 Emergencia sp.
CTTATAGTTGGAAGAGGCGGAGGTTCAGCAGATGATCTCTGGGCTTTCAATGAGGAAGCCGTTGCAAGAAGTATTTTCAGGTCAAGGATTCCCATAATTTCTGCAGTTGGGCATGAGATTGACTTCACAATTTCTGACCTGGTTGCCGATTTGAGAGCCGAGACACCAACAGCAGCAGCTCAGCTGGCCGTACCGGACGTGAGGGAGCTGGCTGACACCGCTGACAGTATGTATGAAAATCTGTACGTTCATCTCACAAATAAAGTGATGTACAACAGACTGCGAGTGGACAATCTTATAAAGGAGCTTACATCAGATGTTCACCGCAGACTTGATAAATGCAGCAGTCAGCTTGAAAATGCATTGCTGGTTCTTGAAGAGAATAATCCGGTCAAGATTCTGGAAAGCGGTTTTTCAGTAATAACCGACGAATCAGATCGTGTTATCGATTCAGTGAATGGACTGAGGGTTGACGGCAATTACCGTATTACACTTAAAGATGGTTTTGCCGATTGTGTAATTACAGAGATAGGGAGTGACTCCGATGGATAAGTACAAATTTGAAGAATCTCTTGAAAAGCTTCAGGAAGCCTGTGACAGAATGAAGGCGGGGGATATCTCACTGGAAGAGGCTATTGCCTGCTACAACGAGGGAAAAGAACATTATAGAAACTGCAAGGATATTCTGGAAAATGCGACCCAGACTATTGAAATCTTAGAAAGGGATGAATAGAAATGATTGAAAACTATGAAGAGTATAAAGAAATAATTAACCAGCATATTTTAGACTATATCCCAAGTATAGATGCAAAGAGCAACGTTCTTTACGAATCCATGAAGTACTCGCTAACCTCAGGCGGAAAAAGACTTCGTTCCGTGCTTCTTCTTTCTTCATGCGAGTTTGCCGGAGGAAAGTATCAGGATGCACTTCCATATGCATGTGCAATGGAATACATTCATACATATTCGCTGATTCACGATGACCTTCCTGCTATGGATGATGACGATCTGAGAAGAGGAGTGCCTACAAACCACAAGGTATATGGAGAGGGAATGGCCGTTCTGGCCGGCGACGGACTTCTTAACACCGCTTATGAGGTAATGAACAAGGATCTGTTCCTTCACTTTGATGATATTAAGGAACTGAAGAAAAGGATCAATGCCGCCCACTGTATCTGCAAGGGTGCAGGAGTTACAGGAATGGTTGCCGGACAGGCTTCAGATATAGAAAATGAGAGCAAAAAATGTTCAAAGGAAATGCTTGAATATATACACCTGAATAAAACAGGCGCGCTTATCGTGGCAGCTGTACGTGCAGGCCTCTATCTTGGAGGTGCTACAGATGAAATGATGGCAGATATGACATCTTATGCTGAAAATCTTGGCCTGGCTTTCCAGATTGCAGACGATATTCTGGACGTTAAAGGCTCAGAGGAGGAAATGGGCAAGAAGGCAGGTGCTGATGAAAAGCAGGACAAGGTTACTTATGTTTCCCTGAACGGTCTGGAGGCTTCTGAAAAAAGACTGGATGAACTTACACAGGCGTCCATAAAAGCCATCGAGAAATACTATGACAATGCAGAGTTCTTCTATAAACTCGTATTGAAACTACAGAACAGGAATCACTAAATTTATGAATATAAAACTTTCACAGTATGATTTTCCTGATGATCTGAAACAGATGGATATTGACGATATGAAAATACTGTCTGAGGTTATCAGAGAATTTCTAATAGATAAAGTGTCCAGGACAGGAGGACATCTTGCATCCAATCTGGGCGTTGTAGAGCTGACTATTGCTCTGCATAAGGTGTTTGACAGTCCGAGGGACAAAATAATATGGGATGTGGGACATCAGTCATACGTTCACAAGATTCTTACCGGCAGAGCGGAAGGATTTGATACACTACGTCAGTTCGGAGGAATGAGCGGATTCCCGAAAGCAAGAGAAAGTGAACACGATGCCTTTGACACAGGTCATTCAAGTACTTCTATCTCAGCCGCCGCAGGAATGGCTGCAGCCAGAGATATTAAGGGCGAGAAGGGTGAGGTTATTGCAGTTATAGGTGACGGATCCCTTACCGGAGGAATGGCTTATGAGGCTCTTAACAATCTTGGCGCATCCAAATCAAAGGCAATTGTTATCCTGAACGATAACGGTATGTCAATTTCAAAGAATATAGGCGGAGTGTCGCAGCACTTAAACAGTCTGCGCGTATCTGACAGATATATCAAAGCTAAATCAGATATAAAGAACAGACTTCAGAATATAGGAAAGCTCGGAAACACCATATACGAAGGACTGGACTCGGCTAAGGAGAAGGTGAAATACGCCATTATGCCCAGAGGAGTAATCTTCGAGGAACTTGGTTTTACCTACTTCGGACCTATAGATGGTCATAATCTGGAGGCTGTGATAGAAGTGCTTGAACAGGCTAAGCATGCAAAGGAGCCTGTGCTGGTTCATCTTATAACAAAAAAGGGAAAAGGATATGAGGACGCAGAAAAGAACCCGGGAAGATTTCACGGTGTTTCACCTTTTGATCCTGAGACAGGCAGATCAGAAAAGAAAAGCGGGATTTCATATTCAAACGTGTTCGGAAAAACTGCTGTGAAGCTTGCAGAATCAAACAGCAGTGTTGTTGCAATTACTGCAGCGATGGGCGAGGCCACAGGACTTGGTGAATTCTCGCGAAGATTCCCGAACAGATTTTTTGATGTCGGAATAGCGGAACAGCATGCAGTTACTTTTGCTGCCGGTCTTGCAAAATCCGGGATGAGACCTATTGTGGCAATCTATTCATCATTCCTGCAAAGAGCTTATGACCAGATTATTGAGGATGTGTGTCTTCAGAATCTGCCGGTTGTTTTCGCAATAGACAGAGCAGGAGTTGTTGGAGCAGACGGAGCAACACATCATGGAAATTTCGATCTGTCGTACCTGAGGTCGATTCCTAATCTGACGGTTTTGACACCGACCTGCGGAAACGAGCTTGCTGCCATGCTTGAGCATGCATTAACGATAAACGGTCCGGTAGCTATCCGTTATCCGAGGGGGGAGTGCAGCTTCAATGAAGACTCTGTTGAACCATACGATGATTACAACTGGAGACTATCGGAAGGCAGGGATCTGGATATCTGGGCCTGTGGAAGAATGCTGGATACTGCAGTTGAAGTAAAGAACAGGCTTGTTTTGAAGAATATAGACGCAGGAATTGTAGCTGTAACCAAGGTTAAGCCTCTGGATCTTACAGAACTGGGACCGGCAGATATACCTGTTGTGACATTAGAGGACAATTCTGTTTCAGGAGGTTTTGGTGAATGCTTCAGATCATTATCCGGAGCAGAGAAGGTTATCAGTATTGGCTGGCCTGATGCTTTTGTTGAGCATGGTGATATAGAATCATTGGAAAAGAAGTATGGACTTGATGCTGAGTCCATAGTGGAAAGGATATGTGAAAAATTTGAAAGAAAGGCTTGATACATTACTTGTCAGACAAGGCTATTATGAATCTCGGGAAAAGGCAAAACGTGCAATAATGGCTGGAATTGTCTTTGTAAACGGACAGAAGAGTGACAAGGCCGGAAATATGATAGACACTGAAGCAGAGATTTTTGTAAAGGAAAATATCTGCCCGTATGTGAGCCGCGGAGGCCTTAAGCTGGAAAAATCCATGAAAATGTTTAATCTGGATCTGACAGGCGATGTATGCATGGACATAGGTGCTTCAACCGGAGGATTCACAGACTGCATGCTTCAGAACGGAGCTGTAAAGGTCTATGCAGTTGATGTAGGTTACGGTCAGCTGGACTGGAAGCTTCGGAACGATGAACGCGTTGTAAATATGGAAAAATGCAATGTGAGATATCTTGAGCCTGAGACAATTGCCGAACCGGTTGACTTCATCAGCATTGACGTATCCTTCATATCACTCAGGCTGATTTTCCCTGTTGCAGCTCAGCTTCTTGCTGATGACGGACATATTGTATGTCTGGTAAAACCTCAGTTTGAGGCGGGCAGAGAACAGGTAGGAAAGAAGGGAATAGTAAGAGACAGAAAGGTACATGAGGAGGTTATCCAAAACGTAATAAAATATGCAGCTGATAACGGGCTTTATCCTCACGGTCTGACTTTTTCACCGGTAACAGGTGCAAAAGGAAATATAGAATATCTTTTATATCTTTCCAAACAGGAGGATATAAGTTATAATGAGGCTGTGATAAAAGAAACTGTTGATAACTCTCATAGAGAGTTGGAGTAGATTTATTTTTTAAAAAGGAGAGTTAAAGGAAATGAAACTATCAAACAAAGTGGAATCAATGCAGTTTTCACCAATCAGAAAATTCAATCCGATTGCACAGAAGGCTAAGGATGCAGGCAAGAAGGTTTACCATCTGAATATCGGTCAGCCTGACGTTGAGACACCTCAGTGCTTTATGGATGCAATCAAAAATTATGATTCAAAGGTAATCGCTTATGCTGAATCAGGTGGATTAACAGTATTGCAGGACGCTGTTACTGAATATTTCAAGAACTACAATATGGACATCGAAAGAAAAGACATGATCGTTACTACAGGAGGTTCAGAAGCTCTTAACATGACTTTCCTTTCAATTCTTAACGAAGGTGATGAAGTTCTAATTGCAGAACCTTTCTACACAAACTACCACACATTTGCTACTGCAGCAGGTGGAAAGGTTGTTCCAATTACAACTAAGGCTGAAGAAGGATATCACTACGCTAAGAGAGAACAGATTGAACCGTTAATCACTGAAAAGACTAAGGCAATCTGCTGCATCAACCCAGGCAATCCTACAGGTACAGTTCTGACAAGAGACGAAATGCAGCTTATCGGAGAAATCGCAAAGGAGCACGATCTTTGGATTATCGCTGACGAAGTATACAGAGAATTCGCTTATGACGGAAGAGAAGCTGCATCCTTCGGACAGCTTGACGAATTCAAGGACAGAGTTATCATCGTTGACTCCGTTTCAAAGAGACATTCAGCATGCGGAGCAAGAATCGGTTTACTTATCTCCAAGAACGAAGAGTTCATGAAGAACGTAATGAAGATTGCACAGGGAAGACTTTGCGTATCAACTGTAGATCAGATTGGTGCCGCTGCTCTGTTCAGACTTCCGCTTTCATACTATGATGAGGTTAAGGCGGAATACTGTGGAAGAAGAGACGTTGTTTATGAGGAACTGATGAAGATTCCAGGAGTTGTATGTCAGAAACCTGGCGGAGCATTCTATATGACTGCTAAGCTTCCTGTAGACAACATTGAAGACTTCCTGATGTTCTTATTAACTGAATTCGAAGACAACGGAGAAACAGTAATGTTTGCTCCTGCTGAAGGATTCTACGCTACACCGGGTCTTGGCAAGGATGAAATGCGTATTGCATACGTTCTGAACCAGGCTGATATGAGAAGAGGCGTTGAGCTTATCAGACTAGGTATTGAAGCTTATAACGCTAAAAAGGCTAAATAATTGAACTGAAGCTTTACATATAGATTTAAATATGTGAAATGCTGCACAGGGCCGTCATCTTAAGATTTGTATTTCTTGAGGTGATGGTCTTTTTTTGTACATTATTTAAGGTTTTGTTAATATTAACAAAAAAATACGTAATTATTTGACTTTTTTTGACAAAAGGTATATAATGGTTGTCGAATTGTTTTTGTAAATTAATTTTATATATAGGAGAAGGAAATGTCTAATAAAATCAATGAAGCCGTTGAAATCAGATGGCATGGAAGAGGTGGACAGGGTGCAAAGACCGCGTGTCTTATGCTTGCTGACATAGCTTTCACCTCCGGTAAATATGTTCAGGGTTTCCCTGAGTACGGTCCTGAAAGACAGGGAGCACCTATCACAGCATATAACAGAATAACAGATGAACCTTGTAAAGTTCATTCTAACATCTACACCCCTGACTACGTTGTAGTTGTAGATGAAACCCTGCTTAAATCTGTAGACGTTGCAAAGGGAATCAAGAGGGACGGTGCTCTCATAATCAACAGCAAAAAGAGTCCTGAGGCGTTAAGACCGCTGCTGAACGGATACAAGGGAAAAATATGTACCGTGGATGCCGAGTCTATTTCAATTGAGTGTCTCGGTAAGAATTTCCCTAATATGCCTATGCTTGGAGCTATTGTAAAGGTAAGTAAGGTTATCGACGCGCAGGAGTTCATCAGCAACATGCGTGAATCCTTTGAGCACAAGTTTGCCGGAAAGGAAAACGTAATTGAAGGAAATATGAAGGCTGTAGTTAAGGCTATGGAGGAAGTTGAGGTAGGAGAATGATTACTAAGGCTAAAGATATAAATGAAAAAATCACATGGCAGGACATAACTACAGGCGCTGAGATATATGAGCCTGCAACTTCCCTTCTTGTCGAAACAGGTGACTGGAGAGTCATGACGCCTGTTTTCAAGGAGGATGACTGCAAGCAGTGCATGCTTTGTGTTTTATACTGTCCTGACAGTTCAATTCCGGTAAAAAATCACAAAAGACGTGATTTCGACTATATACACTGTAAGGGCTGCGGAATCTGCGCAAAGGTTTGTCCTTTTGACGCAATAGAATTTATAAAGGAGGATAAGTAATGTCCAGAAGAGATAGAATGTCGGGAAACGAAGCTGTAGCAGAGGCTATGAGACAGATAAATCCAGATGTAATGGGGGCATTTCCTATTACTCCGTCAACAGAGATACCACAGTATTTTTCGAAATTTATCGCAGACGGTAAGGTTGATACAGAATTCGTAGCGGTTGAATCAGAACACAGTGCGATGTCTGTTTGCATCGGTGCATCAGCTGCAGGTGCAAGAGCGGTGACTGCCACATCATCTGCAGGTCTGGCGCTTATGTGGGAGCTGCTCTATGTCGCTGCTTCTTCCAGACTGCCTATTACAATGGCGGTTGTAAACAGAGCACTGACCGGTCCGATTAATATAAATAACGACCATTCAGATACAATGGGGGCAAGAGACTCCGGCTGGATCCAGATTTATGCCGAATCGAATCAGGAGGTATACGACAATTATATTCAGGCTATGCCTATTTCAGAGGCAATCAGACTTCCTATCATGATATGCCAGGATGGATTTATAACAAGTCACGGTGTATCCAACATTGAACTTTTAGAGGATGAGGAGGTAAAGGAATTTGTAGGTGAATATAAGCCGGAAAACTACCTATTAAAGCATGAAAACCCTCTTGCAGTAGGTCCTTATGGAATTTCTCCTTACTACATGGAGGTTAAGAGAGCTCAGGCTCAGGCTATGAAAGATTCTATGCCTGTTATAATGGAGGTTGCAGAGAGATTCGAGGCTCTTACAGGCAGAAAATACGGCTTCTTCGAAGAATATATGATGGATGATGCAGAAGTTGCCATCGTAATCATCGGCTCAAGTGCGGGTACGGGTAAAGAAGCTGTAGACAGGCTTAGAATGGAAGGAAAAAAGGTTGGCCTTATCAAGCTGAGAGTTTTCAGACCGTTCCCGAGACAGCCGCTTGCCGAATCTATGTGCAAGGTTAAGGCTGTAGCAATAATGGACAAGGCTGAGTGCTTCTCCAACAGCGGAGGCCCTCTGTTCAGTGAAGCAAGAAACTCTTTATATGATCTGCCTAATAAGCCATATGCAATCAACTACATCTATGGTCTTGGCGGAAGAGATATTACAGTTGAGGATTTCTATGAAATCTATAACGACCTGTTTATTATCTACGATACCAACAAGCCGGGTGACATTTACAGATACGTTGGAGTTAGAGACTCCAGATACGGTGAACACGGCTTCGACCACAAGAAATACGATGATTAAGCTTTGATACAGATGAGGTGAAAAAATATGGCATATGATTTAAAGAAAGAACTGGAAAAACCGGAGAGACTGGCTGCCGGACACAGACTCTGTGCCGGATGTGGCGCAGGAATTGCAGTAAGAGGTGTGCTGAGAGCTCTGAATCCTGAAGATAAAGCTGTTATAACGAATGCAACAAGCTGTCTGGAGGTTTCTACTTTTATGTATCCTAACACTGCATATTATGACAGCTACATTCACAGCGCATTTGAAAACAGCGCCGCTACATGCTCAGGCGTAGAAGCAGCATATAATGTACTTAAGAAAAAGGGCAAGGTGAAGGATAATTTCAAGTTCATCACCTTCGGAGGAGACGGAGGTACATACGATATAGGCCTTCAGTCTCTGTCGGGAGCTATGGAAAGAGGTCACGACATGGTCTATGTGTGCTATGACAACGAGGCATATATGAACACAGGTGTGCAGCGTTCATCATCCACTCCGAGGTTTGCAGATGCAACAACCTCTCCTGTAGGTAAATATTCAACAGGCAAGACACAGAACAAAAAGAATCTGACTGAGATTATTGCTGCCCACAATGTACCTTATGCAGCTCAGACAACATTTATCGGCAATTTTAAGGATTTACATGAAAAAGCCCACAGGGCGATTTATACAGAAGGTCCGTGCTTCCTGAATGTTCTTGCTCCGTGCCCGAGAGGATGGGGGTATGAAATGTCAGATATTGCAGAAATCTGCAAGCTGGCCGTGGACACCTGCGTATGGCCGTTATACGAAATTATCGATGGTGAATGGCATCTTACATACGAACCTAAGAAAAAGCTTCCGGTAGAAGAATTCCTGAAGCGTCAGAACAGATTCAAGCATATGTTCAAATCAGGAAACGAATGGATGATTGAAGAAGCTCAGGCCTATGTTGACGAACAGTGGGAGAAGCTTCTGTCAAAGTGTAAATAACAGTAAAATCAGGAAGAAGATAAGTTTCAAAAAGAACCCCGAAGCAGACCGGATATTCACCGGTTACAGGGTTCTTTTTGTATTTGCCATTATCAAAAATGTAATTTATAATCAAAGTATGCAGAACAAAAGTTATTCTCGGAAGTAAAATTTACGGAGACAGATATGAACACGTTTATAAAAAGATTCAGTGCAATAGTGCTTGCGGTATGCCTGACCATAGGTATTACAGCCTCTACTGCTTCTACGGTCTCGGCAGCGGTTTCGACCGGGACAACTATATCATCAATCGGAACAGACCTGAGAGAGGCAATGAAGGCTCGTGAAAAAACCTTCACCTTTACGTACAAGCTGCCTTTTTCAAATAACGATGATGCATTCGCAAGCCTTATGGAAAAGGTTATGAATAAGGCTTTTGAACATACAGGCGATCCTGAAGAAGGTGACTATCTGAAGTATCAGTATTCAAGCTACAACGCTTCTGCAAAAGTCAACTCCAATGGTACGGCCATGATAACCATATACAACGAATATTACACCACTGCAGCACAGGAAGCAGAGGTCACAGAAATGGTTGACAGCCTTATCAGTCAGTGGAACCTGGAGTCCAGGTCAGATTATGAAAAAGCGAAGCTCATATATGACTATATCTGCAGCAGTGTATCATATGATTATGAGCATTTAAATGATCCGAATTATAAGCTGCAGTACACTGCATATGCGGCTCTAGTCAATGGAACCTCCGTATGTCAGGGATATGCCAATCTTGCATACAGGCTCTTCCTTGAAGCAGGTCTCGACTGCAGAATCATAAGCGGAACTGCAAACAACGGGCCTCATGCATGGAATATTGTTAAATTAGGAGATCTGTATTACAATCTTGACTCCACATGGGATGCCAGACAGAGTGATAACCGGTACAGATACTTCCTCAGGAGCAGCAACAGCTTTACAGACCATACCCGCTACTCAGAATACTCGTCAGAAGCATTTAACCAGAGTTATACAATGGATGTTAACAACTACAGTCCGGAAGTTCCTGTGATAATTGAACCGGCTCCAACGGCCCTGAGCAAGCTCTCTCCTGTTAAAAAAGGACTGAAAGTCAGCTGGAAGGCACAGAGCGGTCTGGTAAACGGAAGCCATATTACAGGATATCAGATCAGATATTCAACAAAATCCAATATGACCTCCGCCAAAAAAGTGACTGTGAAGGGGTATAAGACGGTAACGAAGACGATTACCAATCTTACACCTAAGAAGCGTTACTACGTTCAGATTAGAACATACAAGCTTATAAACGGCAAACCGTATTACAGTGCATGGAGCAAATGCAGGTATGCCACAGCGAAAGGATAGACTATGAAATTTATACATCTTTCTGACCTTCATCTGGGAAAACGCGTAAATGAATTTTCCATGATTGAGGATCAGGATTACATATTAAAGAAAATGCTGGAAGTAATAGACGAAGAAAAGCCCGACAGTGTGATAATTGCAGGCGACGTCTACGATAAATCAGTGCCATCAGCAGAAGCGGTGGCACTTTTTGACAGCTTCCTGGTAAGTCTGGCAGACCGTAAAATCCAGGTTTTCGTAATCAGCGGAAATCACGATTCTGCGGAGCGTATAGCCTTCGGAAGCAGGCTTATGGATGCCAGCGGAATCCACCTGTCACCTGTATACGGCGGTGAGGTCAGTCCGATAGAAATGTCAGACGATTACGGCAGGGTGAACGTTTACATGCTGCCCTTTGTTAAACCATCAAATGTCAGAGCTCTCTTTCCGGAAAAGGAAATCTCTTCGTACACCGATGCTGTCAAAACTGCCATAGACCGGATGTCCGTCGATTTTTCCCAGAGAAATATTCTGATAACTCATCAGTTTGTAACAGGAGCCTCCTCTGCAGGCTCCGAGGAACTGTCCGTTGGAGGCACAGATAATGTGGCCGCTGAAGTATTTGACGGTTTTGATTACGTTGCTCTTGGACACATTCACCGCCTGCAGAAGTGCGGTCACGAACATATAAGATATTCGGGAACGCCGTTAAAATACTCATTTTCTGAAGCAAAGGATCAGAAGTCGGTTACAGTGGTCGAGATAAAGGAAAAAGGTAATCTGGAAATTTCATTTGTTCCTCTTCAGCCAAAACACGATATGGTGGAAATAAGGGGAACATATAATGAACTTATGCTGAAAAGCTTTTACGAAAACACCTCTTACCGCTCCGACTACATGCACATCACACTGACGGATGAAGACGATGTTCCGGATGCACTTGCAAAGCTCAGAGTGGTTTACAAGAACATTATGAAGCTTGACTATGATAACACACGCACTCGGAATAATGCCGTTCTAAAAGATATTGAAGACGTGAAATCCAAGTCACCCTTCGATTTGTTCAGTGAATTCTACAGGACACAGAACGGTCTGGAAATGAGTGATGAACAGACTGAGACGGTAATATCACTGGTAAAAAAAATCTGGGAGGGAGACATTTAAATGAGACCGGTATTTTTAAAAATGTCAGCCTTCGGACCGTATTCCGGAGTTACAGAAATAGATTTCGGTAAACTGGGCACAGGTGGACTCTACCTTATAACAGGTGATACAGGCGCAGGGAAAACTACTATATTTGATGCTATCGCATACGCCTTGTTCGGCAGTCCAAGCGGTGATGACAGAGACAGCTCCATGCTTCGCTCCAAATACGCTGACGAGTCACTTAAGACAGAAGTTGAACTGAAATTCATATATAGCGGAAAAGAATACACTGTAAGACGAAATCCTGAATATTTAAGGAAGAAGACCAGAGGGGATGGAACTACTAAAGAGGCTGCAGGAGCCGAACTGTATTATCCTGATGGAAGGGTAGTGAGCAAAGCCACAGCCGTAACAGCTGCAATAGAGGAAATTCTCGGAATCAACAGAAATCAGTTCTGCCAGATTGCCATGATTTCACAGGGTGACTTCAGAAAGCTGCTCTTTGCACCGACCGATGAGAGAATTAAAATATTCAGACACATATTCAAAACAGATAACTTCCTTGCACTTCAGAACGAACTGAAGAATAAGGCAAAGGAACTGGGAGGAGAGTGCAAAGGTCTGAGAGAAAGTATCAGCCAGTATATTTCCGGAATTGTATGTCCTGAAGATGATCCTCTTTACTCAGATGTATGTAAGGCTGTTAACGGAGAAACACCTGTGGATGAGGTTCTGAATTTAATTGAAAAGCTTATCTATGAAGATATCTTACTTGAAGAAAAAATAGAACTGTCCAGGGAGGATAATCGCCTCAAACTGGATGAAGTGAAAGAAAACATCAGTAAATACAATGAGGGAACTGACATCAAAAATAAGCTTAACAGCACAGACAATGCTCTTTCTGAAGGTAAGCACAGGCTAACTGAGCTGAACGATATACTTACTGACGCCTTACAGAAAGAACCTGAAATTCAGAAAAACACAGCAAAGTCAGCAGAGATTACAGCTACTCTCTCGGAGTATGACGAGTTAGAGCAGAAGACGGCAGTCCTGACGGCCAACGAAGCTTTTATCAAAACCAACAGCGCCGTGGTAACGCAGCTTGAAGAAAGCATCAGGTCTGATACAAATATTCTGGAAGCTTTGACTGTAGAGAAGAAGTCTCTCGAACACGCCGGTGAAAAAAAGGCCAGGCTGGAAGCTGAAATGATGGAGCTGGAAAGAAAAAATGACCGGCTAAAGAAGCTTGATTCCAATATGAATGCCTTAGCTGAAGCCGGAAAATTATACAATAAGGCAGTTGAAAAATATAGTGAGAAGATGAAGGCTGCTGACCGGGCAAACGAAAGCTTCAGAAAGGCACAGAAGCTTTATTACGATGCGCAGGCGGGAATTCTGGCAGAAACACTTACTGAGGGTGAGCCCTGTCCCGTATGCGGTTCAGTAACACATCCGTCTGCTGCACAAAAGCCGGCAGAGGCGCCATCAAAGAATGAACTGGAAAACCTGGAGCAGCTGTTTAAAGAGGCGGACAGAGTGGCGAAAAAAACCAGTGAAGATGCGGAAAAGCTGAAAGGTTCTGCGGAAGAGAAGGAAGCTGCTGTAAAAGAGGAGATTCAGGAGCTGCTTGGAAATTACGGCCCGGAGACCGCTGCGGCAGCTTTGACAGAGGCCTTTGATTCATTAAGGAAAAGAGCTGCTGATCTGGCCGCAGCTTTAAAAGAAGAAGATAAAAAGATAAGACGTAAAGGTGAAATCGACAGCCTTATTGAAAAGACTCAAAAAAAGTTAAAGTCCGGCAGTGAGAAGCTGACGGAAGTCAAGGTTGAACTTAACGCCAGAGAGGTTGAGAACATTCAGCTCATTGAGAGGACAGGTGTTCTCAGGGAGAAGCTCAGATTTGTGTCTAAAGCAATGGCTGAAAAGGCAATCGTGCAGCTCAAAAATGAATCCAAAGCTATTCAGAAGGCTATAGAGAATGCCAGAGCGAATCATAAGGCATGCAGTGACAGGATTATTTCTCTGGAGGCAGCAAAGAAACAGCTGGAAGAACAGCTGAGCAAATTTGAAGAAGTAGATATTCAGACAGAACAAGTAAAGCTTTCTGAATTAAGCGAGAAAGAAAGAATGTACGATACACGTTCCAAGAGTGTTCACTCCAGAATTACTGCAAATGAGAGAACTCTTGAGAACCTGAAGGGAAAGGCTCCGCTGCTTGCGAAAAAGGAGAGAGAGTACACCGCTGTTAAATCACTTTCAGACACAGCAAACGGAAACATATCGTCTAAGGAAAGAATTCAGCTGGAAACTTATGTTCAGATGCACTACTTTGACAGAATCCTGCAGCGTGCAAACACCAGGCTGGCTGTTTTGACAGAAGGGCAGTATGATCTGGTACGCAGGGCAGAGGCTGACAACAAAAGGAGTCAGAGCGGTCTGGAGCTTGATGTGATAGACCACTATAACGGCAGTATCCGCAGCGTGAAATCACTTTCAGGCGGAGAGTCTTTCAAGGCGTCACTGGCACTGGCACTTGGGCTAGTTGACGAAATCCAGTATTCTGCAGGGGGTATCAGGCTGGATACCATGTTTATTGATGAAGGTTTTGGTTCACTTGATGAGGAGTCCCTGAATCAGGCTATGGCCGCTCTCAACGGCCTGGCTGAAGGCAACAGACTGGTGGGAATCATATCCCATGTCGGCGAGCTGAAACGCCGAATAGACAAACAGATTATTATTAAAAAGGACAGGTCCGAAGGCAGTTATGTGGACGATATAATTGTATTTTAGGAATAGTTTGTGGTATAATATTTTGATATAGATTAAGGAAAAAGGAGAAACAACCTATGGCTCAGCCAAAATTATCGCCGATGATGCAGCAGTATTTAGAAATAAAGGAATCCTACAGGGACTGTATCCTTTTCTTCAGGCTGGGCGATTTCTACGAAATGTTCTTTGATGATGCAAAGCTTGTATCAAGAGAGCTGGAGCTTACCCTGACGGGCAAGAACTGCGGTCTTGAGGAACGTGCACCTATGTGCGGCGTTCCGTTTCATGCTGTGGATACTTATCTTGCCAGGCTGGTCGAAAAAGGCTATAAGGTTGCAATCTGTGAGCAGGTTGAAGATCCTGCGGCAGCGAAGGGCATAGTGAAGAGAGAGGTTATCAAAATCGTCACACCGGGAACGGTAACTTCACAGTCTATGCTGCGTGAGACCGAAAACAGCTATCTGGCCTCTGTTTACATCAGTAAAGAGGGCATGGCCATATCATACTGCGATATTTCAACAGGTGAGCTGTATACAACGGAGTCATACAGCAGGCTGAACCTGGTTGAAGATGTACTTAACGAGCTGGTAAAAATAGATCCAAAGGAAATTATAATAAACGAGTCCTATGAGGAATTTATGGATGCGGCCGATTTAAAGGCTGTGACAGGCGCATACATTTCGCCTTATCCTGATACATATTATTCAGAAAAAGCCGCTGAGGACGCGATTAAGGCCCAGTTCAGCTGTATTTCACTTACAGCCATAGGGCTTGCGGACAGAAATCTGAGCATTCTTTCTCTGGGAGCACTGCTTGCCTATCTGCTGGAAACCCAGAAACAGAATCTTTCACAGATTACGGGCTGCAGCTTTTATGAGCTTGGAAAGCACATGTCACTGGACAAGGCGACCCTGAGAAATCTTGAAATTACAGAGACGCTGTATGAAAAAAAAGTTCAGGGCTCTCTTCTCGGTGTTCTTGACAAGACAGGAACCGCTATGGGAAGCCGTAAGATGAAGCAGTGGCTTCGCGAGCCGTTAAACAATGCAGCAGAAATAAACATGAGGCTGGATGCGGTGGAAGAGCTTTATGACAACCCTATTGTATGCAACAATATTCGTGAGGCTCTGAAGCAGGTCTATGACTTTGAACGTCTTGCCGGCCGCGTTGCTTCCGGAAATGCCAACGGAAAGGACCTTATCGCACTTCGAAACTCCATTTTCGTTCTGCCTGAAATCAGGGACAGTCTTGCCGATACAGAATCTGCGCTTCTTGGTGAGCTGGGAGGTCAGATTCACGACCTCTGGCATCTGTACGCTTTGATAGAAAAGGCAATCGTAGACGACCCGCCGTTCACCATCAAAGACGGTGGTCTGATCAAAGCCGGCTACTCCCAGGAGCTTGACGACATCAAGTTCTCCATCAGTGACGGAAAGCAGTGGATTGCAAACCTGGAGAGCAAGGAGCGCGAACGCACCGGTATCAAAACCCTCAAGGTAGGGTTTAACAAGGTGTTCGGTTATTATATTGACGTAACCAAGATGAATGCTCATCTGGTGCCGGATGACTATATCAGAAAGCAGACCTTAGTAAACAATGAGAGATATATTACCCCTGAGCTTAAGGAAATGGAAAACCTGGTGCTGAATGCGGAGACGAAAATCAATCAGCTGGAGTACGAGATATTCCTTTCAATCAGAGGAGAAATTCAGAAATATATCCGTGAGATTCAGGAAACCTCACAGGCAATTGCGCAGCTTGATGTTTTGTGCGCCTTTGCAAATGTCAGCAGCAAGCTTGGTTATGTGAAACCTGTAATTGACGAAAGCTATGAGCTGCAGATTGAAAGAGGAAGACATCCGGTTATTGAACAGATGACTGAAAACGGAATGTTTGTTTCCAACGATACTTACCTTAATAATACGGATACAAGCATGCTGATAATCACAGGCCCTAATATGGCCGGAAAATCAACTTACATGAGGCAGACTGCACTTATTGTTCTGATGGCTCAGGCAGGCTGTTTTGTGCCGTGCGACTATGCGAGAATAGGGGTCTGCGACCGAATTTTCACACGTATCGGAGCATCTGATAACCTTTCTCAGGGTCAGTCCACCTTCTTTGTGGAAATGAGTGAGCTGGCGTATATTCTGAACTGCTCCGGAGACAGAAGCCTTATAATTCTCGACGAAATCGGAAGAGGAACCAGCACCTACGACGGTTTATCCATCGCGTGGGCTGCTGTCGACTATCTGTGCAATGAGAAAAAACATGTTCGTA
>JBJESZ010000021.1:0-16173 GCA_051883055.1 Emergencia sp.
ACTAAATTTCCACACTATGAAGTTTTCTTGGTTCTCGATAAGGGATTCCTTATCGCTCTGTCTCGGTTATCACCGCGACAGCTTATTCAGTATATCACCGCACCCAATGTTTGTCAACTGCTTTTTTAAAGTTTTTTGAGTTCTTTTGTCGAACCCTTTACCCTGTATGCAGCAGGGCCACCGGACTCAGCGACGTGTTCTATATTAGCACATCATGGCTCCCAAATCAAGTGTTTTTTACTTCTCGGATTTATGAAGTCCGAACAGGACAAATAATACAGCTGCAGCCACGTTCATGCCACAGTATAATGCGTAAACACCTGTACTTCCAAAGTACTCCATGGTTATTCCGCTTACAAAGTTAACTACAATCAGGCCGCCGTTTGAGCATACAGCGTAATATGCTGACATTACAATTCCGATAAGTCTTGGATTAACAACTCTTGAAATGTATTTTACGTATTCGACCAGAAGTATTCCGTTAACTATTCCCTGTATAAAGAAAGTACCTATCAGTGCCTGATAAGACGGCCCTGTCGCATACCACCCAAATCTGAGAGCAGCGAGCACAATAGCGACAAGTATCAGTCTTTCCTGGCTCACTTTTCTTGAAATCCATGGTGCAAGGGGCATAACGAGTGCTTCACTTCCTGCCATAAGAAGGAACACGGTTCCTATTCCTGCAACGCTTCCCCCGCCGTCTCTGAACAGGAATCCAAAGTAAGTATTATGGGACAGGGTGCTCCCCATTACAAAGGCCCCGCAAACAAGCAGCTGGATTGCTTTCTTTTCCTTAAACAGATTGCTGTAGCTTATTTTTCCCCTTTGTTGACCTGTAGTCTCTGCCCCGCCTGCGGCTCTGTTGGTTTTGACAGTCATAATCATAAGACCGCCAATAGCGTATGACAGTGCATATATATAGAAAATATTCACAAGACCGAAGTGCTCTCCGATCCGGCCGCTGATAAACACCGAAATAGAATACCCGATAGCACCCCATAATCTGATGCCGGCGTATTCCTCCTTTTCCTCAAGAACAACTGCATCGTTCAGGCCGTTAATCGGACCCTGAAAGAAAAACAGTACGGCATACAGGGTTGTGAAAAGCATAAAACCTCCCACCATTGAGTTCAGAACAGCCAGTACTGCAGCCATGAGCGAAAGCATAAGTATGACCTTTCGCCCGTCCTTTGCATTGGAAAAAACTTTTCCCCAGCATGTTGAGCCGACGGCCGCCATTGCTGTTCCAAGAGCAGTGACAGTTCCGATTCTCGTTCCGGAAAAGCCTATGCTCTCCAGGTACTGGCCCAGAAGAGGTCCAATTGCACCTCCCGCAGCGAATGTAAATAAATATATAATTTTAAACCTGATACTATTGTTCATATTTCTTCCTGTTTTCAATCTTTTTGTATTTTCAGCCATTTCTTCCAGCTAGTAGTATATCAAAACCTCCAAATGCTAACAATAATATTATTCTACGTTAGGGAGGTTTTGCTTTTGATAATCGTATGTATACGAACTTTCATTCTTTATGCCGTGGTTCTTTTTGCCCTCAGGCTGATGGGAAGCTCGGAGCTTTCCAAGATGTCACCCTTTCAGCTCGTAGTCATTTTCATGATTGCTGAACTGGCATCTATTCCCATTGACTCTCCGACTCAGTCTCTGCTCAACGGGGTGGTTGCAATTTTTACTCTGATGTTTCTCCAGATTATGATTTCGTTTCTCACAATCAAAAGTGAACGCATCAAAAGGGTGATTGACGGAGCACCTGTTATTCTGGTGGATCAGGGACGTTTGAATGTTAAGGAAATGAAACGTCTTCGAATAACAATAAACGACCTGTTCGAGCAGCTTCGTATCGGTAACTGTCCGTCTCTGTTTGATGTTGAGTATGCAATTATGGAATCCAACGGTGAGCTTTCCATCATTACAACCACTCAGCAGACCCTGCTTCCAATGGTGGTCATAAGTGACGGCGTTATATATGAAGATAATCTTACAAAGGTAGGAAGCAGTCGCGAAAAACTCTTCAATGCCCTGAAGATTCGGGGAATTGAGAAAGTTGAAGATGTTTTTGTCGCATTTTACGATGGAAACCAGCAGATACATGTTTTCCCTGTTCCGGGTAAAAACGAGACCTATTCAAAGGAGGCGATATAGTTGAGAGCTTTGATTACTTCTATAATATCTCTTGCTCTGGTAATCGGGGTCTGGGGTGTGTATTTCAATTATTCAACCAACTTGCTTAACGATATGGTAAAATCGTGCGAAGACGAAATAATCCCCGCCATGAAGGACAGTGACTGGTCCAGTGCAAAAGAGAAAATAGAGCACCAGTACAAAACATGGCACAAATACAGAAAAGCTGCACTCTATTTTCTCGATACAGGGGATGTCAACGATACGGACACCGCCTTTGCGAGAGCCCTCGAATATATAGACGAAGAAGATGCGTCCAATGGCCGGGGCGAAGTCCTTTCTCTCAAGGAACAGCTCTCCGCTCTCAGAGATAACGAAAAAATCTCTTTTACAAATATTTTCTAGTTTTCCGGTCGATAGCTTTCTAGTCGATGATTTCGTACATTCCTGCCGCATCTTCTTTGCGACATGACTCAGTAAGCTGAAGCACTCTTGCAGTAATAGAGCTGTTACCGAATTCTATATGTATTACGTCGCCAACCTTGACCTCTGCACCGGCTTTTACAATTTTGCCGTTGACTGACACTCTTTCCTGATCGCAGGCATCCTTGGCGACGGTTCTTCTCTTGATTAATCTTGAATTTTTTAGAAATTTATCTATTCTCATAGTCTGTAATCTCTTATATTTTCCTTTCTATTAAGCTGGTACTCATTGTTTTCAAGCTTCAGACGCAGGAGCGGTAAAGCAGTAACGAAAAAGGACAACCTTCAAAGCTGTAAGGTTGTCCGTATTTTCTATGAATATAAGATTATTTGTTAACTGCGTCCTTAAGAGCCTTACCTGCTTTGAATACAGGAGCTTTTGAAGCAGCAATCATGATAGTTTCTTCAGGCTTTCTAGGATTTCTTCCCTGTCTTTCCTTTCTTTCTCTTGTTTCGAAAGTACCAAATCCGATAAGCTGAACCTTATCACCCTTTACCAGTGTTTCTTCGATGCTTGCAAGTACAGCGTTAAGAGCTACTTCAGCGTCCTTCTTAGTAAAGTTTGTTTTTTCTGCTACTGCAGCAACTAATTCTGCTTTATTCATTTATAATTCCTCCTTAATACGTGTCAACTTCGCCTTTGTATTGTCGCATTTTTCAACGGTTTTGTCAATAGCTTTTTACTATTTAACGAATTTGCCTATTACGCTTTTCAGCTTGCCTCCACCCGGGATACTATCCAGGTCATCCATTGTAATTGCCTTAAAAACGAAAATCAGTACTACATATACAACTGCCCCCACGCAGATTGCAAATAGTGTAGCAATGCTGTTTCCGATAACAGAGACAAGAAGTCTGTGTGCGGCATAGGCACATACACCCATTATCAAAGATGCGGCCAAAGGCCTGATATATGTTATATCGTAGTTGACCTTAGTACCTGTGTGTTTTTTTATCGCAGTGTTATTAAGCAGCAGCGATACGACGTACGCGAATATGGTACCGATTGCGGCACCTTTAATATTTACTGCTTTAATACCTACCAGAACAAAGGTTATTACAATTTTACCTATACATCCGATAAGCAGGTTGACTACAGGAAGATTCTGCTTTCCTATAGCCTGAAGAATACCGGTTGATGTCTGGTCAATTGCAAGGAACACTACGCTTACTGCCATAATCATTAGCGTAGGAACCGCAGCAATTGCGCTAGCTTTCTGTGCCGGATAAAGCATCAACAGAATAGGCTCTGCAAGTGCGAAAATTCCAACAGCGCAAGGACAAGCCATAATCATAGTGGTCCTGTAGCCAAGCCGGATATTTTCCTGAATTGATTCTCTGTCTTTCATTCTGAAGGCTGCAGCTACGGCAGGTACCAGACTTACGGCAACAGCCTGAGTAAATACCTGCGGAAATGCAATCAGCGAGTTGCAGAATCCGCTGAGCTGACCGTACATACTCTTGGCTTCATCGTAAGTCCATCCGGTAGCCTGAAGCCTTCCCATGATAATACTTGTATCTATAACTGACATCATCGGCAGTATTTCGCTGCCTATAATAATAGGCACTGCGATTACTACTATTTTCTTCAAAATATCTGAAGTTGATTCAGTATTTTGGCTGTGAATCCTGTTTTTTTCATGAATTACACGACGATTTAGGAAATAAATCAGAACTATGGCTGCAAGACCCGCCAGAGAACCCGCTGAAGCACCAAATGATGCGCCTGCGGCAGCTTTGATAAGGCTGGTCTTCATGAAAACGTAGGCCAGAACAAGACCAAAGCCCACTCTGACCAGCTGCTCAATCATCTGAGAAACAGCCGTAGGATTCATGTTCTGCCGACCCTGGAAATACCCTCTGAAGGATGACATCACCGGAACAAACAGCAGCGCCGGAGCAATTGCCTTAACAGCCATTGCCGCCTCCGGGTTCTGCAGCAGATCCGTAATCAGATCTCCACCGAAGAAACAGATGGCGAAGGAAACCAGTCCGATGACGAACATCAGCGCCGTAGCCACCTTAAAAACCTTGTGGGCATTCTTATATTCGCCTACCGCAATTCTCTCCGAAACCATTCTTGAAATGGCAACCGGAATACCAGCCGTCGCAAGTACAAGGAGAGCTGAGTATATTGTATAGGCAACTCCATAGTAGGACATTCCCTCGTCACCGATCCAGTTTGTAAGAGGGATTCTGAAAACCGCTCCCATAAACTTGATCATGACTCCGGCTATACCTAAGATAGCAGCGCCCTTAATAAATTTACTTCCTTTATTAGTATCAGACATTTTTCTTTACACTACCTCTTTCCCCAGCCTAATTCTACAGCTGCTTCAAAATTTTAGCTGTTGCGGCTTCCGCCTCAAATATGGTTTTCTCTATATCAATGGTTGTGTACTCTCCGTCTCTGTAAAGAATTTTTCCGTCCACAACTGTCATTACGATGTCACCGCTGTCTCCGGCATAAACCAGATTGTTCACCATGCTGTGAACAGGGTGCATGTTTGGCACATCGGTGCGAAGCACTATCATATCAGCCTTTTTGCCGACCTGAAGGGTTCCGCAGTCTTCCCTTCCCTGAGCCTTTGCCCCGTTCAGAGTTGCCATTATCAAAGCTTCCTTAGGAGTAACAACCGTAGGGTCATTTGCCTTCACCTTTGCAAGTGTAGTCATTACCTTCATTTCCTCGAAGAAATTCAGGCTGTTATTGCTGGAAACACTGTCTGTACCGATTGCAACATTGATTTCTTTTTCCATCATTGCAGGTACGTTACAGATACCGCTTGCAAGCTTAAGGTTGCTCACAGGGTTAGTCGCAACAGATACGCCCTTTTCAGCCAGGATGTCAAGATCCTCAGTCTCACACCATACGCAGTGAGCAGCAAGCGCAGGTCCGTCGAAAAGACCGCAGTCATTCATAAACTGTGCCGGTGTTTTTCCGTGCCTTTTCTTACATTCGTCATGTTCAAATTTTGTTTCTGAGCAGTGAACGTGCATTATTGCACCTGCTTCCTTAGTGAACTCTGCCAGTCTCACAGCAGTTTCCACATTATTAGTATATTCAGCATGAAGACTTGTATCTATTAAAATTCTTCCGTTCTCGAAGCCGTGATATTTAAGCGATTCTCTTGCTTCTCCAATGGAAGGGAGCTGATCGTAAGGCATGCCCATAGGGTTTGCAATCGATCTCGAAATATTTGCTTTTGCTCCGCTGTCTGCAACAGCCTGCACCATATCCGGAATGAAATAGTACATGTCTGATGATGATACAATTCCGTATTTCAGTGATTCGGCCATGCACAGCATAGTTCCCCAGTAAACCGCATTGCTGTCCAGTTTGTCTTCAAATGGGAAGATCTTGGTATTCAGCCAGTCCTGAAGAACAAGGTTCTCTCCGTATCCTCTCATTAGTGACATCGGAGAATGGGCATGTGCATTATAGAAACCAGGCATCAGAAGTCTGTTCTTTCCTTCAACTACCTCGCCGAAATCCTCTTCAGGCTTTTCCCTTCCAATATATGAAATAGTATCTTCCTTTACTCCAACATACATATCTTCCTGAATTTCGCAATCTTTATTCAGAAGAGCAATTTTACTAAAAAGCATTTTCTTAATTCCCCATTCTTTCTTTATAATCTGCCTGTACTTTACACCATCTCTGTTATAACCTTGTGATTATATCATATTGGATGCCTGAATTTCAACATCAATATCCAAACTATTTCCAATTAACACCACTACTGCAAATGTATATTTTCCCTCTCTATGTAAAAACTAGGATTACAAAGTTAAGTAAAGGAGAGAAGGTTAATGAAGGCCACAGGAATAGTCAGACGAATTGATGATTTAGGCAGAGTGGTAGTCCCAAAGGAAATCAGGAGAATTCTAAGGATAAGGGAGGGTGACCCACTGGAAATATATACCGGAAATGCAGGCGAAATCGTCTTAAAGAAATATTCACCTATAAATGACATGAATCAGGTCGCCACAGAATTTGCAGAATCTGCTGCTATGAATCTTGGCTGTACCGTTGCAATTTCCGACACTGACATGTTCATCGCCTCTTCAGGCCGCGAACGACGCCAGTTTACAAATAACAAGATTGACGATGATCTTGATTACCTGATTCAGAGTAAAGAGAAATTTAACAGTCCTGCAAAAATTATTGTTCCCATTCTCGCCCAGGGTGATGCAATCGGTTCCATCGTAATGGTTGCAAACGAAGATAAGAAGCTGGGGGATGTAGAAGTTAAAACTGCCCAGATCGGCGCTGACTTTATAGCAAAACAGCTATTCAGCTAGTGATACTTTTACCGTTCCGGGCGTTTAAATAGGAGCAGCATGCGGTTATTACCGTCATCGCTGCTCCCTTTAATTTCACATTCTTCGCCTATATTCCACGCTCCGCTTGTCTACTCCGTCACCTGCGTCTTCTTACCCTCATTCAGAATATCCAGCAGTCTGATACAGTCCTCCAGTTTACTCATCGGCTTGGTGCTGAGCCTGATGAACGGCTCTTTTCCGCCATGAACGAATGCCTTCATTCCGAAAGCTTCATTTACATTCAGCAGAGCATATCCGCTGAGCGGATTATCCTCTCCAAACTGAACGATTATCTTATCCGCCTGCTCATGAATTCTGACAACGGAAAGTTCCTCAGCCAGACTCCTGATTCGGGAAATTCTTATAAGGTTAACAGTTTCTCTTGGCACGTCCCCGAAGCGGTCCACCATTTCGTCATACAGCTCGTCAGCATCCTCTTCAGTTCTGATAGCCGCAATTTTCTTGTACATCTGCAGCTTTAGAGTTTCGTTCTCGATATACCAGTTAGGAATATTTGCAGTAGCCATAAGCTCTACAGATATTTCCTCTTCCCTGTCCTTCACAACTTCTCCCTTCAGTCCGCGTATAGCATCGTCCACAAGCTTGCAGTAAAGCTCGTATCCTATGTTCATCATATGTCCGCTCTGCTGGCTTCCGAGCAGGTTTCCCGCACCTCTGATTTCAAGATCTCTCATGGCCACCTTGAATCCTGCACCGAACTCTGTGAACTCCTTAATCGCCTTCAGTCTCTTCTCTGCAACCTCGGTAAGCACCTTATCCTTCTGATACATCAGATAGGCATAGGCAATTCTGTTAGAACGACCTACTCTTCCCCTCAGCTGGTACAGCTGGGACAGACCGAATCTGTCAGCGTCTATCACCACCATGGTGTTTGCATTGGAAATATCTATACCGGATTCGATAATAGTCGTCGCAACAAGCACGTTATGCTCACCATTAATAAAACTCAGCATAACATCCTCCAGCATATGCTCGTTCATCTGTCCGTGACCCACGACCACACTTGCCTCCGGTACAAGCTCTCTTATTTTTTCCGCAATCTTGTTAATTCCTCGCACCCTGTTATATACAACGAAAACCTGGCCTCCACGGTCGAGCTCGCGGGTAATGACCTCTCTCAGGGTTCCGTCTTCCTGTTCAAGAACATAGGTCTGCACCGGATACCTTTCCTCCGGAGGTTCCTCGATAATGCTCATGTCCTTGATTCCCGTCAGGGACATGTTCAGAGTTCTCGGAATAGGAGTGGCAGACAATGTTAGGACATCAACATTCTCTTTTATCTGTTTGATTTTTTCCTTGTGAGCCACCCCGAATCTCTGCTCCTCATCTATGACAAGAAGCCCCAGATCCTTATATTTTATATCATCTGACAACAGCCTGTGTGTACCGATGATTAAATCGATTTCTCCGCGTGCCAGCTGCTCTATAATCTTCTTCTGCTGTTTATCCGAACGGAATCTTGACAGCATTTCAACCTTAAACGGAAACTGTTCGAACCTCTCCTTAAGCGTGTAGTAATGCTGGTTGGCAAGAATTGTAGTTGGAACAAGCACTGCAGCCTGCTTTCCGTCGGCAAGGCACTTAAACAGTGCCCGGGCTGCAACCTCTGTTTTCCCAAAGCCTACGTCTCCGCAAAGCAGTCTGTCCATAGCCACAGGACGCTCCATATCCTCCTTTATCTCCGATACAGAACGCAGCTGATCCGATGTTTCCTCATATGGAAATGAGTCTTCAAATTCTTTCTGCCATACTGTATCCTCGGAAAACGCGTGTCCCGGCTTCATCTTCCTCTTTGCATAAAGCTCCAGAAGCTCTGATGCCATCTCCGCAATTGCTGCCTTGGCCTTAGCCTTGGTAGCCTTCCATTCACCACTTGACAGCTTGTTAATCTTCGGCGTTACTCCGTCGCTTCCAATATATTTCTGCACGATATCCATCTGTTCCACGGGAACATACAGCATATCGTTGCCTGCGTACTTGATTTTAATGTAGTCCTTCTTGTCGCCCTGAACTGTAAGCTGTTCAATTCCAAGGAATCGCCCTATTCCGTGGTTCTCATGTACCACATAATCTCCGGTTTTCATATCGGAGAAGGACTGGATCTTCGCCTGACTGCTCTTCCTGGACTTTTTCTTTCTGTTCAGGGTTTTACTTCCTGTGAAAATGTCATTTTCACAGATGTAACAAAGCTTACTCTCAGGGAAATCCATTCCGGAGGAAAGACTGCCCTGCGCAAATTCAACCCGTCCCATAAGGTCAATTCGCCCGATAAAATCCTTAATATTCTCTATTTTTTCAGCGGTTGACATTACCAGAACTATTCTGTAGTTTTTCCTGGCATAGCTCTTAAGCTCGCCTTCCAGCACATCCATACGTCCGTTAAAGGACACCATCTGGCGGCTGTTTACGTTGTGAACCTGACTGTACTGAGAAACGCCTTTGATCGTCTTTGGAAAAGGCGTAAGCAGGAACACCTGGTTCCGGTCATAGACCTTCATCAGGTCATCTTTTCCCGTTATCAGCTCCATGTCCTTGGGGATAATCTGACCCCTCTCAAGCATTACCTTGAAATCATCTCTGATTTCGGCTGTTCTCGTATCCAGAAAATCATAAATACGGTCAGGATCATCTATAATGATACTGCCCTTTTCCATGTAATCCCACAGATACTCTGTTTCGTCATAGAAATAGTGCAGATAGTTTTCAAGCATCTGAAGGTTAGAAACACCGGTGATATATTCACAGAGCTCATCTCTTCTCCTTGTAAGGCTGACAGCGGCCTCCTGTGTCTCCGGGTTTTTCTCAAGCTTCTTAATCTGTGCCGTGTACTCGCGATGAAGGAGTTTTGATGCATCCTCGAACATGGTCTTGTCGGCAAGCATCTGTTCGGCAGGGAAAACCTCCACATAGGAGAGAGACTCTATAGATCGCTGGGTTACAATATCAAAACTTCTTATGTCGTCAATCTCCCGGTCGAAAAGCTCAATTCTGTATGGATTGTCACCATCCGGTGTAAAGATGTCGATTATACCTCCACGAATGGAAAACTCTCCCCGGCCGTTCACAATATCCATTCGTTCATATCCCAGCTTAACCAGGTCTGCCTTAACAGCTTCAGGGTCAATTTCACCGCCTCTTTCCAGTCGCAGTGAAAGCTCCTCAAAATTTTTGTGAGGTGAAATCTTTTTAATTGCAGCAGAAACAGGCGCTATCACTATGCATTCTGCATCAGTGCGGAGTGCCTTAAGTATTTTCAGTCTTTCAATTAACTGATCATGGTTTTTGGCTGCGTACCGCAGAAAAATCTGATCCTCAGTCGGTAATACGAAAATTTCCTTATCAGTAAAAAAAGAAAGATCTGAAGCTAATCTGTGGGCTCTGTTTCCTGTTGCCGTAATAATTAAGCTCTGTCCTTCTTCTTTTGCTATCTGAGAAATCACGTACGCACTGCGGCTTTCCGACACGCCCGAAATATTAGTGATTCCCTGTCTGCTCATCGTCTTTTTCTTTCTTTGGCTTCTTTTTAGTATTATATTTATTCATAGCCGCATCTATGTCCTCATCAAGCATACACTCGATGGCTTTTACGGCATTTGTTACTGCTTCCTCCAGCAGAGGAACCTCTTCCTTTCTGAATCCGCCTGTAACAAAGTCGGCTGCATCTGCATTTTTCTTGCTTCCGATGCCGATTCGGATTCTTGGAAAGCGGTCAGATTTCAGCTGATATACTACTGATTTCATACCGTTATGCGAACCGGCACTTCCGAATTTTCGAATTCTAAGTGCGCCTGTATCCACATCCATATCGTCATATATAACTATCAGATTTTCGGGTTCCAGCTTATAGAAATTCATAACCTCCCTCAGCGACTCACCGCTAAGGTTCATATACGTCTGCGGCTTCACCAACAAAACTTTTTGGCCGGCGATTCTTCCCTCGCCGACCAAAGCCTTGAATTTAATCTTATCTACCTTTATGTTATGTTTTTCCGCAAGCTGGTCAATTGTAATGAAACCCATATTGTGTCTCGTATTCTCATACTTCTTTCCCGGGTTTCCCAGTCCGGCGATTACATACATACATCAAACCTCTAAACTTCAAACAAAGTACTGATTGATTCGTTGTCGTGGATTAATGACATTGCTTCTGCAAACAGATGTCCCACTGACAGGAATGTCATCTTGTCGATGATTTTTTCCTCAGGCATCTGAATAGTGTTAAGAAGAACAAGCTCTTCTATTGCTGAAGCGTCAAGTCTTTCAATTGCAGGTCCTGACAGTACGGCGTGAGTAGCACCTGCATATACTGCCTTTGCTCCCATATCCTTGATTGCATTTGCCGCATTGCAGATCGTACCTGCAGTATCGATCATATCGTCAAGAATTATACAGTTCTTTCCTTCGATGTTACCGATAATGTTCATGATTTCGCTCTTGTTTGGCTCAGGTCTTCTCTTGTCAACAATAGCGATAGGGCAGTTCAGAACCTGTGCAAGGTTCCTTGCTCTTGTTACACTTCCGTGGTCAGGAGAAACGACAACAAGATCCTCCAGACCCTTATCTAAGAAATATTTGGCAATAATCGGCATACCTACAAGATGATCTACAGGAATGTTAAAGTATCCCTGAATCTGTGCTGCATGAAGATCCATAGTAATAACTCTGTCAGCACCTGCAGCCTGCAGAATGTCAGCTACAAGCTTAGCTGTGATCGGATCTCTTGCCTTTGCCTTTCTGTCCTGTCTTGCATATCCATAGTATGGGATTACAACATTGATTCTTCCGGCAGAAGCTCTCTTCATGGAGTCGATCATGATAAGTATTTCCATAAGATTGTCATTGACAGGGTCGCTGGTTGACTGGATGATGAATACGTCGCATCCTCTTACAGTCTCCCACAGGCTTACAGAAATCTCTCCGTCGCTGAATTTCTTAACTGTTGCTTTTCCCAATGGTTTGCCAAGAATAGCGGCAATCTCCTCTGCTAGCTTAGGATTGGAGTTTCCTGCAAAAATCTTGTAGTCTGCAAACACGTTGCTCATTTTCACGTACCTCTTCTTTCTTGTTTAATTAGTTTGATTAATTGATTGGATTAGTTTGGTGAGTTAAAAAATTTATGATTTACTCTGATAAAACCATTTCACCGACTTTATATATGTCTCCGGCACCCATGGTAATTACCAGATCATCAGGTTCTGCATTTTCCTTCACAAAGGCTGCGATTTCCTCAAGGGTATCGAAATAGTAAACTTCCTTTTCAGGATGCTTTTTCCTTATTTCCTCAGCCAGTGCTTTGGATGATACTTTATATATATCTTTCTCTCTTGCCGCATATATTTTTGCCATTACCAGCACATCTGCATCTGCAAAGCTGTCAGCAAATTCATCAAACAGTGCCAGAGTTCTCGTATAAGTGTGCGGCTGGAACAGGCACCAGAGTCTGTTGCTGTGAATGTTTGATGCGGCTGACAGTGTGGCTTTGATTTCCGTAGGATGGTGCGCATAGTCATCCACAATTCTGACACCGGCTGCCGTAGTTCCGATAACATCGAATCTTCTCTGTGTTCCGGTAAAATTCTCCAGTGTATCGATAATAACCGGAACATCCACTCCCAGCTGGTGACAGCATGCAAAGGCTGCGACAGCGTTAAGGATGTTATGCTCGCCCGGCATGTTAAGCTTCAGCTTTCCGAGTATCTCTCCATGAAAACTCAGCTCGAATGCAGGCATGCCGTTATCGTCAAATTCAACCTGGTCAATATAGTAGTCACATTTCTCGTTGTATCCGTAGGTTATCGTTCCCGGAACGCCCCTGATTATCTTCGCAACGAAAGGATTTGCATCGTAGGCGATGATTTTTCCGCCTTCCGGTACAAGCTTGGTAAACCTGTCAAATGAATCCACAATATGATCTATATCCTTGAAATAATCAAGATGATCTGAGTCGATGTTCAGAATAACTTCTATTCTCGGTCTCAGCTGCAGGAAACTGTCTCTGTATTCGCAGGCCTCAGTGACGAAAAACTTGCTGTGACCCACCTTTACATTTCCACCTATTTCTGCAAGATTTCCACCGACGAGGATCGTCGGTTCAAGCTTCGCATGCTCAAGTATCAGCGATACCATAGAGGTGGTCGTCGTCTTTCCATGGGTTCCGCTGATGGCAATGCTGTTTTCGAACTCGTCCATCAAAACTCCCAGAACCTCGGCTCTGCTTGCCAGTGGAATATTTTTCTCTCTTGCTCTGATTATTTCAGGATTCTCTTCTGCAATAGCTGCGGAGTATACTATAAGATCTGCATCCTCCACATTTTCACGAGCATGTCCAATGTATATTTTAATTCCCTTTTCTGCTAATCTATCTGTAATTTCGGATTGCTTCATATCTGAGCCCGAAACGCTATAACCTCTTGATAAAAGGATTTCAGCGATTGCAGACACTCCTACTCCGCCGATTCCGATGCAGTGTATATTCTTAAAATCTGTAAGATTAATCATGTCAATGCCTCCATCTCTCAGTTAGTCTAAAGTATATCATAATTTGCCGGAAAAAGCTTTATATTTGCAAAAAAAATGTTTATAAACAACAGTTTATTTTTATTATAATTCTTCACCGAGTCGTTTGTGAATCTTCACAAATTATTCACATAATACTGTTAAAAAACCCCTGTTTTTTTCTTGTCATACAAAATTTTTTATAGTATAATAAATCGTAAATTTAATAGGAAAGGTGGCGTGTATATGGAAATTACAGACGTAAGAATCCGTAAAGTCTCTGACGAAGGAAAGATGAAAGCGGTTGCTTCAGTAACCTTCGACAGTGAATTCGTTGTGCATGACATCAAGATCATTGATGGGCAAAACGGTCTTTTCGTTGCTATGCCAAGCAGAAAAGTTGGCGATGGCGATTACAGAGACGTTGCTCACCCACTCTTATCCGAAACTAGAACCAAGATTAAAAATGCCATCTTTGCCGAGTACAACAGAGTTCTAGCGGAAGTGGATGATCGCGATAACTGCACTGATCAGAACTAAAAAGATGCAGGAGCTTTGGTTAGCCGGGTTTCCTGCTTTTTTGTTTTTTTGTTTTTGTACAGTATTTCATTTTGTGCAGGATTTGTTTATTTATGGAATTCCTTCCGGCAGAGTGCTATATTTATGAGGTAGTTAGTTTTGATAAAAACGGAGGAATTACCATGGAACCTGACAGCAGAGTCAAGGAAAGACTGCGAAACGAAAGTGCATTTGAATTAATCACAACTGCCGAAGAAGCAGCTGCCCTTATCGACCACGGAATGGTCATAGGCGTAAGCGGCTTCACACCTTCGGGGTATCCTAAAGCTGTACCTTTAGCCTTGGCGGAACGAGTAAAAAACGGCGAAAAAATCAAAGTAGACATTTATTCCGGTGCCTCTGTCGGACCGGAAATCGATACAGCTCTCACGGAGGTCGGTGCAATAAGAAAACGTCTTCCATACCTGACGAATACAACTATCAGGAAAGCAATCAACAACGGTGAGGTGGAATATGATGACATGCATCTTTCACATTCAACCCAGTATGTAAACTACGGCGTTCTGCCAAAGGTGGATATTGCACTTGTGGAGGCTCTGGCAATCACTGAGGACGGTAATATTATACCAACAACTGCCGTAGGCAATACGCCTTCTTTTGTAAAACAGGCAGATAAGGTTATCGTAGAGCTGAATCTTCATCAGCCTCTCGGTCTTGAGGGAATGCACGACTGTTTAGTTATGGATAACCCGCCGGACAGAAAACCTATAAATATTACCAAACCGAGTGATTTAATAGGGAAACCATATATTGAATGCGGAATGAATAAAATCGCAGCAATTGTAATAACTGACCTTCAGGACAAGACGAGACCGCTGACCCCTCTTGACGATAATTCAAGGGCAATAGCCGCAAATATTATCAGATTTCTGGAGGGTGAGGTTGCGGCCGGAAGACTGACAGATACTCTCCTTCCGATTCAGTCAGGTGTAGGGAGTGTGGCAAATGCCGTGCTTTATGGTCTGCTTGATTCTGAATTTCACGATATGACCTGTTATACTGAGGTTGTTCAGGATTCTATGCTTGAACTGATCAAAGCCGGCAAGGTGACCTGTGCATCGACCACGGCGGTGTCCCCGTCACCTGAAATGAAGGAAAAGTTCGACAAGGAAATAGATTTATATAAAGGAAAGCTGATTTTCAGGCCGGAAGAGATAAGCAACAATCCTGAGGTTGCCAGAAGGCTTGGAGTCATTGCCATGAACACAGCACTCGAAGTCGATATATACGGAAATGTCAATTCGACTCATGTAATGGGTTCAGGTATAATGAACGGAATAGGCGGAAGCGGTGATTTTGCAAGAAACGGTTCCATAACAATCTTCTCAACCGCCTCCCTAGCCAAGAACGGAGACATTTCTTCCATAGTTCCAATGGTGTCTCATGTGGATCACACTGAACACGATGTTATGGTCATAGTTACGGAGCAGGGATACGCCGACCTTCGCGGCTGCAGCCCTAAGGAGAGAGCGATTAAGATTATAAACAACTGCGCTCATCCGGACTATCGCGACAAGCTTATGGATTACTTCAACAGAGCTTGCCAATCGGGTGCCCAGCACACTCCTCACATTCTGGAGGAAGCATTATCCTGGCACATAAAATATCAGAAGACTGGAACTATGAAGTAAAAGATGATATATTATTCTTGTACATAATTGCGATAGGATAAATAATTAAGGAGGATGGAAAATGGATAAAACTTCAAAGGACTATGTAGTCTGCCTTTGCAATAAAGTGACTCGTGGTGAAATCGAAGATATCATAAAGGAAAAAGGATATACCGATCTGAAGACTTTCTGCGAAGAAACTAAAATTGGAAAGAAATGCGGCGGCTGCCGTGAAGATATCCAGATGATTCTGGACGAGATGGCTGAATAATTAAAGAAAGCGGCTTTTCCACGTTAGCGTGACTTATGGTTAACCCCATGGGTCACGCTTTTTTAGTGCCGCTAAAGCACCAAAGAAAAAAGACACCGGAAATTCCGATGTCTTATGGAGGCGACACCCAGATTTGAACTGGGGAATAAAGGTTTTGCAGACCTCTGCCTTACCACTTGGCTATGTCGCCATAGTTGGCTAGGGTAGCAGGATTCGAACCTGCGCATGACGGAATCAGAATCCGTTGCC
>JBJESZ010000022.1:0-3103 GCA_051883055.1 Emergencia sp.
CCTTCCTTCTTTCCCACAAGCTTGGCTGAACTGAATGCGTCGTCATTTTCAACTGCAATAATCTCATCATATATTTCTGTGTCAAGAGTATCCGGAACAAAGCCGGCCCCGATTCCCTGAATCTTGTGGCTTCCGGCTTCACCCTTAGACAGTACGGGGCTTGATGCAGGCTCTACAGCAACAATCTTAACTCCCGGCTTCTTTTCCTTCAGGTACTTTCCTGTGCCTGATACTGTTCCTCCTGTTCCTACACCTGCAACGAAGATGTCAACCTCTCCGTCTGTATCAGCAAATATTTCAGGTCCGGTTGTCTCATAGTGTATCTTCGGATTTGACGGATTGGTAAACTGAGAAGGAACAAAGCTGTCCGGAATCTCCTTTGAAAGCTCCTCTGCTTTTGCTATTGCCCCCTTCATTCCCTTTGCGCCTTCTGTAAGCACCAGCTCTGCACCGTATGCCTTCATCAGCTGTCTGCGTTCTACAGACATTGTTTCAGGCATTACGATGATGGCACGATATCCTCTGGCAGCGGCAACTGAAGCAAGTCCTATGCCCGTATTTCCGCTTGTGGGTTCTATGATGACTGAACCCGGCTTAAGCGTGCCGTCTGCTTCTGCATCATCAATCATAGCCTTTGCGATACGGTCTTTTACAGACCCTGACGGATTGAAGAATTCAACCTTTGCCAGCAGCTTAGCCTTCAGACCCAGTTCCTTTTCAATATGTGTAAGTTCTACAATCGGTGTACTTCCGATTAACTGATCTATAGAGTTATATATCTTTGACATTTTTCCGTCCTCCCGTTCTTCTGTTTACTTTTCTGATTCTACTGCATCAAATGCCTGGCTCAGATCCTCAATGATATCGTCTATATGCTCTGTACCTATTGAAAGTCTGATTGTACTCTGAGTAATTCCCTGATTGATAAGTTCTTCTTCGCTCAGCTGGGAATGAGTAGTAGATGCAGGATGAATTACCAGACTCTTTACATCTGCTACATTTGCAAGAATGGAGAAAATCTCCAGACTGTCGATGAACTTGTATGCGGCGTCCTTTCCGCCTCTGATTTCAAAGGTGAATATGCTTCCTCCGCCGTTAGGAAAATATTCCTCATACAGCTCATGATCAGGATGATCTGCAATCGAAGGGTGATTTACCTTTTCAACCAGCGGGTGAGCGCTCAGGAACTCAACTACTTTCTTTGTGTTCTCTGCGTGTCTGTCGAGCCTCAAAGGCAGGGTTTCAATTCCCTGAAGCAGCAGAAACGCATTGAAAGGTGAAATTGTTGCTCCTGTGTCACGCAGCAGAATAGCTCTTATGTATGTAACAAATGCTGCAGGCGCAGTTGCGTCAGCAAATGATATTCCGTGGTAGCTTGGGTTCGGATCTGCAATAGCCGGGAATCTGCCGGATGCCTTCCAGTCATAGGTTCCTGCTTCAACGATAATTCCTCCGAGAGTTGTTCCGTGACCGCCGAAGAATTTAGTAGCAGAGTGCACAACGATGTCGGCACCATGTTCTATCGGCCTGATCCAGTAAGCGGCTCCAAAGGTATTGTCTACAACCAGTGGAAGCTGGTGTCGGTGTGCAATTTCTGCAATTGCATCTATATTCGGAATATCGCTGTTAGGATTTCCCAGAGTCTCAAGATATATTGCTTTGGTATCATCCTGAATTGCGTCTTCGATTTCCTTCAGATTGTGTGCATCCACGAATGCTGCTGTAATTCCGTACTGTGGAAGAGTATGTGCCAGAAGATTATATGTTCCACCATAAATTGTCTTCTGGGCAACAATGTGTCCGCCGTTTGCCGCAAGTGCCTGAAGCGTATATGTTATTGCGGCTGCTCCTGATGCAACTGCAAGGGCTGCTGTTCCGCCTTCCAGAGCTGCCACTCTCTTCTCCAGAACGTCCTGAGTTGAGTTTGTCAGTCTTCCGTAAATATTTCCTGCATCTGCAAGACCGAAACGGTCAGCTGCATGCTGTGAATTTCTGAACACATAACTTGTTGTCTGGTAAATCGGTACCGCTCTTGCGTCAGTTGCCGGATCCGGCTGTTCCTGCCCAACGTGTAGTGCTAATGTTTCAAATCTATAATTCTTACTCATAATTTCAATCTCCTTTTCAAATGTGCTTTTGTAATATAACTGTTATTCCATTAGTTCAGCGGCAGCTGCCGCAACAGTAGCACATTCGTCCGAATCTGAAATTGTGTCTTTCCCATTCTATTAGTATGATACTCACTCCTTATTTCCTACCTTTCCAGTGGGTTGATAGTATAATATATCTATTTTCCTACTATGTCAATAGGTTTTGCCAATTTTTTGTAAGTTTTTTTATTTGCAGATAACAAAAATGCCTTTGCACCCAATCAATATCGCTCATACAAACAAACAGAGCCGACGGAAAACGCAGTCCGCCGACTCATAGAAGTCTGTCACATATATAAAATTTACAGTGCCTCTGTTCTGTACAGAACGCCACTCTGTTTGTTACTCCAAGCTGTGACTCTGTTTCAGAATATCAGCAAGCTGCGCTCTTTCAATTGTAAACTCTACAACACCCATTGATGCAGGGCCAACTTCAGTTTCATCAAAACTTATTACAAGCTCGTTCTTGTCGTTAATGTAAAACTCAGCCTCATTTACCATCTCCGCAAGATTTAAGTCAATTAAGCCATCACCAAGCCAGTAGATAATTGATTCATCGGCTTTCATCTGCTCTCGCATCTGGTTTTCTATGCATCCGGCGATTGCCGTCTGATAATCTGAATCAGGTTCAAACAGACCCTTCAGTTCAACTCTGTCACCCGTGCTCAAATCAATTGTATAGTAGTGACGTTCCTCGTATCCATCGGCCTGAGCCTCATAGGCTATCACTTCTACTGTAAAATACCGGTCTGTAGTAGCTGTCGTTACAGCTTTTACATTAATATCATGAAACCCCTTTTTTTCTAAATTATCCTTGAATTCACTGAGAAGCTTGTCTGAAATGGTTTTGATCTCGTCGTTTATCTGCTTTGCTGTCAGCTCACGCTTTGTATCGGCTTTCTCTGTGCTGTCTCCTGTTGTAATCTCTGAAATGTCGACATCTGCAGATTTTG
>JBJESZ010000023.1:0-10979 GCA_051883055.1 Emergencia sp.
TATTCAGTTTTCTTAAGCTTTCGATATACTGCTCACTTGTCATTAATGCCATTTTTCTATTCCTTTCTGTTTAACACTACAAATTATACTTAACACACCCTCCGCTTTCGCGACTGCCTCTGTAATTTGTCCCTCCTTTTCATCAGTGCAACCGTGTAATATGCAGACAGTTCGTTTCTTGTCTATCAATTCAATATGCAAAATTTGTGCCATTCTTCAAACGTCTCATCATGCTGAATCAGGCAGAATTATTAAACAAAAAGACCTGAGGAATTCATATTTCCCAAGGTCTTTCCTATTCGTTACCATTTAATTATATATCATATTGTCCTGTAGTTCATTTTCACACCACAATCTGCAGAACAAACCGCTTATCATTTACAGAAAACTTGCAGTTTCCATGCAGTCGTTCCACTGTATAACGGATGCTCTGAGTTCCAAAGCCGTGTCCTTTTTGTTCTGTTACAGGGAACCCCTCTTTCATCAGTGGCTTCCTTCCATAGGAATTAGAAAGATGAATCAGAAGCTTTTCCCCTTTCTGCATTATGTTCAGCTCTATAATGCGTAATGCACTGTCCAGAGACATCACGGCATGAAGTGAATTTTCCAGTGCATTAGACAGGATAGAAGTGATGTCCACGTCCGAGATGGAAAGCTCCTCAGGTATATTCACAGTGCAGGAGAATTGAATCCTATTTTCCTCAAAGGTCTCACCATAAGAGGCAAGTATCATATTAACCATCCTGTTGCTGCAGTATTTCTTTGCCGTTATATTTCGTGTTGTCTGAATGACGGTCTGAATATACTCCTGTGCCTCAGAGAGCTCACCCTTTTCAATAAAAATGGATACGTTATTTAAAAAGTGCAGCATGTCATGTCGCAGCAGGGCTGCAGTCCGCTCATTCTGCTGCAGTGCCTTCACCTCTCGCTCTGACTGCTCCTGTCTCAGGCGCATAAGCATGTTACGTGATTCAACCTCCTGCTTCTCCTCGTACTGCCGGTAATATATGACGCAGAAAGACATGTAGTAAATACACAGCAGGAAAGGAACGAATTCCGATATAATTATATTTCCTTCATATAGGAGATCTGTATATACTGTGGCAATGTAGTCGAACACATAATAAAACAGAGGAACTACGCCGAACATAAGCACAGCGCTCTTGTTTTCCCGGTCATAAAGTTTTGATATATACGGCACTATATAACGTATGACCAGTGGAAAAATCAGAACGACAGTTATTATGTAAGATATATCCACCACCCATGCCGGTGCAGACAGATAATCCGGTATGGTAGACACCCAGTTACTGATTTGACAGCACAGGTACGCCGTTGTTATAGCCATAATCGACTTCAGCATATCCTTGTGGAAAACCAGTACCAGCAGCATCAGCAGAGGAAGATGTGTAACCAGAGGATAGAGCGAAACAACCTGCTCCAGACTCCCCGCTCTGATAAGCGCTACCTGAAATATAGAATCACATATGCAGAAAAGAGCCAGTATAATAACGTTCTTTCTGGTGTATCTGACGTCTGCAATTGCAGCTGACACTGACACGCCAAACAGCAGTATCAGTGTATATCGGATCGCTTGTAATAACACGCTGCTCATATTAACTATACCTCTTTAAACATATAGGAAAAATAAAACTCTTCGAAGCTTTTCCCCATTCCCCTTGCCACCGGAACGCGGCACCCGCTTTTGGTCAGTATCTCCGACGCGGTAAAATAATCCACGGCGGGGATATATACCAGATAGCTGCGGTGGCATTTGAAAAATCCTTTTTCACAGTCCAGTATCTTCTCGAAGGACGACAGTGTTCCGTATGCCTCATGGATGCTCCCATTGCTTAGAGTAAACACCACCCTCTTGTTCTGCGCTTCCACACATTCTATCTGATGAAGATAAATGTTCCGATATCCGGACGCGGTTCGAATCGTAATCGAATCCGGCTTTTCGTTCACGGACTCCACGCAGTCGTTCAGTACAGCGCACAGCTTCTCATAGGATACTGGCTTCAGAATATATCCGGACGCCTTCACGTCATAGGATTCAATCGCAAACTCCGAAGATGAGGTCAGAAAAACAATCTTCGTATTCCGGTCACTTTCACGTATCTCCCGGGCCACATCCATGCCGTTTAGCAGGGGCATTATGATGTCAAGCAGAATAATGTCTGTGTGCTCACGCATGCAGTGTTCCAGCAGGCGGTCTCCGTTATCAAAACTTTCAACGCAGATCTGTACCTTATTCTGAAGTGCCCATCTGGACACGGCTTCGTTAATATTTTGAAGGCAGAGGGCATCATCATCACAAATTGATATTTTAATCATTTTCCTCTCCTGTTTCTTTTAACTTATCTAATATACTTAATTATATTTAATTTCCGTCCAAACCTCAACGACATATCTTTACATTTCGTTCCACAAAATCGACAATTCGCGACAAGACGATAATCCCCCTGTTCTTTTGTCCTATAATCTTAGCATCAAAAGTCATAAATTTATAAAGGAGGAGGACTTATGAAGAATTATAAAACTCTATCGGGAAGAACGTTAATCTCGATATTAATTCTTGCTATGATTGTGGTGTTCAGCACACCGGCTTCTGTACTGGCTCTTAACGAACCATCCGTAACAGAAGTTAAATCTTCAGCTCTTTCAGACGCATTAGATTACGACTGGAAAGTTTCCACCAGCGGAAGCAAGCTGACTCTGGAGGTCAGAGATTCTCGTGCCGGAACTACCGGTGACAGCTGGTATGCTTCAGCATACTACACCCAGAGCGGAACAGTAGTTACGTTAGACGAAGCAGCTTTTTCCGGTACAACGTGCACCGCAACATATGATTTTTCAGCCGTGCCGGACGGAATAAAAAACTTAGTAATACAGGTGTATGTCAAAGGCGCGCAGGAATACGATATGTGGACGAAGAAAGACATCTTCCTGAAGGTATCCGGTGGTCAGGTGTCAATATACAGTCCTTACGGTCAGTCAGCAATCGACTATCAGAATAAGCTGAATTCCAACTACAAGCCTGCAGATTACTCCAATCCTGCCGTAGAGCAGCTGCTTAGATCTGCCGGCTCAAGCTATGTGGAAATAGTTACAAAAGCAAAGGAACTGACAGCAGGAAAGTCAGATGCTGAGAAGGTACTTGCTATTCATGACTGGATATGTGAGAATTTCGCCTATGACCACAAATTAGGCGACGGTGATCAGGGTTCTACAGTTATACAGTCAATGTACACAAACAGACGTGGTATTTGCGGTCATTTTACGATGCTGACCACACTGATGTGCCGTGCTGCAGGAATTCCTTGTATCTCAATCGAGGGACGTGGAACATCGCTTCTTAAAGATGGTGATGACAAAGGAACAACCAATCACGCATGGAACGCCGTTTACGTTGACAATTCATGGCACTTTATCGACACCACCTGGGATTGTAACAATGACTACTACGGAGACGGCGACAGCAAAACCACCTCAGGGAAAGAACCGAGCCATTTCCAGTTTGATCTGCCTGCGGCCGTATTCGGTGCCCGTCACGTCAAGCAGTCAGAGATTCCTGACCTGCGCAGTGCCAAGGGAATAGAGGTGAAAAGCGGTATCGGTACCAGACATTACCTTGTCGGTCAGTCATTCGATGACACGGCCTATCGTATAGCCTATGTTCCGGAAAAATCCTCAGATTCTTCCTGGAATGTTGAATCCTTCGTAAAGGTGAAATATACCGGTTTTGACAGCAGTAAGGAAGGCGAGCAGACCATTACTGTAAGTGCCAACGGATTCACCACACAGTTCACAGTAACCGTTTATAAGAAAACAGGAATTAAAGCAGTGCCTAAAGAAGGTGTAACCTACAAAAAAGGAGAAAGCTTCACACCGGAGTACGAGCTATATTACACCACGCCGACTGACAAAACTTTTAAGGTTAGCGATAAGTCCGCAGCTAAGATTTCCGGCTACGATATCAACAAGGCAGGCAAACAGACTGTTACAGTAGAATTTGACGGATTCACCACAACCTTCGACATTAATGTAGAGGGAGCCGCTGACTATGACAGAATTGCCGCAAACCCAATTTCCGGCTATACTTACCTGAGAGGCGAGGACTTCACACCAAAGTTCAAGCTGTATGGAATCAAGAACGGCAAGCAGACTGAAATCACTGACCTGTCAGGTGCAAAGCTGACCTTCGATAAGACCAAAACCAGACCTACAGTTACTGTTGAATACGAGGGTCTGACTACTACCTTCGATATTGCGACTATTGCTCCGACAGGAATAACCTTTACTCCTACCACATCAACAAAGTTCAAGGTTGGCGATGAGTTCAAGGCTGAGGGTCAGGTAAAATACAAGACAGCAACAGGCACTCAGGCAGCAAAGGATCCTGAACCGGGCAAGATTACATTCTCAGGCTACGATATGTCCAAGGCAGGCAAGCAGACTGTCAAGGTAACATATAAGGTATACTCAAAGACATACGAAACCACCTTCGATATCAATGTCCTTGGAGCTACAGGAATTACAGTTACACCGGTTACGAAGACTTATAAGGTGGGCGATACCTTCAAGCCTGATTTCAAGCTGTACTACAAGATGTCCGATAACACAACATTAGCTATAAGCGATCCAGAAAAGGCAACAGTGACAGGCTACGACATGAGCAAGGCCGGTACTCAGACTGTTACAGTAAAGTATGATAAGTACACTACAACCTATAATATCACCGTAAAGGATCCGAACGAGAAGGCTCCTGCGGTATCTAAGGTATCGCTGTCCAAGACATCATACACATACACAGGAAAGTCTATCGTGCCTGCAGTAACAGCAGTTGACGCTGATGGCAACAAGCTGGACAGCAGCGACTACAGTGTTGTATATTCAAACAACAAGAACGTTGGAACAGCTAAGGCTACAATCACTTTCAAAGGGGATTATGCAGATAACGCGAAGGTAGTTAAGACCTTCACAATCAACCCGAAGGGCACAACAGTTTCCAAGGTAACTGCCAAATCCAAGAAGCTTGTTGTCAGCATCAAAGCTCAGAAGACTCAGACCACAGGCTATGAAGTAAGATATTCTCTTAAGAAGACTATGGCCGGTGCCAAGACAGTAAAGGTAACTAAGAACAGTACAACAACTGCAGCTATATCCAAGCTGCAGGGCAAGAAGACCTACTATGTACAGGTTCGTACATACAAGACAGTATCAGGAAAACCTTACTACAGCGGCTGGTCAAAGGCAGTTGCAAAGACAACACTGAAATAACTTCAGGATCAGACAATACATATAATGTGACTAACGCGAAAGAAAGAGTGCAGTTCAATTTGTTCTGCACTCTTTCTTTCGCGTTTGACTTATCCTACATACTTTTTGCAATTCTCACCTTTTTCCCTGAAAATGCTATGCCCAGTCTAATGATTGTTTCGACGCCTTCATTCTGCATTTCCATATAGTAACGCCTGCCATCTATCTGTTCCAGTGCCAGGGTGGATAAAGCATCAAGCCCCTCCTCATCCAGCCCTTTCTCCGTCTTAAGCTCCATTATTATCCCCGGATAACGCCTGTCTCTCGGAATCAGACTTACATCATATCGCCCGTCACCTGATTCTCTGTTCGACTGAATTCTGTACTGATTATCCATCAAAGCAATCAGACCGAGAATCAGTCCGTGATAAAACCCCTCTGTTCCGGAGTCGTAATAGCTGACAGATCTGTCTATATATTCGGAAACAGCCTGCTGAAGCTTCTTTAAATCCCCTGCATACAAGCTTTCTGCTATTTTATTTGCTGTGCTTCTCGTGACTGCACCGGTCTGAAACATATGAGCAAGAATCTCACTCTTATACACGGCCGCAATCTCCCTGTTCGGAATGGAAACCTGACAAAGGTAAGTTCCATCTGCCTGAAGTTCCTTCTGCGGTGCTTTCAGATATCCTGCCACCAGCAACAGGCTGTATACATTAGCCGGTTCTTCGCTGAGAGACCGGTAAACCACGTTCTGGTCTATTCTTGCAACGACTGACTCTCCCTGCAGCAGTGCGTAAAGCTTCTCGCTAATATCATCCGTTGCTGTCTGAAGCACATCATCAAGCACCTCATTTTTTCCGGTGTTTACCCAGTAGGCCTGAGGAGTGCATCCTCTGGAAATGTAGTTTATGACTGACCACGGGTTATATATTTCCTCACATCCGAAAACGTATCCGTCATACCATTCCGTCAGCTCAGCCTCTTTATCAGTTATCCCGTAGTACTCCATCATCTCGTGTACTTCAGAATGAGTAAACCCGAAAAAGCAGTCGTATTCTTCATCCATTACTGAATTTACAGTCAGATTATTCATTCCGCTGAATATGCTCTCCTGCGCAATTCTCAGAATGCCCGTCAGAAATCCGTACGAAAGGTTCTTGTTATCCTTGAAAGCCCCTGAAAAAAAGTTTCTCATAAACCCTATGATCTCATCATAAAAATCTCTCGTATAACCTTCCTGTATCGGAGTGTCGTACTCGTCAATAATAATTACCGGTGCAATTCCATAGTGTTCTCTGAGCATTCTCGAAAGATTCTCAAGAGCCGAAGCCAGTTCTACCTCATTTCCTCTTCCCTCAAGAATTTTTCTAAAGAACTCCTTCTCGTATTCCGCAGCCACCGCGCTTGTCAGCAGCTCCTGATGCCTTCCGAATTCAGCCTGCAGAATGCCTCGAATTTTCTCCAGCGTTGCCTCCCACGAATCAAATTTTACGTCCTTGAAAGTCAGAAAAATAACCGGGTACCTGCCCTGGTGCCTCTTGTATTCCTCTCCGCACTGCCATATTGCCTTGTCCTGAAAATATACGCTTGTATCTGCATCTGAAATTTCGAAGAAAACCCTGAGCATATCCATATTCAGAGTTTTGCCAAAGCGTCTCGGCCTTGTAAACAAGGACACCAGCGGTTTTCGATCCAGAAACTCCCTAATCATCAAAGTTTTATCAACATAATAGTATTCCGACTGAGCTCTCACGAAATCTGATATTCCTATGGGGAGCGCTTTTCTCTCCGTTGGCGCCGAAAACGGTACACTTGTCTCTCTCACAACAGTTGATCCCCAGGATACGTCTCCTCTCGGTGAAGACTTGATATATTTCCCTGACGATACCCGGCCGTCAGCGGGTCTCAAAGCATCCTCAGGTATCTGCCAGCTCTTCCCTGCCTTAGCTGCCCCGGGTATCCTGCCGTTCTTGCACATTTTCGCAACCGCACGCTCTGAAATGTTCCATTTTCTTGCCATCTCTCTGCAGGTGCTCATCATCAAAACTCACTCCATTCAAAAAAGGTATAATATACTCTATTCTTATCGTATATTATACCTTTTATTCCGAACAATATCAATTATTTCTGATAAAGTTCCGTATTTTCATATTTCGTTCCGAACAGTATCGTTCTGTATTATTCCATATCTTTCAGCAGACCGTGCTTTTCGTAGTTCGTAACACGTGCCGGCTTATTGTCATCGTCCACAAAGACCACTGTAGGGTGAAAATCCTTCGCCTCTTCAGGTGTCATGGAAGCATAGGCCATGATGATAATCTTATCACCTGTGCTTACACATCTTGCCGCCGCACCGTTCAGGCAGATCATTCCGGATCCTCTTTCACCCGCAATCGTGTAAGTCTCGAACCGGCTTCCGTTATTGATATCTACAATCTGAACCTTCTCATACTCCAAAATTCCGGATGCATCCAGCAGATCCTGATCCACCGTAATTGAGCCAACATAGTCGAGCTCCGCCTGGACAACAGTCGCTCTGTGGATCTTTCCCTTAAGCATTTCCAATGTCATAAGGCCACCTCCGGTTATGCGTTCACTGAACAGTTGTCGATAAGTCTTGTCTTACCGATATATACGGCCATGGCAATCAGCACGTTGCCCTTAATTTCAGTTACAGGTGCCATAGTCACACCGTCAACAGCTGAAACGTAGTCAATCTTTGCAAGAGGCTCCTTCTCGATGTGCTCTCTCATAGCCGCCAAAACCTTCTCAGCATCAGTCTCACCTTCCGCTGTCATCTTCTCGGCCATACGGATTGCCTGTGAAAGAACCAGCGCAGCCTGTCTTTCCTCAGCATTCAGGTAAGTGTTTCTTGATGACTTTGCAAGTCCGTCCTCTTCACGGACGATAGGACATCCTACGATTTCAATTCCGTAGCTCAAATCGCGAACCATGCGTCTGATGATTGCCAGCTGCTGGGCGTCCTTCTGTCCGAAGAAAGCCTTGTCAGGCATAACGATGTTGAACAGCTTTCCAACTACGGTGCACACACCGCGGAAGTGAATAGGCCTTGTCTTTCCGCAAAGCTGCTTAGGCATGTCGTCCAGAATTTCAATGTATGTGTCAGTTTTGCCGTTTCCGTCCGGATACATTTCGTCCACTGACGGATAGAATACCATGTGGCATCCGTGAGCCTCAAGAAGCTCACAGTCGTGGTCAAAATCTCTTGGATAAGCTTCCAGATCTTCTCCCGGGCCGAACTGCGTCGGGTTGACGAAGTCAGATGCAACTACTCTGTCGCACATGCTTACGGCTTTGTCTATCAGGCTTGCATGCCCTTCGTGAAGGTACCCCATTGTAGGCACCAGGCCCACTGTAAGTCCTTCCTTTCTCCATTCCCTTACCTGGGAACGTACCTCTTCAACTGTCTTTGCTATAATCATTTATCTTTCCTCTTTTCTCTTGCGGGACACACCGCCCCGTCCATCTGTAATCCGGGACCTGCGCCCCATCTATATTAAATGGCATTATACGTCTATTAATACTTCGCACGAAGTCCTTCCAGGAATCCGTCGCCGCAGTCACTCTTCACGAAGCTGTGCTCCTCAGCAGGGAATGTACCTGCCTTAACTTCCTGGTCATAAGCACGGAAAGCTTCCTTCATGGCCTCTCCAATCTGGCCGAAATGCTTCACAAACTTAGGTGTAAAGCCCTGATTCACTCCCATCATGTCCTGCCATACAAGCACCTGTCCGTCGCATCCCGCTCCTGCACCGATGCCGATTGTAACCATATCGACCTTTTCAGTAATCAGCGCTGCAAGTTTTGGCGGTACACATTCCAGTACGCACATGAAAGCGCCTGCCTCCTGTACAGCCAGAGCATCCTGAAGCACACGTTCCGCATTAGCCTTACCCTTGCCCTGCACCTTAAAACCACCGAATGCGTTCACCGACTGTGGTGTCATTCCGATATGTGCGCATACGGGAATTCCGGCATCCACAATCGCCTTAATCTGTTCCTTTACAGCCGCTCCACCCTCAAGCTTAACTGCATTTGCACCTGTCTCCTTGATCAGGCGTCCTGCATTCATTACGGCCTGCTCCACAGATGCCTGATAGCTCATAAAAGGCATGTCCATTACCACGAATGCCTCCTTACTGGCGCGCACAACGCTTCTTCCGTAAACGATCATATCGTCCATTGTTACAGGAAGAGTTGTGTCATAGCCCTGCATGGTCATTCCCAGACTGTCACCTACCAGAACAGCGTCAATTCCGCACTGCTCAATCAGGCACATTGTTGAGTAATCATAGCAGGTTACCTGTGATACCTTCTGTCCATTTTTTTTCATTTCTAGTAAAGTTGCAACGGTTCTCTTCGCCATTTTTACATCCTCCATTGTTCTGCAATGTCTTATTTATTCTGCGTCCTTCGCATCCAGCACTCTATCCAGCCCGGAGTAGTCTCTGTCCGGGTTCTTCGCACGTGCCACCTCCGTCAGCTTCCGGCTTGCCGCCAGGTAAAGCTCTCTGTCCGTCTTCCGGTCCAAACACTTTATGTGCTTCTCCACTGTGCATGCATCTCCGCGCTCCACGGGTCCGGTCAAAGCCTGCACAGGCCCGTCCTCCAGAATATGCTTCACGTTGCTTTCTATCAAAGCCGACAGAGCCGCGAGTGCCTCTCCTCTATCAAAACCGCATTCGCCCAGAAGTTCCAAGCTTTCCTGCATCAGTGCGCAGTACAAATTGCTTGCTATTGCGCATGCTGCATGATATTTTACCTTGCTTTTGCCGTCAATGAGTTTTGACCCCCGGCAGTGGGTTTTGATATAAGATTCCCAGAACCTGATGCCGTCGCCTTCACCCTCGAGACAAAAAAAAGCATCCGGCATTTCCTGATAGCTGTTCAGCTTGTCGCTGACAGGAAATAACGGATGTATCGAATACCCGCAGGCTCCTCTTTCTCTGACGTCGTTGAAAACCTCCGCAGACGAAAGGGCGCCGCTGCAATGGCAGATGTGCTTATTTGATATGTCAAACACCTTTATTCGGTCATAAGTAGATTTAATTGCTCCATCCGGTACGGTGAGAAATATGGCATCACTTTCTTCTACAAGTAATTCCACGTCTTCGTAACATTTCGAGTTTGTAAATTCTGCTGCCTCTCTGGCGGATTCTGCGTGCCTGCTGTAATAGCCGGTCACCTGAATCTCATTGTCTGAATCCTGGCCTGCTGCCTGCACATGCTGACCTAATGCCTCCGCATTCCGACCTGCTGCCTGCACATGCTGACCTAATGCCTCCGCATTCTGACCTGCTGCCTGCGCATTCCGACTTGATGCCTGCACAGCCCCTGAATTCTCAGCAAAAAACTTTCCGAGTGAAAAGCCAACCTTTCCTGCTCCTATAAACCCTACCTTCATATCATCACCTACCATTTTCATTTCGGTTGATGCCAGATTTCCGGTATCCGATTATGTAATCGGCTCTCTGAACCAGGAACAATTTCTATTCTGCTTCTGCCGGTACAGTTCCGTCGTGGCGACTGGATACTATCCGCTTTTTTCATTGGAATTGTAGCACTTTATGGTGCGGGTGTCAATGACATAATATTATCAAACGTCCGTGGCAAGTGTTATTGCAGCCAGAATCCAAGATTTCAGCTGTGTCAGGCACGTTTTCAGCTGTGTCAGGCACGTTTTCAGCTGTGTC
>JBJESZ010000023.1:11079-15765 GCA_051883055.1 Emergencia sp.
CAGGCACGTTTTCAGCTGTGTCAGGCACGTTTTCAGCTGTGTCAGGCACGTTTTCAGCTGTGTCAGGCACGTTTTCTCCAAAACTGAAGTTTTGGCCCGGATTTTGGCTTCGATTTTTTCAAAACACGCAAAATGGCCCAGGCTCAGGACCGTCGTTTTTATATTTATCCGTTGCTCAGTATATTTATAATACACGCTGCTGGATTTCAATGGCTTTTCTTGTATTTCAACCCATTTTAATCCCTCTTCCTTTAATACTATCCAAGATGGCTTCACGTTAGAATGTGTTGCTGGCATATTATACCTGTTATTTCTTGTTATTTTAATATGGAATGACACATGAAGCCTGCAGATATGTCTCTCCCGACTGGAAAATCCGGGCCAGAATCTACATTTTCGAGAAAACGTGCCTGAATTTTGGGCTTTTTTCATCGATATCCGAAAATCGTGCCATGTATAAATATAAAGCGCTCCATCTAATGTGAATTTATTCCATACTCTCCATTGCAATACTATTATAGTATAAATCTAACCTTATGCTTTTAAAGAACAGTGGACCTCTGGTTTACCCGTTAGATTTGACGAAGGAATCTGTTTGTAGTATATTTTATTACATTAGTTTTCTCAGGGGGGTATATTAGACAATGAGTGAATCAAAGAAATTCAATATGAGCACTGGTGCCATCGACCGCGCGGATGGTGACATGGGCACAGGCACGGGAGCGGATGACCGTGCGGCTTCGGGCGTCGGAGTTGATACAAACAGGCTGGGCAATAGCGGCGACAGGGATATTCTTGGGACAGAGCCTGTCGGAAGGCTTCTTTTTAAGCTGGCTGTGCCGACGGTCATAGCCCAGCTGATAAATATGCTGTACAACATCGTGGACAGGATTTATATCGGTCACATTCCCGGCGACGGGAGTCTTGCCCTGACGGGTGTGGGTGTATGTATGCCTATAATCATGGTAGTCATGTCCTTTGCCGCTCTTGTAAGCGCAGGAGGTGCTCCCCGTGCTTCAATTTTCATGGGCAGAAAGGATATGAATTCCGCAGAGAGAACTCTTGGCGGATGCTTTTCACTTCAGATAATCGTTTCTGCAGTACTGACCGTGATTCTGCTTGTCTCTGGCAGGAGTCTGCTTCTGGCTTTTGGCGCAAGCGAAAACACTATAGAATATGCAGTCAGCTATATGAACATATACGCTTTGGGGACGCTGTTCGTCCAGCTTACCCTTGGAATGAATGCCTTCGTTACGGCTCAGGGATTTACCAGAACTTCTATGGTTTCCGTTCTTATAGGTGCTGTGACAAATATCGTGCTGGATCCTGTTTTCATCTTCGCGCTGCATATGGGAGTAAGGGGTGCAGCTCTTGCAACGGTGATTTCCCAGGGATTATCATGTGCGTTCATACTGCGTTTCCTGTGCAGAGGCAAGGCAGTACTGAAGCTGCGGAGAAAAAATCTCAATGTCAATCCTTCAGTTGTCCTTCCGTGTATAGCACTTGGTGCGGCACCTTTTATCATGCAGGCGAGTGAAAGTGTCATTGCCGTATGCTTCAACTCATCTCTGCTTCAGTATGGCGGAGATATTGCCGTTGGTGCCATGACTATTCTTACGAGCGTAACTCAGTTTGCCATGCTTCCTCTTCAGGGCATAGCTCAGGGAGCTCAACCTATATCAAGCTACAATTACGGTGCGGAGAATTATCCTCGTGTAAGAAAGACCTTTCGCCTGCTGCTCACATGTTCAATGATCTATGCCGTCACGCTCTGGGCTGTGGTAATGGCAGTTCCCGGTGTGTTTGTCAGGATGTTCACCCCTGAGGCGGCTTTGATAGAATTTACATCCGGCGCACTGAGAATATACCTTGGCGTAATGTTCCTCTTCGGAATTCAGGTCGCCTGCCAGATGACCTTTATCTCTCTCGGCAAGGCGCCAAGCTCGATCGTGGTGGCGATTGTAAGAAAGTTCGTGCTCCTGCTGCCGCTGATTTACATAATGCCGCGGCTGGCGTCCGACCCAACCATGGGCGTCTATATGGCCGAACCTGTAGCCGACGTCATCGCAGTAACCTTTACCGCCATTCTGTTCACAGTTCAGTTCAGAAAGGCCGTTGGCGAGAAAAAAACAGTGGTCGATTGATGTTTCGCCACTGTTTATGTGTTTTATATATTTCATTACCCCTTTTCCTGTACCGGCCGCCTTGTTCGACCTTCCTATTCTTCCTTGTCCTCCGGACTGTATTCCAGAATATCTCCCGGCTGACACTGCAGAACCTCGCAGATGGCCGCAAGAGTGGAAAACCGTATGGCACTTATTCGCCCGTTTTTCATCTTTGACAGATTGACGTTTGCTACGCCGACCTTTTCAGACAGCTCATTCAGGCTCATCTTTCTGTCCGCCATGACCCGGTCAAGTCTCAGTACAATATGTCCCATCTATGTCAGTCCTCCTTTTATAACGTTTCATCAGACTCCTTCTGAAGCTGTACGCCGTATCTGAACACCACTACCAGGCACATGGTTACGGCAAAGGCTATGAGAACACCCCACTGTATGCGGATATCCACATCACTTCCGGCGGAAAGAAAACTCTCAGAAAGTGTTTCTCCAACAGTGTCAAACAGTGCGACAGGAAGAAGTGCGTATCCAAAGGCTCTCATCTTGTTTACAAAATCCTCGCAGAAAGGAGAATCACAGACTGCAAGCACCCCAAACATCCTTCTCAGCATGAACAGCATTGCGGCAATTGAGGCCAGCAGCAGAGTCAGAGATACTACAACCTTTACAAACTCTCCTGAACGATACTCTACTGGAGATGACTGTGCTTCCATAACCTTTGTGTTGCCATCGGAGTGAATTATTGCCTTATAGGAATTGCTGCTCATAAGATCCAGCTGCGTCTCAAACTCCTGATCCTCAGGAGGAATAATCTCTCCGTTTTCGTCCATCAGGATTTCACCAGGGTCTGCGTCTGCCGGGTAAGAGAAATTATCGCTGACAATATCCCAGAAAAGAGGAAAACTCTTTTCGTTGACCCTGAACTCTGTGTTGTTTGTCACGCTCACCGTCACTGCGTCCTTAGGAAGATTTGCAACAAATACCGTCGCCACGCATGATGCGGCAGTTGCCAGAATGGATAAAACCAGAAGAACGGTAATTACGATTTTGCCCACCTTACCAAACTTGTGGACTTTCGCCAGTGTATTAGAATTCATAAGATACCTCCTACGTAAAACATAAATTATTTAACGTTTATCGTTATGCTCACATAATACTATGGCCGTAGTCCTTTGTCAATACATTTTTAACGTTTATCGTAAAATTTTTATCGTTTAGGGTAATCCAGACTGCCTCTTTATCATTCTCGGTTGTTCTTATACAGCACCCATCCTGTCACATCAGCCAGCAGCCATCCGATTGGAATTGATATCCATATTACGATTACGCCCAGAGGTGTTCGCGGTGCCAGCGCATATGACAAAAACACTCGCGTACCCAGAGAAACAACCGTAAGGAGCAGCGAAATCTGCGGCATGTTTATGCCTCTGAAATATCCGTACCAGAGGAAAAGTATACCTATGCCGACATATGTTGCGCCCTCTATCCGCAGGTATCGCGCGCCCTCGGCGATTATTGCCGTTTCTCCCGGGTCGACAAACACGCCCATCAGGCTCTCGGCGAATATAAATATCAAAACCGACACAGCGGCACAGAAGCCCGCTGATACTGCAATCGAAATGCGAGTTCCTTCCCTTATCCGTTCCTTTCTGTCTGCTCCGTAATTCTGTGAAACAAACAGAGAATATGCATTGGCAAATTCCTGTGCCGGCATATATGCAAGCGTATCTATTTTCACTGCCGCTGCAAATGATGCCATTACAACTGCGCCAAAGCTGTTAACAAGTCCCTGAATCATCAGAATGCCAAAGTTCATCACTGACTGCTGTATTCCGGTTGCTATATCATTTTTGATGATTTCTTTCATCCTCTTAGCATTCCAGCGCACTCTGCTGTTGCTGCCGCCGAAGTTGAGCACCGGCAGACGCATTATACAAAAGACAGCAATTCCAATGCCTGAAAATGCCTGGGCTATCACTGTTGCCAGTGCAGCACCGCCCACACCTAATTCCAGTCCTACAACGAACCATATATCAAGTGCGATATTGATTACTGATGAGGCAGCCAGAAATACAAGCGGCACGAGGGAATTCCCCATAGCTCTGAGAAGGAACGCAAAGAAGTTATACAGAAATACAAAGATTATTCCTGCGAACACTATCCGGACGTACTCTCTTGTAAGATTCATAAGCTCTTCCGGTGTGTGAAGAATCCTGAGAATGATATTCATGCCGGGATAAATCACTATGCATATTACGACCGATACTGCCAGAATGAACCAGAAGGAATGCCAGATATCCTCCCTTAATCGGTTTTGATTGCCGGCGCCGAAATCGGCAGAGAAGAACGCACCGCTTCCCATGCACAGGCCTATGACAACCGAGGTCAGAAAGACCATCAGAGTGTATGATGAACCCACTGACGCCAGTGCATCAGCACCCAGAAATCGTCCAACTATCAGCGTGTCCACCAGATTATATACCTGCTGGAGCAGATTGCCCGCAATCATCGGAAGAGAAAACCTTATTAACTTTTGAAATATTGAACCTTCAGTCAGGTTGTTT
>JBJESZ010000024.1:0-6713 GCA_051883055.1 Emergencia sp.
AGAAAGCTGAAGAAGAGACAGTACAGACAGATGTGGATCGCAAGAATCAACGCTGCTGCAAGAATGAACGGACTTTCATACAGCAGACTGATGGATGGACTGAAGAAGAGCGGAATCGAAATCAACAGAAAGATGCTTTCCGAAATGGCTATCTACGATGCAGCAGGATTCGCACAGCTTTGCGAAACTGCTAAGCAGAACTGCGGAAAATAAACTGCAGAAAAATTGAACAGACACTACCTGATAGTGGTTTTCGAAGACTGAGGTTTGCCCTCAGTCTTTTTTCTTTGCGTGGACCACCATTCGACAGTATTCGCAGTGGATGGGTCTTATAATTTCGATATGACGATTTACAGTGAATACTTTTTTCTGGAAAACTTCATAGCGGGTATGGTTTTCGCCTATACATCAAAACTGATTACCGGCGGCCGCCCGGGCGGCCGCCGGCTGGTCCTTTCGGGGATTCTGGCAGGTTTGTATGCTTTTATCATTTTTGTTCCGGTGCCGCCTGCGGCTGCAGTGCTCACTGTAGTGGCATTCTGTCTGGTTCAGGGGTGGCTGATGTCTGCGGGGATGTCGGGCTGTGCAGGGACCGCAGACGATGAGCGAACCGCCAGAAAGAAAGGCAGACATGGCGGAGTGCAAAGCAACCGCAAGCCAGAACCGCATGCCCAGACCGCTCCGGACAGGCGAACCATCCGGAGGGTGGAATCACGGACCGGTGCGAAGAAAGCGAAGCGCATGGTGGGATGCGGATTCATATACTTTCTGGTAACGGTTTTTTACGGCGGAGTTACAAATGCGATTCTGAGGCTGGGGAGCTTCCGCGGGCTGGCGGGAGCTGTGATTACAGGCAGCGGAGCAATGTATATGCCGGCGCTTACATATACGGGGCTGATGGCGGCGGCGACAGCGGCTGCCATGGTAATCGTCATTGCCATCAGGCTTGTGAAGGCAAAGAGAATCGACCGGGAAACAAGGGTGAAGGCCGCTGTGAGTTTTGATGGAGTGAGCTGGGTGCTGGATGGCATGATCGACACGGGGAACAGCCTGAAGGAGCCGGTGACGGGAAGACCCGTGGCGCTGGTTAGCGGTGAAACGCTGAAAAAGATGACCGACAGACTGGAGCACAAAGAGACACGGTACGTTCTGGTGCCGTACGTTTCTGTAGGGGAGAGGGGAACCCTGCAGGGCTACAGGGCAGATTCGATGAGCGTTTCCGGAACCGTAATAGTCAGACCGGTAATCGCAGCAAGCCGCCAGAGTCTAGGCGATATTCAGATTCTCCTGCCGGGAGAACTGATGGAAAGGGGGATATATGGGAATTCTTAAGTGGGAGCTGCTGGAAAAGCTTTTTTCCGACGCAGGCGTCTTCCCATGGGAGGACGGAAAAGAGATATATTACATAGGCGGGAGCGACGTACTTCCTCCGCCGCTGTCAAAGGAGGAGGAAGAGAAGGCTGTTGCAGGCCTTGCAGCAGGTGACGAGACCGCGAGAAATACACTGATTGAGAGAAACCTGAGGCTGGTGGTTTATATCGCCAAGAAGTTTGAAAATGCGGGGGTAAATACGGAGGACCTGATTTCCATAGGCACTATCGGACTCATCAAGGCAATCAACACCTTCAAGCCGGAAAAAAACATCAAGCTGGCCACCTATGCGTCAAGATGCATCGAAAACGAAATTCTGATGTATCTGAGAAAGGATGTCAAGCGGAAGAACGAGGTCTCCCTCGACGAGCCGCTGAACGTGGACTGGGACGGCAACGAGCTGCTGCTTTCAGATATTCTGGGGACGGACAACGATGTTGTTTCTGCCCGCCTGGAAGAGGAGGTAAACCGCAGACTGCTGTACAACGCACTTCACAAGCTTTCCGGAAGAGAGAAGCGCATTATGGACATGAGATTCGGCCTTGCATGCGGCTGTGAGATGACTCAGAAGGAGGTCGCCGATGCTATGGGGATCTCTCAGAGCTACATATCCAGACTGGAGAAAAAAATTATCCAGAGACTTAGAAAAGATGTGCAGAAACTAGGTTAAAAAACAGCCCGGCGGCACAAGCTATACATACAGCCTGTTGCAGATTTGGCACAGGGTTACATACATAAAAAATGTAACGGGTTGGTGTATATAATGGCGAATAAAGTTGAAATTTGTGGGGTAAACACATCAAAACTTCCAGTCTACAAGGACAGGGAAATGCAGGAGATGCTGATAGCCATCAAGGCAGGCGATGCAGAAATAAGGGAAAAATTCATAACGGGGAATCTGAGGCTGGTGCTGAGCGTGATACAGAGATTCAGCTACAGAAATGAGAATCCGGACGATCTGTTCCAGGTAGGCTGCATTGGTCTGATAAAGGCCATAGACAATTTTGATCTCAGTCACGGAGTCAAGTTTTCCACCTATGCGGTGCCGATGATAATCGGTGAGGTGAGGCGCTATCTGAGGGATAACAACAGCATCAGGGTCTCACGCTCTCTGAGGGATATTGCTTACAAGGCGCTGCAGGCGAAGGAGCGTCTGAGCACTTCTCTTGGCTGCGAACCGACTCTGGAGCGTATCGCCAGGGAGATAGATGTTCCGGTAGAGGATATCGTAATGGCAATTGATTCCATACAGGAGCCGGTTTCACTGTATGAACCTGTTTTTCACGATGACGGGGACGCCCTTTATGTTATGGATCAGGTCCAGGATACGAAAAACACAGATGAGAAATGGATAGAAAATATTTCTCTGGCAGAGGCTATGAACAAGCTGACGCCGAGAGAAAAACACATACTCCAGATGAGGTTCTATGAGGGAAAGACCCAGATGGAGGTGGCAGATGAAATAGCTATCAGTCAGGCTCAGGTGAGCCGGCTGGAAAAAAATGCACTTAAATATATGAGAAAATGGATTTAAGAGGGTTTGGCCGCCCTCTTATTTTTTTGTATAACCTTGATAAAAAGCAAGAAATATGGCATAATGCACTATGTGTGTTCTAATCAAAGAGAGCATACAGACAGGAGATGAAAAATGTTAAAAGGTAAAACTGTTTTACTTGGTGTAAGCGGCGGAATTGCCGCGTATAAAATTGCAAATCTGGCAAGCATGCTGGTGAAAAAGGGTGCCGAGGTTCATGTGATAATGACGGAGAACGCGTGCAACTTCATCACTCCGACCACCTTTGAAACACTGACCGGAAACAAGTGCGTCGTTGACACCTTTGACCGGAACTTCCAGTTTAATGTGGAGCACGTTGCCCTTGCAAAAAAGGCGGACGTGTTCATGGTTGCACCGGCAACGGCCAATGTGATGGCCAAGCTCTGCCACGGAATTGCAGATGACATGCTGACCACAACCTTTCTGGCAAGCAGATGCCCGAAAATCGTTGCGCCGGCAATGAACACCGCCATGTACGAAAACCCTATAACACAGGATAATATGAAAACCCTTGAAAAGTACGGAATCGAAGTTATTCAGCCGGCTACGGGCTATCTTGCATGCGGCGATACGGGCGCAGGGAAAATGCCTGAGCCGGAGGAGCTTTATGAGTACATTGAGAGGACTGTGGCCAGAGAAAAGGACATGCTGGGCAAGAGGGTTTTGATAACGGCAGGAGCCACAAGGGAATCCATGGATCCGGTTCGGTTCATTACCAATCACTCCAGTGGAAAAATGGGTTTCTCCCTCGCGAAGGAATGCATGCTTCGCGGCGCGGAGGTTACTGTTGTCAAGGCAAACACGACAGCAAAGGCGCCCGGGTTTGTTGACATTGTTCCGGTTTCCAGTGCTGCTGACATGTTCGAGGCAGTAACAAAGCTTGCAGAGGAGCAGGACATCATCATCAAAGCCGCTGCCGTTTCTGACTACACTCCGGTTAATGTAAGCGACCAGAAGGTAAAGAAGAAGGATGGTGATCTGTCAATTCCGCTGAAGAGGACTCAGGATATTCTGAAATATCTTGGAGAGCATAAGAAAGAAGGTCAGATTCTATGCGGGTTCTCCATGGAGACGGAGAACATGATAGAGAATTCCAGGGCCAAGCTGGAAAAGAAGAATGCCGACCTGATTGTAGCCAACAATCTGAAGGAGGCAGGAGCCGGTTTTGGATGCGACACCAACGTTGTAACGCTTATCAGCAGAGAAGAGACGAGACAGCTTGAAATAATGAGCAAGGACGACGTTGCGAAAGCGATTGTGGATTATATTCTGAAAATGAAATAAGAAAAGAGCAGAAAATTATATGATAGAAGTTTTTTTGGAGGCGCTGACAGACAGCGTCAAGCTGTTGCCATTTCTTTTCGTAACATATCTGGCCATGGGCTTGCTCGAAAGGATGACCAGCGATAAATCGAAAAACTTAATAAAACAGGCTGACAGGATAGGACCCCTGTGGGGAAGTCTGATCGGGGTAATACCCCAGTGCGGCTTTTCAGCAGCGGCTTCATATTTCTATATCGGAAGAGTTATTACACTGGGAACGCTGATTTCCATATATATGGCTACTTCTGACGAGATGCTGCCGATTCTGATCTCGGAGCAGGTTGCACCGGGAGTTATTGTCAGAATTCTCGCGGCAAAGGTTGTAATAGGAATGATAACCGGCTTCGTTGTGGAAGTTCTGTTTGGCTGGATGGTCAGACATCACAAGGTTCCGGAAGGCTTTGAAATAGGTGAAAGGAATGACTGTGCCTGCTGTGCACCTGGAGTTCTGGCGGATGCTGTCAAGCGGGCTCTGAAGGTATGCTGGTTCATATTCCTGATTTCGCTTGTGATCGGAGTGTGCATAGACCTTGTCGGAAAGAGCACCGTATCGTCGGTATTCTTCAGCATTCCTGTTCTTGGAGAAGCTGTCGCCGGTATGGTGGGACTGATTCCGAACTGCGCGGCTTCGGTAGTGATTACACAGCTGTATCTGGACGGAATAATCGGACCGGGTGCCATGATGAGCGGTCTGCTTGTAAGCGCCGGTGTGGGGCTGCTGGTTTTGTTCAAGGAGAACCGCCGGATGAAGGAGAACCTGTGGATCACCGTTCTCCTGTATGCGGCAAGTGTTTTATGGGGATGTGTGATAACTGTTCTTGGCATTACGTTCTAGATATGTTATGATATACGCATTAAAATTCAGATTTTAAATGGAGGTTTAAATATATGGTTTACACAAAAGAAGTAGAAAACATGTGCATTGTAAACAGAAACGATGCAAACCATGGACCTGCACCGATTCCTGAAGAGGGAAAATGGGTACAGGCCAAAGAAATCACTGACATTTCCGGACTGACTCACGGTGTCGGCTGGTGTGCTCCTCAGCAGGGTGCCTGCAAGCTTACACTTAATGTTAAGGACGGAATCATTCAGGAAGCGTTAGTTGAAACTTTAGGATGCTCCGGAATGACTCACTCAGCTGCCATGGCAGGCGAAATTCTGGTTGGTAAGACTATTTTGGAAGCTCTTAACACTGACCTTGTATGCGATGCCATCAACACAGCTATGAGAGAGTTATTCCTGCAGATTGTATACGGAAGAAGCCAGTCAGCTTTCTCTGAAGGCGGATTAGCTGTAGGCGCAGGCCTTGAGGACCTTGGCAAGGGAACAAGAAGCCAGGTTGGAACTATCTTCTCAACTGCAGCCAAGGGTCCGAGATATCTTGAACTTGCAGAGGGCTACATATTAGAAGAAGGCCTGGATGAAGACAACAACATCATCGGATACAAGTATGTAAATCTTGGAAGAATGATGGACTTCATCAAGGATGGAGTAGATCCTATGGAAGCTATTGAAAAAGCAAGCGGTGTATACGGAAGATTTAACGAAGCAGTTAAAACTATCGATCCGCGTAAAGAATAGGAGGGCGACACATGGATTTATTTGAAAACTACGACAGAAGAATCGGCGGAATTGAAGCCGCAATGAAAGAATACGGAATTGAAAGCCTGGAAGCTGCAAGACAGATGTGCGTGGACAAGGGTTTTGATCCATATGAAATCGTTAAAGGTATTCAGCCAATCTGCTTTGAAGACGCATGCTGGGCATATGTTCTCGGAGCTGCAATTGCCATGAAGAAGGGTGCAACTACTGCTGTAGAGGCAGCAAAGGCGATCGGAGAAGGTCTTCAGGCTTTCTGCATCCCGGGCTCTGTTGCTGACGACAGAAAGGTTGGTATCGGACACGGAAATCTTGCATCCATGCTTTTAAGTGAAGAAACTGAATGCTTTGCATTTCTTGCAGGACACGAATCCTTCGCTGCTGCAGAAGGTGCAATCGGTATCGCAAACTCTGCAAACAAAGTAAGAAAGAATCCTCTTCGCGTCATCCTTAACGGACTTGGAAAGGATGCTGCACTGATCATTTCAAGAATCAACGGATTCACTTATGTTCAGACTGAATTTGATCTTCACAGCGGTGAACTGAAGATTGTGAAGGAAACTCCTTACTCAAAGGGAGACAGAGCAAAGGTTAAGTGCTATGGTGCCTTCGACGTACGTGAGGGCGTTGCCATCATGCATCACGAAAACGTTGACGTTTCCATTACAGGTAACTCAACCAACCCTACAAGATTCCAGCATCCTGTAGCAGGAACATACAAGAAGGAAAGAACTCTTGAAGGAAAGAACTACTTCTCAGTAGCATCCGGCGGCGGTACAGGAAGAACTCTTCATCCTGACAACATGGCAGCAGGTCCTTCATCCTACGGTATGACTGATACTATGGGCAGAATGCATTCAGA
>JBJESZ010000024.1:6813-15743 GCA_051883055.1 Emergencia sp.
AAATTTATTTCATTAGTCCTGGCTGCAGCAATGGTACTGTCAATGACATTTGTATTGGCAGGCTGCGGGGACAAGGACGACGCTGGCGCAGATGGTCTGAAAATTGTTGGTGTTGTTGCAACAGCATTAGGCGACAAGTCATTTAACGACTCAGCTAAAGAAGGTCTTGACAGACTTCAGGAAGCTGGTTATGACACTAGCATCGTTGAATGTAACGGAGATTCCGGATTATGGGAACAGAACCTGAGAAATGCTGCTGATGCTGCTGACATGGTATTCGCAGTAGGCTCAGAGCTGAACATGATTGAAAGCGTTGCTAAGGACTATCCGGATGTAAAGTTTGTATGGGTTGATAACGTTTCAGATAATCTTGCAGATTATGACAACCTGACTTGCGTATCATACAAGCAGAACGAAGGTTCATATCTGGTTGGCTACATTGCCGGCAAGATGTCAAAGAGCGGCGTAGTTGGTTTCGTAGGCGGAGCTGACATCCCTGTAATCAACGACTTCTATGCAGGTTATGCTCAGGGTGCTAAGGACGCTAACGCAGACGTTAAGGTTGTTAAGAACTACACAGGCGACTGGTCAGATACAGACAAGGGCGCACAGTGTGCTCAGGACCTTAAGGCTCAGGGCGCAGATATTATCTTCTGTGCAGCAGGCGGATCCGGTAACGGTGTAATCCTAAAGGCTAAGGAATTAGGAATCAAGGCTATCGGAGTTGACCAGGATCAGAGAATCACAATGTCAGACTATGCTGACGAAATCCTGTGCTCAATGGTTAAGAACGTTGGTAACTCAGTAGTTGATATCGTTAAGGCTTATGCTAATGACGGTACTTGGACAGGCGGAGAAGTATTCTACGCAGGTATGGAAGGTAACTACATCGGAGTTGCTTACGGTGCAGAAGATCAGGAAGTACTTGTACCACAGGATATCATCGACGAACTTGATCAGAAGGTTGCTGACATCCAGGATGGAAAGATTGTAGTTGATACAGTACTTTAATTAAAAGAAAAAACTGTTAATAGTCTATAGAGCGTAGCCTGAGGCTACGCTCTAACTTTATGGAGTGTATACACAGTGAAGGGAATGTGAGGTACGAGCTTTGCAAGACACAATAGTAAGATTTGAAAACGTAACAATGCAGTTCCCGGGCGTGCTGGCAAATGACAATGTTTCCTTTGATATCAAGCAGGGTGAAGTATTTGCTCTGGTAGGAGAGAACGGAGCCGGAAAGAGTACACTGATGAACGTTCTTTACGGAATCAATACTCCGACTGCCGGTAATGTTTATATCAAAGGCAACAAGATGGAAAAGTTCAATCCGAGCGAGGCCATCGCAAACGGCGTCGGAATGGTACACCAGCATTTCATGCTGGTTCCGTCATTTACAGTTGCCCAGAACATTGCACTGAGTAAGGAACCAAGAAAGGGAAAGGTTTTCTACGATATAAAGGCTGCCGAAAAAGCAACGATGGACCTTGTGGAGGACTACGGACTTGTGGTTGATCCAAAGGCAGTTGTCGAAGAAATAAGTGTAGGTCTGCAGCAGAGAGTAGAAATCCTTAAGACTCTGTACAGAGGGGCAGATATTCTTATTCTTGACGAGCCTACTGCAGTTCTGACACCGCAGGAGACAGATGAGCTGTTCAACGTAATAAGAAGAATTGTAAAAGAAAAGAATATGACTGTAATAATCATTACACATAAGCTGTATGAAGTAATGGCTATTTCAGACAGAGTCGGAGTTATGAGAAAGGGTCAGCTGGTAGGCGTGGAGGAAACCAAAAATGTAAACGAAAGAATCCTCGCATCTATGATGGTTGGCCGTGACGTACTGCTCGACAAGGTTGAAAAGACAGGAACTCCGGGCGATGTAAAGATAGAGGTAAAGGATCTTCACGTTACAGATAACAGAGGTCTTCTTGCCGTAAGAGGCGTTGACCTTAAAGTAAGAGCCGGAGAGGTTCTTGGTATTGCTGCTATCGAGGGAAATGGACAGAGCGAGCTTCTGGAGGCTATAACAGGTCTTAGAGCTATCGAAGCCGGAGAGGTTTACGTTGAAGGAACCAAAATCAACGGAATGGATCCCGGAAAGATCAGAGAACTCGGACTGGCCCATATTCCTGAAGACAGAATTGCAACCGGTGTTTCAGTACAGTCTGACATTACTGATAACCTGATTATCGGTAAGGAGACGAGATCGGAGTTCTCAAAATATAAAATTCATCTGAAGAGATCATCAATTGCAAGATATGCAAATGAGCTGTTCACAAAGTTTGACATGCGTGGTGCCGGTGTAGATACTAAGGTAGGTTCTCTTTCAGGCGGTAACATGCAGAAGGTTGTAGTTGCAAGAGAGTTCTCTTTCGATACGCCTATACTTATTATCGCTCAGCCAACGAGAGGTGTGGACGTAGGAGCAATCGAGTTCATACATCAGTGCATTATTGACAAGAGAAATGAAGGCTGTGCAATCATCCTGGTAAGTGCTGACCTGGATGAGGTATTCCGCTTAAGTGACAGAATAATCACCATGTATGAAGGTAAGGTTACCGGTGAGTTCGCAGAAGGCGAAATCGACAAGATGGGAATCAGTTACTACATGACCGGTGACAGAAGCGGAGAATCGGCAGGAGGTGAAGCATAATGAAATTATTAAACAAAATTGATAAGAAATATGTGCTTACTCTTGTTATCTGTATAGCAGTTGCACTTTTGTGCGGAGCTCTGATTATGCTTATTACGGGATTCAACCCGATCAAAGCTTATCAGACTATTATTACCGGAGCTTTAGGTCGTCCTAGACTTATCGGTAATACTCTTGAAAAGTTTATGACTCTGTGTCTGCTTGGACTGGCAACCGCAATCGGTGCCAAGGGCGGACTGTTTAACGTCGGTGGTGAAGGACAGCTGTTCGTTGGAGCTCTTGTTTCAACTATGGTAGGTCTGCAGCTTTCATCTTTACCTGCACCGATAGTAATCGTTATCGCATTTATAAGTGCAGTAGTTGTAGGTGGATTCTATGCATGGATTCCTGCAATGCTTAAGGTTAAGCTTAACGTAAGTGAAGTAATCACTACAATCATGCTGAACACAGTTGCTATCAAGGTAGTTACATATCTGGTTAACGGACCATGGTGTTCAGACCTTGTATCTGTATCAAAGGGAACGGATTATCTTCCTGATTCTCTGAGACTGACCAAGCTGATTGCAGCTTCCAACTTAAGTACAAGCTTTATAGTAGGGGCAATATTTACATTTTTAATCTGGTATTTTATGAAGATGACTACAGCCGGTCTGCAGATGAGGATGACAGGTGAAAATGCCAGATTCGCAAGATTTGCGGGACTGAAGAGCGACAGAATCATGGTTGCTTCCATGGTGGCTTCAGGTGCAATATGCGGATTCGTGGGCATGACACTTGTTTACGGCTACAACGGTCAGATGGTTGATACTATCAGTACTGAGTTCTATTTCGACGGAATGCTTGTAGCTATGATTATGAACTACAACCCTGTTGGAATCATTATAATGAGTGGATTCTTTGCTATCCTGAACACAGGAGCCACAATGATGGATATGACTATGGGTATTTCCACACAGATTTACGATATCATATTCTCAATTCTTATTTTCCTGATGGCTGCAAACAAGGGATTCGTAGAATGGTTCAACAACAGAAAGATGAGAAAGCAGGCGAGAGCTATTGCAAAGAAAAAAGCAGGAAAGGAGAGCATATAAATGTGGGATCAGATTTTATCATTTTTCAGCATTGGATTATTCCAGAACACAATTCGTAATGCGACTCCTGTAATTCTTGCGGCGTTAGGCGGTTTGTTCACTGAGCATGCCGGCATTATGAATATCGGTATGGAAGGTATGATACTTACAGGCGCATTTGTTGCGGTAGTATTCAGCTTTACATTTGCAAGTGCACCGATGGGAGTACTTTTTGCAGTCCTTATCGGAATTTTAATCGGATTGTTCTTTGCACTGTTTGTAGTAAAACTAAAGAGTGACGAATTTATCATAGGTATGACTCTGAATACCTTCGCATCAGGCGTAACAGTATATCTTCTTCGTTCAGTTTTTCATCAGACAGGATCATGGGTATCCAAGGATATCAAAGGTCTGCCTGCCATAGATATTCCGGTTATAGAGGATATTCCGTTCATTGGGGATATTCTGAGCGGTTATTCTATATTCGTATACGTTTCATGGCTGCTTGTATTTGCAGTATGGATCTTCCTGTACAGAACACCATACGGATTCTGGATGAGAGCTTCCGGAGAGCATCCTGAAGCACTTGAAACGGCAGGTATCGACCCTGTTAAGATGAAGGTTCTTGCCAGCGTTCTATGTGGAATTTTCTGCGGACTTGCAGGCGCGCATCTTTCACTGGGTTATCTGAACTGCTTCACAGAGGGCATGAGTGCAAGCAGAGGATTTATCGCCTTCGCATGCGTGGTATTCGGTATGGCAAATCCTCCTAAGGTATTCGGTGCAGCAATACTGTTCGGATTCCTGCAGGCAATGGGTATCAGACTGCAGTCTGTGGGCATACCATCAGACCTGACAGAGGCAGTACCTTATCTGGCAACCGTTCTGATGCTTGTTTATATCACTGTAAGAGGTGCAAGCAAGAAACGTAACAGAGCAAAGAAGGCTATGGCTGTAGAAGCGGCAGCTGATCAATAGATACATTAAAGATGATTGAGAGGTATGGAGATGAGAAAGAAGGTTTTAAAGTGTATTTCCCTTGCGGCAGTTACAGTTCTGTCACTTTCAGTACTGACAGGCTGCGGCGGAGATAAAGCGTATGACTATGACCTGTCTGAATACGTAAAAGTAGGAGAATACAAGGGTCTGACATACGATGAAATAAAAGTATCCGTAAGCAAAGCAGAAATCAAGTCAGAAATTGAAGACAGATGTGAAGCTGCGGCAACGACAGAAGATGTCAAGGAAGGCACTGTTGAGGACGGCGATACAATAAATGTGTCATATGAAGGACGTATCGATGGGGAAACCTTTGAGGGCGGTACATCGGAAAGCTCTGATATTACAATCGGAACTACATCCATGATTGACGGTTTTGTTGAAGGTCTTATCGGTAAGGAGATCGGAAAGACGGTAACGCTGAATCTTAAATTCCCTGATGATTACAGCAATGAAGATGTTGCAGGCAAGGACGTTGTGTTTGACGTGAAGATCAATTCAAAGAAGGTTACAGTTGTACCTGAATACGATCTTGATTTTGTAAAAAACAACAGTGACTGCAAGTCTCTGGAAGAATACGAAAAGTCAGTTAAGGCTGATCTGAAGGCTGAGAAGGAAGAGACTGCAAAAGATGCTGTTATGCAGGCTCTATGGAGCGAGCTTGTTGACAAGTCGGAAGTTGTCAAATATCCTGAAGAAGAGCTGAATGCTATTCAGGCTGCTATGAAGGATTCACTGGTTGAGCAGATTGAATCCATGGGTTCAACTCTGGAGGATTATCTGGAAAGCCAGGGGACTGATGAGGAGACTATCGACAATCAGATAAAGGACTATGCTGAGGGAAGAGTATTCAATGAGATGATCATATACACAATTGCCAGAGCTGAAGACCTTGAGGTTACTGACAAGGAGTATAATGATTACATCGATAATATGCTTGAATCATCCGGTATCGATGAAAAAACTTTCGAAGACACCTATGGTGTAACAATTCATGATTACTGTGAAAGAGAAGGCCTCAGACCTGCACTTCTGTACAACAAGGTAATGGAAAAGGTTTTCGAATACGGTAAAGCTAAATAAGCCTTATGGGCAGGATGAAGGGACTTTATGAAGAGTCCCTTCTTTTTTTCGTATGGAAGCATATACTGTTAACAAATACTGAAAAAAAGGAATCTGGAGAATGGATATGTTAAGTACGGATAAATTAAGAGATAAAGAGGTAATTAATATATGCGACGGCAGGAGCATCGGATTTGTGAGCGACATTGAGGTTGATCTGGAGAACGGCACAATTGAGGGAATCGTTATACCTGCCCAGAGGAGAATATTCAGAATACTTGCAAATCAGGAAAACGATCTGATAATTAAATGGGACAGAGTAAAAACTGTAGGAGAAGACGTTATTCTGGTGGAAATGGACCCATATTGATGTTTTAGTGGAAAAGAACCTCCGAATGTAGTAAAATTGACATATATCAAGTCGAAATGTGAGGAAAAGATATGAAGTGCCCTTTTTGTGATAATCTAGACACTAAGGTGATAGATTCCAGACCTAAAGAAGACGGACATGCTATTCGCAGAAGAAGAGAATGCGAGGTATGTGGAAAACGTTTTACAACCTATGAAAAAATTGAAGAAAATATCGTAATGGTCATTAAGAAGGACGGCAGAAGAGAAGCCTTTGACAGAAACAAGCTTATTAACGGAATCGTCAAGGCGTGCGAGAAGCGGCCTGTGGCAGTGGCAGACATGGAGAGAGTTGTTGATGAAATCGAAAAGCAGATCAACAATGAGATGTCCAAGGAGGTTGAGAGCACCCGCATCGGCGAAATGCTTATGGAAGCTCTGAAGGAACTGGATGAGGTTGCATACGTGAGATTTGCATCTGTGTACAGGCAGTTTACGGATGTTAACACTTTCATTAAAGAAATAGAAAAACTGATTGGAAACAAGTAGGAGGAAACTCATGGAAAAAATTTTTCAGATTGCAATTGACGGACCAAGCGGAGCAGGAAAGAGCACAATTGCAAAGGCAATTGCCAGAAAGCTTGGAATCGATTATATAGATACAGGTGCGATGTATAGAGCACTGGGCTACAAAATGCTTCAGCTCGGCATTACAGAGGACGAGGTTGACAAGGTTGCGGAGCTTCTCGAAACAACTGAAATCGATTTCTCACATGGTGATATCATTCTGGATGGACAGGTAATCAACAACCTTATAAGAACTCCTGAAATATCGATGAAGGCGTCCGCCTGCTCAGCTCTTGGAATCGTGAGAAAACATCTTGTAAAGGTGCAGCAGGAAATGGGTGCGAAAAAAAGTGTGATTATGGATGGCCGTGACATAGGCACAGATGTATTCCCGAACGCCCGCTACAAGTTCTTCATAACAGCTACAGCTGAGGAAAGAGCTAACCGCAGATACAAAGAACTTACGGAAAAAGGGGAAAATGTAAGCTATGAGGAGACTCTCGAAAGTATTATTCAGAGAGACTACAATGATTCTCACAGAGAAGTGAGCCCGCTGAGAAAGGCTGATGACGCTGAAGAGGTGGATACAACGGACATGACCATTGATGAGGTAATAAGCTATATCTGCAGCAGAATTGAATAATAAACCTGCGAATAATAAAAGACTCCCGGGGAAGATTAACCTAGGGAGTTTTTTTTAATAGAATTGCGGGAGGAAAGAGGAAAATGTCCAGGGTAATAACTATCAGAGGCTTCAACCGGATAAGGACGGTAAGAAGAATTACTATTCTGCTGATATTGCTCCTGCTGTGCAGACTCTATGTGATACAGCTGGTTCAGGGTGAAGAGCTGCATCTATACGCGATGAAACAGCAGGCGGCGTCTCAGGAGTTCAGAGATGCATATCCTGATGCATCAAAGCCGACTTAAGCCGGGACAGGGCTTTTTTCTCTATCCGTGATACGTAGGAACGAGAAATGTTAAGCTGCTCGGCTATTTCACGCTGTGCCCTGGAACCGTTGCCGTCCAGGCCGTATCGCAGAATGACGATATGCCGTTCACGAGGTGACAGCACTGTTTCCAGAGCCTGATAGAGTTCTTTGACCTGAATTTTTAAGTAAAGATTATCAAAGATTTCATCGGGAGATGTTCCGATAATGTCGTTGAGACTTATTTCGTTGCCGTCCTTATCAGTGCCGATAGGAAGGCTTATTGAAACCTCGGATTTGTTTTTTTTATTTGACCTGATGCTCATCAGGATTTCGTTTTCTATACAGCGGGAAGCATATGTAGCAAGCCTTGTTGATTTTTTGCTTGTATATGTATCCACTGCTTTTATTAATCCTATGGTACCTATGGAAATAAGGTCCTCCTGAGGCGTTTGCCCTGTGTATTTTCTTGCAATGTGTGCCACCAGCCGGAGATTCTTCTGAATCAGCATGTCTCTTGCATAGGGGTCGCCTGATTCCAACGCTGAGACATATTTTCTCTCATCCTGTGCTGAAAGTGGTCTGGGAAAAGAATTGCTCATATATATGTAAACCCCCTCTATGACTACAGAATATGCGCCATGAGGGGGCTAAGTGCCTGGCTAAATTAAATTTGGACTGTCCGGGACTATTTCAGGTCGAAGGACAGACAGTCTGTGCACTTGCTTTCTGAAGGATTGGCCTCGTGAGTGCTTACGGTAATTGACTCCAGAGAGCAGTGAATACCGTCACTTGCGTTGTGCTTGCACTGAACAACGTCGCAGTGAATGTTTGGATTATACTTGTCTTTCATGTTCCTACCTCCTATCTTTCACGCTATTATATTGCCCTGTGGTGTACAAAATTATTAGTCTCTTTTGCTTGTATGCAAAAGAAAATAATGCTATAATTTAAGTTGAAATTTTGCGTTTTGAGTCACTTTCTCCCACGGGAGGTCAATATGCAAATCAAGTTATTACCTGAAAATGAGAGGCCGGTTGAGAAGGCCTGGTTAAACGGAGTGGAGAGTCTGTCGAACACTGAGCTGCTGGCTTTGATAATCCACACCGGAACGAGAGACAAGTCGGCACTCAGACTTGCGGAGGATGTTCTTTCCACCCTGACCGGGGGAATAGGAGACCTTGGGCGATGCTGCAAGGAAGAGCTTACTGAAATTGCCGGAATCGGCAGAACCAAGGCATGTGCCCTTATGGCGGCTGTTGAACTTGGAAAACGTATTTCAACTGATCCTGTGAA
>JBJESZ010000025.1:0-3017 GCA_051883055.1 Emergencia sp.
GAAATCAACTCCGGGCAGGAAGTTTTCTGCACCCTTATAGTGTGCCATAGTCTCTATTTCGCCCATGTCAGCCTTGAATGCTGTTTTAATCAGGCCTTCTCCATACCCGGTAACGCAGGTGTTAGCTATGTACGCATCCTTTGGGAGAAGATAATAAAGCTCCTTAAGCATTGATTTAACAGCTTCCAAAGGATTACCTTCATTGCTCCTGTAGAATGAGTACAGAAGATTTTTTTCATTATCGATGAGAGTGGCCTTAGTTGTTGTTGAACCGGCATCTATACCTAAAAAGGCTGCACCTTTTGCTCTGGAAATATCCTTTCTTTTGACACGACTGCGGTTATGTCTTGCCATAAAAGCATCATATTCGTGCTTATCTTTAAATAGCGGTTCTATGTATTTCGTATCTGAAAGCTTTGCCTGATCCGCATTCTTCATACGTTCGCAAATCGTCTGCAGAGATGTTTCAGTCTTATTCTCTGCAAGCATTGCTGCACCGATTGCAACGAAGAACTTTGAGTCTTCAGGGAAAATCACATCTTCAGGCGGCAGTTCCAGTGTCTCTATAAAACGTTTACGAAGCTCTGACAGGAATGTAAGCGGACCTCCAAGAAAAGCAACCTTACCCTTTATAGGATGACCACATGCCAAACCGCTTATGGTCTGGTTAACCACAGCCTGAAATATAGAAGCCGACAAGTCCTCTATAGAAGCTCCTTCGTTAATCAGAGGCTGAATATCCGTCTTTGCAAACACGCCGCAGCGTGCAGCAATAGGATAAATCATTTTTACATTTTTTGCAGCTTCATTTAGTCCGCCCGCATCTGTATTAAGCAGTACAGCCATCTGGTCAATAAATGCACCCGTTCCGCCTGCGCAGGTACCGTTCATGCGCTGTTCGATTGTAGACCCGTAGAAGGTTATCTTCGCATCCTCTCCACCCAGTTCTATAGCGACCTCTGTTTCAGGAATTAGCGTTTCTACAGCCTTGCTGCAGGCAATTACTTCCTGTTCAAAGTGAATATTCAGAAGATTTGCCAGAGACAACCCCCCTGAACCGGTAATTACAGTCTGAATTTTGATGTCACCGTACTGTGCGTACATTTCTTCTATAAGTTCCTCAACCTTTTCAAATACGTTTGACATGTGTCTTTCGTATTTTGAATATACGACCTTGTCTTCATCGTCAAGAAGGACAAGCTTTACGGTTGTTGAGCCTATGTCAATTCCCAATTTCATAAAAAACTACCTCAATATTTTCTCAAAATTTACCCAGATTTTTTCTACCCTATTTATTTCACAAGTTTACTGCATAGGCAGTAATTCACATTGATAACTAAAGATTTTTAATCTCTTTCCTATAAAGAACAGCAAGCATTATACAGGAATAAATCAAACCAATCATTTCTGCCAGCGGGAATGATACCCACGATACTGTAATTCCAAAGGCATGATAAAGAACATATGCGATTGGAAGAATTCCGACAAGTTGTCTCAGGAATGAACCAATCAGGCTGAGAACACCGTGGCCCGTTCCCTGAAACAGGGTTGACGTCATAATACCAAAAGCAGCCGGAATAAAGCACAGGCTGATAAGTCTAAGTGCCGGGATACCGACATGAAGCATTTCTTCATCCGCGTTGAACATTTTCAGAAGCAGTTCCGGACACGTCTGGAAGATAATGCATCCTAAGGTCATTATTACAAGTGCAGCACCAAGGCCGTACTTGTATGTCTGCATCAGTCGTTTCCTGTCTCTTGCGCCAAAGTTATATCCCATTATAGGCATTGCTCCCTGGTTTAATCCGAATACCGGCATGAATACAAATGACTGCAGTTTAAAGTACACTCCCAGTACAGCAACTGCGGCAGCTGATGAAGCCAGTATAGCATTATAGCCAAACAGCATAATCGAACCGATTGACTGCATAATGATTGAAGGAAGGCCTACAGCATATATATCCTTCAGAATTCCCCAGTCGAATTTATCCTTAATATCAATCGTAACATCATGATCCTTAAATTTAACAAGATAGACTGCAACACAAAGTCCGGCAGCCTGACCTATTACCGTAGCAATAGCCGCACCTGCGACTTCAAGTCTTGGTAATCCAAACAGACCGAAAATAAGTATCGGATCAAGAATCAGGTTGACAATTGCGCCTGTCATACTTACAAGCATAGGTCCGACCATATTCCCTGTAGCCTGAAGCACCTTTTCCATCTGCATTGAAATCATAACAAACAGACTTCCGATAGTTACAATTTTAAGATATGAAACGCCGTAACCATAGATTGCAGCGTCCTTTGTGTAAGCGGCCATAAAAGGCTCTGCTACAAATATACCCACAAAAAGGAAAACTAAAAAGTTAAAAGCAGCAATTTTTACCGAATGGCTTGCTGCTTTATTTGCCTCATCGAATCTTTTAGCGCCAAGCCTTCTGGCAATCAGGGAATTAACACCTACACCGCTTCCAACTCCGAGAGAAACCATAAGCATCTGAAGCGGAGCGACAATCGAAACAGCCGTAAGTGCCTTAGAATTCACCATTGAAACGAATACACTGTCTACAACATTGTACAGTGCAAGAATAGTCATGGACAGAATTGCCGGCCATGCCATAGACAAAAGAAGCTTTCCAACTGGAGCAACTCCCATCTTGTTCTCTGTCACTGGTTTATTTTCATCCATCATCTAATTCCTCACTCCCATCTATACATTCATCACATAATCACAAAAAATGTGGGCAGATCTATAAGCCGGGTTCTGTATTAGACAATCATCTATCTAAGGCGTAACATTGCTGCACGCTCATGCGGTCTACCAACCAGGGCGGTGACGGGCAGCCACCTTTTGCGCCCAATTTTGACCTTGCTCCGGATGGGGTTTACACGGCCGCCATGTCTCCATGACGCCGGTGAGCTCTTACCTCACCATTTCAACCTTACCACGGCATTACCCGTTTCGGCGGAATGTTTCTGTTGCACTTTCCCTATAGTTACCTACGCCGGACGTT
>JBJESZ010000026.1:0-7239 GCA_051883055.1 Emergencia sp.
GATACATACGGCTAGCTTGCGTTTCATTCTTAACACCTCCATATTTTGTTCATTGCGAAAATTGTTACTTTTCTATAATAATTACATCAGTCGCCATTGACTGTTGCTGACCAAGTATATTGATGAGATAGCCACCTAATACAGTTAAAGTAATGATGAGAACGGCGATGATAATGTTTCTTTTTCTCTTTAATTTTGCAATTTGCTTTGGCTGGGTGACTTTGTGCCCTTCAAGAAAATCTTTTGCGATTTCCTCCGGACTTCCGAACTCTGACTCTAAATCTTTTTCAGTACAGTCAGGATTGTTGTTTAGATATTCATATAAATCATATCTAAGCGTCTCGATAAAGTCATCTACTGGTGTAAGGTTGTAAAATTCTTCACGGATTCGATGCAGATAACATTCTATTGCTTCATTCCGTTTTGTGTTCATATATTCCACCCCGCATTATTCTTCGTCATATACAATAGACTGTACTGCAGCGATGAGATCTGCGTACAAGTCTTTCAGTTTTTCTAAATGTGCATATCCTTCATCTGTCAGTCTGTAATATATTCTTACTCTGTTGTCTTCAGAGATTACCTTGTTGCTTTCTTCGACGAAACCCTGATCTTGAAGCTTACTTAAAGTTGTATAGAGTAAGGGCATCTTGTACTTTCCGTTACTGCGTTTAAAGGCAATCTGTGTGATTTCATATGCGTACATTTCACGTTCAGAAAGAATCTTTAGTACCATAAGCGGCAACGTGGATTTCTTGAACTGTGATTCAAAGTTCTCTAATAAATTTCTCTTTTGATTCTCAGGTTTCTTTTTCATGTTCTTCACATCTTTTTTAATTTCTTTACTCTATCATATCATAAACAATAGAAAAGTCAATAAATTATGTAGCAACTTACAATATAAATAATAAAGAATTATATATTTTATTGACATATATTAGACTATGTGGTAATCTCCAAATAAGAAGAATAATTGTATCTTGTTGATTAGAGAGGAGTGGTTTCGATGTGCAATGAAGAAACTGAAGTGGCAAGAAATTGAATGAAACTTTGATTTGAGGAAGAAGGGAGAATGGTCATGAGAACATGCAAAGTAGTTTTATCACTATCATTAACGATGTTATTTGTCCTGTTATCTACAACCGTAGGATTTTGCGATACTTCTGTAAATGAAACATTGAGACAGGCACCTGATGTTTTTTCAGAGCAGAACATAGAACAGGTAGAACTTTTAAAAAGAAATGTGGAATCATATCTTCGGGAAAAAATTTCGGATTAAATCAGACTATAAAAAAGTCTTCGACCGATGTATCAACATTTGAAATAACGGGTTCGGAGATCTTGGATGTTCCGATTTATAAACAAAGCAATAGTTACTATTGCGGCCCTGCCAGTGTACGCATGACTTTAAAATATTTGGGTGTAAGAAAAACACAGAGTGATTTGGCATCGCAGATGGGAACAACCGCCGCAGATGGAACCTATGTATACCAAATTGCAAATGGTCTTAATAACAACTTATCAGGAACACCTTATCGATATGTTCTAAACTCGCAAATAACTTTTGGTGAGGGTCTGATGTATAGTATTGATAAGGGTAAACCTGTAATCTGCCATGTTATGACTGGGACTTTGCCGAATTACTCTTCGGCAGGATATAATACAGGGCATTATTTAGTGGCAAGGGGATATAAATATACTGCGTTAGGAAATACAGGTAGTGATACTGTATATTATAATGATCCTAATAATAATTCAAACTATTATGGAAAGTATACTTCTACATGGTCACAAATGAGAAATGCAATACTTAACAATGCAGGATATTATATTATGGCACAATAGAAAGGACGTATTATATGTCTAGTTTTAAGCAAAACAACAAATGGACAGTTCTGGTTATCATCTTGATAAGCATGAGTCTTTTTCTTTGGGGTTGTAAAAGTGAAGAATCTCAGAATTTAGAGGTTGATCTAGACTTAGCGGAAAAAGAATATAGCACGTGCTGTTACGCTAATGAGAAAGAAATAGTTTTTTCAATTGGAGAAAGGACAGGTGCTTTAATAGGCCCATTGGTTAATACAACAAAACTTATTGTGTATGATATAGAAATGAAAAAAATCGTGCAAAATTATGATTTGTGTATCGAAGAGTACGTTTATTACGCTGTTCCATATGAAAATGGAATTGTTTATTCTCTTTATCAAGCGAGAGAAGATGACGAGACTTATCAATGGTATATTAAGTACGTTTCGAAGAAGGGAGAAAAACTTTTAGATCAAGGTACTTGCTCAACTTATGACAGAATGCCGATGCTTGGAATTCTTGATGGTGTGCCCGTATATCTGTATGAAAATATCGCGGATGGCAGTTACGGAGTAAAGAAAATCGAAAATTTTCAGGTTGATTTGCTGGAGGAGTTTTATGAGGGGTCTCTATTAAGCACGGAAATCCATATAGCAGACGATCAGTATTGCTTTATGGTTGAAGACGACAATCAGCTTAACTGTTGCTTTGGGAATCTGACTGGGATACTGGATGAAGTTGAATTTGAAGGCCAACTAATTAGCTATGGATTAAATAAAGAACATATATTTATTTCCGTAGCGACGGAAGAAGATACATATTGCTTGTATTGTATTGATACTAAAAACGCCTCAATCGAAACATTTTTTATGGATCAGCCGTTGTATCGCTTGACTGGTTCTGGGCAATCAATGCTCTGTGTTGATTATCAATTCAACGTGTACAGTGTTACTATAGGTCAGGACGTAACTTTAACAGAGAAGTTCATAAAGGAAAATGACGCATCAGGAAATGCATCGGTATTTTTTTTCTCAGTTGGAGAGGACAACTATATTATAGCATTTATGTTGGACGGGATAACATATGACTATTATATAGTGGAATTATAGAAGAGAAACAAACCTAATGAGGGGCAGAATATAACTAGAATCTCATTATTACCATATGTCGTTTCTTAAAAACATAAGGGATGATGCTTTTCCTTCCTACAAAGTGTTCTGACCTTTAAAAAATTGTATAATGTTTTCTTGTTCTATATCCGTTTGAGCTCTTTAGATTTTTAATTATTTCGAACTTATTGTAGTAGAAAGGAAGGTGCAAAATGAGAATTAAAGTTTTAAGCTTTATGCTTACTCTTGTATTAATTATATCGGCATTTCCATTTAACGCATTTGCAATGACTGGAAAAGTGGAAAAGGACATTCAAACCTATAATTTAAAGGAGGCCAAGCAAATATTGGATGATTACCTCCTGGATAATAATATAGTCCTTGATACTGATGAAGCGTATTATGAATACTGCTTAACACAGCTGTTGGACTCGAGGGACGAAAAGCTATCAGTGCATCCAGATTATCCCGTAATTGAAGAATTTATGGTACAATATAAACTTGCGTACGAAGATTATTTACTGTGTTGTGATCTTATGAATAAAAAGACACCTGAGACAGTTCAGTCTTTTTACAGTATTACAGGTGATAACGATTGTATTCAATATAGTGATAATAAAGTCGCATTTTCATTATCGGAGGAGTTCTTGAATAGAACTATTCAGGATATTATTGACGAGGCGAACAGTAATGATGCTCAAGAAAGCGTTGGTACAAAAGCGACTTATAGTTATTCTGCAGCTGCAGCGGCGAACTATGCAACGACCTATGCTAAAGTGTATAATAGGGCAGTATATCCCGTTTATGGGAGTGATTGCACAAACTTTGTTTCTCAATGCTTAAAAGCAGGTGGAATTCCAACCGTTGGTACAAATAGTACTACGGGAACTTACGCTAGTACAACAAAATGGTACTGCAAATGTACTTACGATCCGGGTGCTAATGCAGCCAATGCTCGACAATATGCAGTTACAACTTCTTGGATTAGGGTAAGTGATTTTAATACTTATATGACTTCAGTTGCAAAAGACAAGTCTTATAAAAGTACGATGGCAGGGTTGTATAATAATTGTAGAGTTGGAGATGTAGTTCAATTAGTATCAAGTACAAGCGGAACCGCATACCATACGGTTATTATTTCTAAACGGGATTCCACTACTGCTTACTATTGTGGCCATTCGAGTGATAAGAAAAATGAGCCTATAAGCACTATTTTTTCAAATACGAATAAAGTAATCCTTTTTGATTTTACTTAAAGGAAATATAACTGGAGGAACATTATCATGAATAAAAACAATAATTTTTTGAAAAAAGCTAATGTTTTTCTTTTTATGCTTATATTTCTTGCTTCATTACCGAGCTGGATTAAGCCCTCAGCTGCTGTAAGTGGCCTTTCATCCTTTGATCAAATTATCTGGATTATTTGGCCACTGCTAATAATATTTAATGGGACTCAAAGGGAAACACGTATTATAAAAAAAGTGACAGTTTGCACAATTGGATATCTGATGCTGTTTGCGTTCATATACCATGTAGTTGCAATTTCAGGAATATTATTAAATATCGGTCATATAAGTGTGTCAGATGCAATGGAATGGGCTTCTCCGTGGTTGTACATTTGTTTAATTACGAGTGTTGGGTCATTAATGCTGACGATAATAGATATCATTCATGAGGTGAAAAGATAATGAGGTTGTACTACATCGGTTTGCATTGGATTGGATGGTGCTGGAAGCATTACTTTTTCACCAAAATTAAAAGTTGAGACAGTGCCTGAATCAACGCATTCTATTGATTTGTAGCAAGAAGGGAGCCAGCTATGAAGTATGGGTTAATAATTGTTCTTGTTTTTTAGGGTTTGTTGGTTTTCTTCTTGATGGGGTATTGTTTCCGAGGGGAGATGTTCTGTTGTTGACCTTTATTCTTTTTACTGTTCCGGGAGTATATTGTGTGGGTGACATGTGATCATATTATGAGACAAGAGTCCGAAGACAATCAAGGAAATTGAGATAGTCATTACCTCTTTGACATCGTAAACCTATGATATCTCAACCGACAAAGACTCTACATATAATTCACAAACACATAGATATGGGAATAGCGCTGCTTTTATCAATGTAAGTGATTTCTATAGTTATTAGAACGCATATCTGGGTAAATGTTTTTCTCAGATATGCGTTTTGTTGTCTTTTGCGTTTTGGTAGAATTTACAGTTCCTCAAGTTACACAATAATCTTTTGCAATTTCTTATCATCAGCTGCTCTATCTGCAGGGAAGTTATATCTCCAGTGGTTATATTCGGAAGCAAGAATGCTGCCGCTGGTCAGCTTAGCTTTCATACTGACCAACACGGATTACAGCCGTTCTTTCGCTGAATCCTAATTTTGTTCCGAGTTCTTGTTGAGTCATGCCAATCGCATTTCCGAATCTATGGATTCTTTCTCCAAAAGCCATAATGATACCTCTCTTTCATATCTGAACTTTATAATAGCATATAAAGTAAAATGTTGACAAAGTCTCTTGGATTATCCAATTATCTAAGGGACTTTTCCTTTGTTGTTTACTCTCGCTGTTAGAGCAGACATATTAAACTATACGTGGTTGATTTAACCGGACGCTAACATGGATTCTATCAGATGTGGCATAAAATGCTTTTTTTGAATTGAAAAGTACCACAGAAGCACCAACTGGAGCGGTAATAAGAGGAGATGGACAGTAAAATGACATTCTGCGTGAAAGGTAAAGATTTAATATTAATCTATAATCAGACATTATTTACAATATATTACAAATAGCGCACTTTTTATTGCACATTTTATTCCATTTTTTAACTGCCATGAACTGTGATGAGAGTCAAGCTGCGTTATATGTGAAGTATCTCTGGAGCCGGTGGTACTTTTTGGGTTAAAAAACAAGAAATGTCCTGCATCTGATAGATACTAACATGACGAACCCGCCTTTTTTCATCATGCTGCCGGCAGGTTCTTGTGATTTCACGGAATCTGGGGTAGAATAAGTAGAACAACACGGCGCGGACCGGCGGAACATATTTAGAAGGAATACCTGAAAGGATAAGAAGATAATGGCACAGATATTGAAGGGTGCGCCCGTAGTGGAAGCACTGAATAATAAGATGACTGAAGAAATTAAGGAACTGAAGGAAAAAGGAATAGAACCTACATTATGTATTTTCAGAGTTGGTGAACGTCCTGACGACCTGTCTTATGAGAGAAATGCAATAAAGCGCTGCGAGAAGGTGGGCGTTGCAGTAAAGAACGTTGTTTTGCCTGCTGACGTTACTCAGGAAGAATTTGACGAGACACTGAACAGACTGAATGAGGATGACAGCATTCACGGAATCCTTATGTTCAGACCGCTTCCTGAGCAGCTTGATAATGAAAGGGCACGTCAGATGCTGAATCCGGCGAAGGATATTGACGGCTGCACAGACGGCTCACTTGCAGGGGTTTTTACCAATACCGAGGTTGGATTTCCGCCGTGCACAGCCCAGGCCGTTATGGAAATTCTGAAGTTTTACGGCGTGGCTATCAAAGGCGCCAAAGCGGCAGTAATCGGAAGATCTCTGGTAATCGGAAGACCTGTATCCATGATGCTTATGCACGAGAATGCCACAGTTGTGACCTGTCATACAAAGACGGCTGAGCCTGCAGGAATTGCAAGGGAAGCGGACATTCTGGTGGCGGCTGCAGGAAAGATGCATTCAGTAGGTCCGGAATTTACAAATCCTGACCAGGTTATAGTGGATGTCGGCATCAACTGGGACGAAGCTAAGGGCGGAATAACAGGAGACGTTGACTTTGACGCGGTTGAGCCTGGAGTTAAGGCAATATCTCCGGTTCCCGGCGGCGTAGGTACGGTAACAACCAGCGTGCTGGTTTCACACGTTGTTGAAGCCGCAAAACGTGTGGCGAAATAATTTACAGCAAAGCAAAGGTAAAGATGGAGGCAAAGAGATGTTTTCAGAAAAAACTGTCAAGGAGTTTACAGAGGTGCTGGCTTCTAAGGAGCCTGTTCCGGGAGGAGGCAGTGCGAGTGCACTGATAGGCGCTGTCGGCGTTTCTCTCGGAGACATGGTTGGTGAACTTACTGTGGGAAAGAAAAAGTATGCCGATGTTGAAGATGAGATAAAAATCCTGATGGAGAGAGCACAGCAGGTGCGAAGGGATTTTCTGGAGCTTGTCGATGCAGATGCCAAAGCGTTTGCGCCGCTGGCAAAGGCTTACGGAATTCCGAAGGACGATCCTGAGAGGGATGAGATAATGGAAGCTGCTCTTAGAGTAGGCTGCTCCGCTCCCATGGATAT
>JBJESZ010000026.1:7339-15409 GCA_051883055.1 Emergencia sp.
GTCCAGAAGGACATAGCGAAAAAAATGGAAAAGTCAAGGCTGAAGTTCCAGAAGACGGCGGCTGCTCTGCAGGAGAGCTCCGGTCTGGAGAAGGTCACTGTGACGCTGGTCTATATCAACGGAGACGGAAAAGAAATCTACTCAGAGGAAATATAGAATAATGATTAGGAAAAAACTAAAGTTGACAGCAGTGCTGCTTCTGATCGCGGCCATGGCGGCTGCAGTGTCAGGGTGCGGTAAAGAAGTAAAAGATTTGAACATTATTCCCGTGGACATGCCTGTTCCCGTATACACGAATCCGCTGACGGGTGAGGCGGGGTACTCGCCATCAAAACTATCAAAGAGGCCGGTGGCGGTAGTTGTGGAAAATCATCCGCAGGCGAGACCTCAGTGGTCCATCGACACGCCGGACATCATAATGGAAGGTGAGGTTGAAGGCGGAATTACCAGAATGCTATGGCTTTATGCGGACTATAATGATGTGCCGTCAAAGGTGGGACCGGTGCGCTCCGCGCGTCCGTCGTATGTCAAATTCAGCAAGTTTTTTGACGCGGTGTACATTCACTGGGGCGGAAGCCACAGCAGAGCCGGATATGTGGGCGGTTATGACACTATTGCTGCGGAAGGCGTGGACGACCTGGACGGAATGGCCGGGGGCAGCCTGTTCACCAGAGACCGCTCAAGCGGCAGGTCCTCAGAGCATACGGGAGTTCTCATAGGTGACGAGCTTGCGTCAACCCTGAAATCCAGAGGCATCAGAACCACTGTAAACAAGTCCGGCGCTACAAGGTTTCAGTTTAATTCCAAGGTGAAAAATGCCGGAAAGACGAAGGCAGACAAGGTGAACGTAACCTTTTCGTCATCGACAGACACGAGAACCTTTACATATAATGAAAAAGATAAAAAATACCATACAGGCGACTGGGAGACAGATGTGAATTTCCAGAATGTGGTAGTGCTCATGGACGGAACTACATACATTTCCGCACCGTATAAGGGTGGATACGTGTCCTACCTGAACTATTCATTCGGCGGAGGCACAGGATATTACGCATCGAACGGAACAGTTCGTGAAATCAGATGGACCGTCAGCAACGGAAAAATCAAGCTTACGAGAAAGGACGGCAAAACACTCAGACTGAACCCGGGCCGTTCATACATCGGGCTTGCGTCCTCCAACCATGGAGGCAGCGTAAGCTATTAAACAAAAATTTCCCAAACATATTTTGCGCCTACCGGAGCAGAATAAGTAAAAAGGGGGAATTTGAAAATGGAAAATCAGAACAGAAACAACAACCAGAACAAAAATAACAACAAGAACAACAATCAGAAGAACCAGAACAAAAATAACAACAAGAGCCAGAACAAGAACAACAACAATAAGGAGTTCTAAGATGGCTTCAGCGCTCGGCTGAAAAAGAAGAAATGGTTGAAGAGAGAAGCAGGGAGAACGTGATGTCCTCTCTGCTTTTTCTTTTGAAAAACTTGAAAAACTAGGCGTTTTAGTTTGCTATTGCCATGGAATTATTGTATAATAAAATGAATAATAATCGGGAGGACCAGGCTTTGAATACAGTTGGCAGAATAGGCAGATTTATATATGAAAACCAGGAGCTGATCTGGGCTGGCCTGATGGTTTTTGCGGTGATACTTGCAATAGTTGTTATCGGAAAAATTGTTGTGAGTCAGCGGAAGAAGACTGAACTGCTTAAGAAGATAGACAGGACCGTTTCTGAAATTCATACCACTGTGGGAGAAATTCAGGGTGAGAAAGCTAATGAAAGCAAGGGGAACGGCGTGATTTACATAGACAACAGAAGTCTGAAACAGGACGTCGGCGAACAGCCTGCGGCGGTGAAGGAAGTCATGGAGACTGTAAGGGAAGCGGCCGCATCGGTGGAAATGGCGGCTGCGCCGGAAACGGAGACCGGCGGTGAGCCTCAGGTTGTATCAAAACCTTCAGAGGAGGAAATCCCTGTGAAAGAAGAACCTGTGGAGGCCGAAGCGGAAGTGACTGATGTTTATGAGAAGCCTGCAGATGAGACAGCATGCGAGTCTTCGGGGGAAGACATCCTTCAGCAGCAGAGAAATAAATTTGAAAGTCGGGATTATGCTGTATCTAGAAACGGAAAATCCTATACCATAGAAGAGCTTGAAGAACAGATAAAGTAATATTTTTTTCAGGAGGAAAACATGTACTGTAAGAAATGTGGAAAGGCACTGGATACAGATGCCAAATTCTGCAGTAACTGCGGAACGAAGGTGGTGAGAGAGGAAGAGCCTTTTGTTCCTGCTTTTATGAAGTCATATGGAATTGAAAAGGAACAGGAAGAAAAGCCGAAGAGAAAAACCTATGAAAGGGAAAACTTCGACTGGCACCTGGACGGATTCCCGGATCCTAACAAGAAGACCGAAGAGGTGGATTTCAACTGGTCTTCTGTTCTGGAGCACAACCAGAGAAGAATCTACGGACTGGAGAAGGACAGGGAGCGCACTCCTCTGTACGATCCGGAAGAAATGTCATTTGACGAAGATACGATGGCCGCTTACGAGGCAAAGAGCAGAGAAAGGGAAGCCGCAGCAGCACAGAGAGCGGCTGAGGCTGCAGCAGCTGAAGAAGCTGCCGGAAAGGTGACTGAAGAGGCAGAGACTCATCTGCCGGAAACAGAGAAGGAAGTCAAGGATGAGGCGCAGGCAGCTGCTGAAAAAGAGTTTGAGGAACTGCTGAATTCTGTACCTGAGCTTAAGGAATCCGAGTATGAGATTCCGGATTCCCTGTTTAAGGGACTGGAGGACAGAAGACCGGAGCCTATAGTGGCAGAACCTGCTGTATCGCCGTGGACAGGCAGACCGATTGGGGCTTCAGAACCTGAGCAGGAGACTGCTCCTGTTGAGGAAGAGGCAGCGGCAGTATCAGAGCCGGCAGGAGAGCAGGAAAAAACACCTTCCGAGGCGGCAGCAGCTCAGAAGTCTCTTGAAGAGGAAATCTTCGGTGACATGATCTCCACTCGGGAAGAGGATGATATTCCTGCGGCAACAATCGTAGCAGGAAGAAAGAAGGCCGATGAAGAGAAGGTAGACAAGTTCTATACGTTCAATCAGAAAAAGACAGAGCTTCAGGCTCTGCTGGACAGAGAATATGCACGTCTGGAGAAGCTGAACCGTGCAGAGGAGAAGCTTCCTAAGCTTGAGGATATTGTTCCTGAAGAGGAAACACCTGAGGCTGCTCCGCTGACAGTGGAAGCAGAAGCGGTAACTGAGGATGCAGCAGAAGTGGTGACGGAAGCTGAACCTGATAATGCTCCTGCTGAGGAGAGAGTTCCTGTGCTTCCGCCTCTTGAGTACGTGGGAGTTCAGCTGGCATGTGCACCGGCCGGAGTTTATGTGACGGCAGATGAAAAGCCGTCAGCAGGCATTCCGAAAAAAGACGGTTCTGAAGCTGATGGCGGCATTGAGACTGATAAGTCACCGGAAGATGTCATGTCCAGTGAAAAAGAAAAGAGCCGCGAGGCCTTGCCCAGTAAAGCCAAGGAAAAAGGAGAGGGGCATAAACTTACTTTTGGCGATATCTTTGATGATGATGACGATGGCTATGATGAAGATGAAGGAAGTTCGAAAAAAGGCGGATGTTTAAGAGCGATTGCCATTCTGCTGTGTATCGTAGTTGTGATACAATTAGCTATGATAGGCATTCAGTACTTCATACCGGAGTCACAGCCGGCGAAAATTATAAACAGGGGATACAGCAAGGTTCTGAGCCTGATTTCCGGTGAAAAGGAACCGGCAAACCCTGTCAGTGAAAGCTCTGAGCTCGAAAATATTATCAAAGCCCACGCAAGCGAAAACAAGAATATTGCTGCTGTAGGCGAGGACGCAAGCCTGGCTTTTGAGAACGGCCAGGATTATGGTTTTGATAATTTTGAAGATACATACAAGTATGAAAACGCGCCATGGTATACAGACGATGATGACAAAGAGGTTACATACCTGGACGGAGTCGTATCCACTTTAATCAGATTCCATTCTGCGTGGGTGGACAAGATGGATGACGGTAGTGATGAAATCTACGATTATGTGGACAGTACTTCACCTGTAAGAAGAAATCTGGATGCAATGAATCCGGATAAGGATGTGGTTTACAGCATTGAATCACTGGATATCGGAGAAATAAGATTCGACGGTACAGGCTTCTATGTTATGACAAAGGTTGTTTACGTCAACAGTGGGGACACGGACAAGTCGACAGAACAGCAGGTCGTTTACCTGGAGCCTGATAATGAGATGATGAAAGTCATCAGTATAGTTGTTTTATAGGAGGTTTGGAAATTGGGAAAAAGTAAGGAAAAAGGACAGCAAAAGATCAGTTTTATTCTTTTGCTCATCGTACTGGCAGTATCACTGTTTCTCCTGCTGATTAACTTCATCACTGACTGGATGTGGTTTAAGGAAGTAGGATATGTAAGTGTATTCTTTACTCAGTTATTTACAGAACTGAAATTCGGAATACCGATGTTCATTATTCTGATGCTGCTTATCTATCTGTATCTGAAGGTTCTGAAGAAGGGATACTTCAAGAAGATCACTTCTCACGAGGCAACAGATATGAAGAAGCTGAACAGATTTACATGGATACTGTCTATTGCATCATCAGCAGTGGCATCATTCTATGCTATATCTATTCTGTGGTTTAACATTCTTCAGTTTATCAACAGCTCGGATTTCGACATTAAGGATCCGCTGTTCAATCTGGATATTTCATTCTATGTATTCAGACTGGAATTCCTGAAGCAGCTGAATGAAATGCTTATCGGAGCAGTGCTTCTGATCGTTGTTATTACAGTTATCTACTATACAATCCTTCTGACAATGCACAGTCCTGATGTGTTCCAGCATGAAGAGGAAACAGGATATGCGGAAGCTGAAGGTTTTGATGAGGAAGAGAGATACACCGGAGGACAGAATCCGTTCCAGGGAATGGGCGGAGAGTTCGGAAAGGTATTCGGAAACTTCGGAAAGAAGCCGCATGTGCACCAGAGACCGAAGAGAAGACAGCTGGACGACGGAAACTTCCGTCAGCTTCTGAACATCGCCAGCGGACAGATTTCAATTCTTGGAATCGTATTCTTCGTTATGATCGCTCTTAACTTCCTGCTTAAGCAGTTTGACCTGCTGCACGCTCACACAGGAGCTGTTTACGGTGCAGGCTTCACAGATGTGAACATCACTCTGTGGGTTTACCGAATCCTGATGGTGCTTGCTCTGGTTGGTGCTGTTACAGTAGGACACCACATCAGAAAGAAGGAAATCAGAAAGATTTTCAGAATTCCGGCACTGATGATCGTTATCGGAGCAGTTGGTGTGGGAGCAGCCATGCTGGTTCAGAACTTTGTTGTAGCTCCTGACGAAATCAGCAAGGAATCCAAATACTTAGAGCGCAATATTGAATTTACTCAGTATGCGTACGACCTTAATGACGTTTCCGTTCAGAGCTTTGCCGCAGACAACAAGCTGACAACGGAGGACATCAAGGAAAATACAGAGACAATCAAGAATATCCGTATCAATGACTATGAGCCGGTTAACACATTCTACAACCAGACTCAGAGTATCAGAAAGTACTACAAGTTCAACGATGTTGACGTAGACAGATATATGGTCAACGGAAAGTATACTCAGACTTATCTTGCAACAAGAGAAATTGACGAGAGCAAGATTCAGGACACATGGCTTAACAGACATCTGAAGTATACACACGGCTACGGTGTTACACTTTCGAGAGTAGATACCGTTACAGCAAGCGGACAGCCTGACGTTATGATCGGAAACATTCCACCTGAATCAAACATTGAGGAAATTCAGGTAGACAGACCGGAAATCTACTTCGGAGAGCTGTCAAACGATTACGTAATGGTTAACACCAGCGAAGATGAATTCGACTATCCTGACGGAGATTCCAACAAGTACACTCAGTACGAAGGAAAAGCCGGTATCAGACTTACACCGCTTAACAAGCTGATCTTCAGTATCAGAGAGGGAAGCATGAAGATTCTGGTATCCTCAAACCTGAAGAGCGATTCTAAGATTATCATCAACAGAAACGTAATGGAGAGAGTAAGAAAGATTATGCCTCACCTGAGCTACGAGGATGACCCTTATACTGTAGTTGCAGACGGCAAGATCTACTGGATGGTTGATGCTTATACAACAAGCTCATATTATCCTTACTCAGAACCGTACACAGGTGAGATGGGCGGCGTAAACTACGTAAGAAACTCAGTTAAGGTAGTAGTAGATGCGTACAACGGTGACGTTAACTTCTATCTGGTTGACGACAAGGACCCTATCGCAAACACATTCCAGAAGATTTATCCTGAACTGTTCAAGTCCATCGACAAGATGCCTGAATCACTGAGAAGTCATATCAGATATCCAAATACGCTGTTCAACATTCAGGCCGGCGTATACGGACGTTACCACATGAACGACGTGAAGGTATTCTACCAGAACGAAGACGTTTGGGATATCGCGGACGAAATTTACGGAACAGAACAGAAGAAGATGTCATCAAACTACTACATTGTTAAGCTTCCTGGACAGGACAGTGCAGAGTTTATCAACTCAATTCCGTTCACACCGCAGTCCAAGCAGAATATGACCGGTCTGATGGTGGCAAGAAATGACGGTGAACACTATGGTGAACTGATTCTGTACACTGTACCGAAGAGCAAGACTGTTTACGGTCCAATGCAGATTGAGGCTCAGATTAACCAGAACACTGAGATTTCCAAGGACTTCTCACTGTGGAGTTCACAGGGAACTACTTATAAGAGAGGAAATCTGTTTGTAATTCCGATTGAATCTTCACTGCTGTATGTAGAGCCTATTTATCTGGAAGCTGCAAATTCAGCTATTCCTGAAGTAAAGAGAGTTATCGTGGCATACAATGACAAGATTGCATACGAGGCAACTCTGGGCCAGGCACTTGCATCACTGTTTGGCGATGATGCTTCATCCGAGGTGACTGCAGATGAACCGGGTGGAAGCGGTGAACCGGTAACTTCAGCAGACTGGATCAAGAAGGCTAATGACGCGTATGATAGTGCACAGGATGCACTTAAGGACGGCGACTGGTCCGCATACGGAAAATATATGGATCAGCTGGAAGAGGCTCTGGGCAACCTGGCATAGTGAGTTGTAAAGGCGACCGCGGCAGAGAACCCGGACGGGCTGACTGTTTATATGAAATGATTTTTATCGCCCCGGTTTATTCCGGGGCGAATAACACTAATAAGGCAAAAAGGAGGCTCAGATGCTGAAATACGATTTAGACAAGATGCTGTTCAGAATACCTGTGGACAGGCATTCACCTGAAGAAATAACAGATTTACTGGAAAAACACCCGGAAGTACAGTTTGTATCACTGGTTGGTATAGACATCGGCGGGCACGATACAGATGAAAAGATTCCTGTAAAGCTTTTTATCAAGGATATTGAAAAGATTCTGACTTCAGGGGTACAGACAGACGGCTCCAGTGTTGCACTTCCAAAGATTGCAAAGCTGAATAACGCAAAGGTGGACATCATTCCCGACATGAAGGCAAACTGGTATGTTGACTACAACTTCCAGTACGAGGGGTATGAAACAGGTCTGCCTGTAGGAACTCTTAGAATTCCTTCATTCCTTGTTCACAATGACGACTTTGAATGCGGTTCAAGAGCTGTGCTTAGGGATGCTCTGGAATATTTCAAGACTGAACTGAGAAAAGAACTGACCGCTCATCCGTATGTATTCGAACATATTGCCGGAATCGACAGCGTCGACGATATCGAAACCTTCATTATTACAAGTGCAACAGAGCTTGAATTCTGGGTTAAGACACCGGATGACAAGGGTGACAGAGAGCAGCTGTTCACTGCACAGACTCTTAAGGAACAGTACTGGAAGAGAACTACAGGAGATGTAAGAACTGCCCTCGAGGAAACTCTGATTGTGCTGGACAAGTACGGCTTCGAGGTCGAGATGGGCCACAAGGAAGTAGGCGGAGTAAGAGCAAAGATGAGAAACTCCGG
>JBJESZ010000027.1:0-2995 GCA_051883055.1 Emergencia sp.
ATTTTTTATTTTTTGTGAAAAAGTACTTGTTTTTTGAGTTAGCATATGCTAACTTATATATGTAGTTAGCAATGGCTAACTAAGCCGAAAAGTATAATATGATTGCAAAGAGCAAGATACGGCTGCTTTGTATGATAAACAGGTAAAAAGGAGGCTGTTGAATGATGTCCCTCAAGGATGCTAAGGAAGGCGTTGAATACACGATCAGAGAAATCACAACTGACGATGAAGAACTGAAATCATTTCTGTTTTCTCTGGGCTGCTACAGTGGAGAGAGCGTAACAGTCATATCGCATAAAAGAAAGAATCACGTTATTTCAATTAAAGACGGAAGATACAACATTGACGGTTATCTGGCAGAGGCCATCATGGTCTAGACTCTGCTTTTTTTTAAAAAAGTCGGTTAGCAATGGCTAACTGACTTTAAAAAGGACAGCTGGTTAGCGGCGGCTAACCAGCTTTAAAAAGAGTACTCGGTTAGCGGAGGCTAACTGGCGGAAAAAATGTAATATATAAGAATAGCAAGGAGGAACTTTAGAATGAGAATTGCGCTGATAGGAAATCCAAACAGCGGGAAGACGACAATGTTTAATGCCTTGACAGGCCGAAATGAAAAAACAGGAAACTGGGCCGGAGTTACTGTGGATAAGAGGGAATACCGAATCAGGGAGAAATACCTGAGGGATGCTGAAGCTGAGGGAGTTTTGATGGCGGTTGACCTGCCCGGGGCCTACTCGATGTCACCCTATACCCAGGAGGAAAGCGTAACCAGCAGCTACATACTGCAGGAAGCGCCGGACGTTATCGTAAATATTGTAGACGGAACTAACCTGAGCCGGAATCTGTTTCTGACAACCCAGCTTCTGGAGCTTGGAATTCCTGTTGTAATCGCGTTGAACAAGAGCGACCTTAACGACAGGAAAGAGACTGAAATTGACGACAGACTTCTGGCTCAGCTCCTTGAATGCCCGGTTGTAAAGACTGTATCTACTGACGACAGGGGCCTGAAGGAGGTGATTTCTGCAGTTTCCGAAGTATATGGAAAGGAACAGAATGCACCTTACAGGGAGAATCAAATTGATCTTAACGATAAAGAGGCTGTGGAGAGAGAGGACAGAAAGCGATTTGACTTTGTAAACGGCATCGTGTCGAAGGTGGAAAAAAGAAACAGGCCGGCAAAGGAAATACACTTAAGTGATAAGATAGACGGGGTTATTACGCATCCTGTCGTTGGAATTCCCATCTTTGCAGCGATTATGTTTCTCGTGTTTTACATATCACAGTCTACGCTCGGAACATGGCTGGCGGATATCCTGACAGGCTGGATTGAGCTTTTCCAGGAATTTGCAGGTGATCAGCTGGCCGATGCCAGCCCGCTGGTTTATGCTCTTCTGATTGACGGAATAATCGGCGGTGTGGGCGCTGTTATAGGCTTCCTGCCGCTGGTAATGGTGATGTACTTTCTTATTGCTCTGCTGGAGGACTGTGGATACATGTCAAGAGCAACTGTTGTTCTCGACCCGATTTTCAAGAGAGTCGGACTGTCGGGAAAATCGGTAATACCTATGATAATCGGCACAGGCTGCGGTATACCGGCGATTATGGCGTGCAGGACAATTAAGAATGAAAGAGAAAGAAGGACAACGGCAATGCTGGCGACGTTTATGCCGTGTGGAGCGAAGCTCCCTGTGATAGCTTTGTTCGCGGGTGCGTTTTTCCCGGGTTCAAAGTGGATCGGACCTTTAATGTACTTTGCGGGAATAGCGCTTATTCTGATTGGTGCACTGATAATCAAAGCGATTACAGGCATGAAATACAGAAAATCATTCTTTATCATTGAATTGCCGGAATACAAGGCGCCAAGCCTTAAGGGGGCTTTGATGTCTATGCTTTCCAGAGGAAAGGCGTATATCGTCAAAGCGGGAACGGTAATCCTTGTCTGCAATACTGCAGTTCAGATCATGCAGTCCTTTGATACCGGCCTTCACCCGGTGGAAGAGGGGATGGAGAGCACATCAATTCTTGCAGCCGTGGCATCGCCTTTTGCAGTTCTGCTTGTGCCTGTAGTCGGCATTGCGGCATGGCAGCTGGCGGCAGCAGCGATTACCGGCTTTATTGCCAAGGAAAATGTGGTTGGCACACTTGCTACCGTGTATGCAATAACTAATTTCATCGATTTAGAGGAACTGGAGCTGATTGGCGGTGCCGGTCAGGTTGCAGCGACTATGGGACTGACTCAGGCGGCTGCGCTGGCCTTCCTCATGTTTAACCTGTTTACTCCTCCATGCTTTGCAGCGCTTGGAGCTATGAACTCGGAAATGCAGAGCAGAAAATGGCTGTTTGCCGGAATCTGTCTGCAGCTTGGAACAGGATACACGGTTGGATTCCTTGTATATCAGATCGGAACGCTGATACAGACAGGAAGCACAGGAGCAGGCTTTGCTGCCGGACTGACTGCAGTCGCAGTGTTCGCACTGATTATCGCATTTCTTATAATCAGAGGAAGAAGCAGTGTGGCGTCGGAATACAGACTGGAAAGGGCATAGGAATATGGAAACAGTAATAACGGTTTTGATAATTGGAGCAGCTCTGGGAGGAGCCATTATATACATAGTCAGATCTAAGAAAAAAGGTGTGAAATGTATAGGCTGCCCTTCCTGCAAGGAGTGTGCGAAAAAGGGCGGAAGCTGTAATTAAAAATCGCAAAGTGCTTTTGATTTAAAGCACTTTGTTTTTTTTGCTTTGTATGCTATAATCTTAGACAACATAACAATGCACTAAAGGAGACTAAGATGGAACCAAAATACAAACGAGTTCTTCTGAAAATCAGCGGTGAGGCGCTCGCAGGAGAACAGAAATTTGGAATCAACGAAGCAATGGTAAGAAAAGTTGCTGCGCAGGTTAAGGATATCCATGATCTGGGCGTTGAGGTTGCTATTGTAGTAGGTGGAGGTAACTTCTGGAGAGGAAGAACAAGCGGAGATATGGACAGAGC
>JBJESZ010000028.1:0-15143 GCA_051883055.1 Emergencia sp.
CGGAAGAGAAAACCTTATTAACTTTTGAAATATTGAACCTTCAGTCAGGTTGTTTTCTTTCACCGGTTTACCTCTTTTATGTATATTCTTATTCGGCCCTAGAATTCTATCCGGTCACGGCCGTTGTTCTTGGCTTTATACAGCGCCTCGTCTGACTTCTTGTAAAGGCTGTTAAAGGTGCTGGAGGAATCAGAAATCGCTGTTCCCACGGATACGCTTATACACGGATTCAGTGCATGCAGCGTAACGTGAAGCTTTTCAAATATCTCTCTTGCCCGGTTATACATAACCTCCTCTGACTGATCGGGCTCAAAGAACAGTGCAGCGGCAAATTCGTCGCCGCCCATACGACAGGCCAGATCTGACGGCGAAAGAGACTCTTCAAGAGTTTTTGCAAGGAATACCAGCAGATTGTCTCCCTCCTGATGTCCATATGTGTCGTTATATATTTTAAACAGGTCTATATCTATCATGAGCATCATAATTCTGTACTTGTTGTCAAGCAGGTGCTGTTCTACGTCATTTTTGAACGGCGCATGCTGCAGCAGCCCTGTCAGGGAATCACAGCGGTATGTACTTTCCCATCGCTCCAGGCGATGCATTGCCTTGCGCTCCTCCTGGGCGGCAATCAGACGGGCCAGATGGGTGCTGCTGCTCTTTACAACCAGCAATTCACTTCTTATATCATTTACTGCATAGTCAAAATACCTTCGACCCAGGCAGAGAACATTTATTTCTTTTCCATCAAGTGTTATCAGCCCATGTTCCAGGTAGCAGATATCTTCCTTTGCAAGTTGAGCATTCACGATGCTCATGTATTCTGTCCGGCTGGCAGGCGGCAGCAAATCTATCTGGCTCAAGGCATTCTCCTTCACATATTCAAGAGTGTAGCCGGTCAGTTCTTCAAACTGCCTGTTACAGTCAATAATGTGCATCGACTCGTCAAGATAATATTTTGCGAAGCGTACCGGGAATACAGTTGCCGATTCTTCGAGGTCCTCCGGTTCACTCAATATTTCAGTATCCCACCAGGCTGAATCTTTGCTACCTTCACTGCCGGTTTCCACACCTTCAGAAGTGGACTTCGCCGCTGCACTTTTCATACACTCGAAATCTTCTAAACCAATCATTCTAATGAATTCTGCAACAATGGCAGGGTCAAACTGGATACCTGCATGGTGTCTCAGCTCTGCCAGAGCCGTTTCTGTGCTAAGAGCCTTTCGGTACGGACGATCGTTAACCATGGCGTCGTAAGCATCCAGCACTGCTATTATTCTGGAAAGCAGGGGTATGCTTTCACGGCTTAATCCGTCAGGATATCCTGAACCGTCCCAGTACTCATGGTGATACTTTATCATTTCCGCAATGCCGTTCAGTTCAGGCGCACTCATTGCAATCTGGTATCCTTTCTCCGGATGGGTGCGGATAACATCCCACTCTTCTTCTGTCAGCCTGCCTGGCTTATTCAGTATCTCGATCGGAATGCCTATTTTACCGATGTCATGAAGCATGCACAGTAGACTTAACTGGCTTTGTTCGAGGTCACTCAGACCCAGCCGTTCACCCAGGCGGTTAGCCATAAGCTGGGTGCGTCTCACATGCGCTTCGGTGCACACATTCGTCTCTCTCAGGGTCTGCATCAGCGAGTTCAAAACCGCAGAATGGCGAGAGTCTTTGTCTAGAAGCTTCTTTGCCGATACAGAGTCTTTTGCCTTTTGAATCGCCTCTAGAATATCAGGCTGTTCTTCTGTTGCGGTTATTACAGAATACTGCATTCCTGCTTCAAATTCTCTCTGAATCGCTTTAAGCTTCTCTCTGGTCTGCTCTTCATCTCCGTAGTAATCCAGCACTATCAGAAGGGCATCATCTCCTCTGACATAGTAAGAGCCCTTGGAGAAACGTTCCCGCAGCAAAGCAGCCAGATGCTTAATGAGCTGGTCTCCGGCTGCAATTCCCTTCGACGCATTGTAAACAGACAGAGCGGTTATGTCACATGCTGCTACGGTAAGAGGGTATGTATGTGCATATTTGGGGTTCCGAACCATTGAGCAGAAGCTGTCCCAGTTTTGAAATCCTGTGAGCCAGTCACTTTCCATGCTCATGTCAGAAAATACAAACAAACGTCCCAGCAGCTTATTCTGCTTATTCATAATTCGCCTGTAATCACATCTCAGTGGTACTTCTTTACCATCTGTCTTGTGGTATATCTGGATTGAATTAGCTTCACCTTCAATGTCCTCAGTAATTGCAAGACTTATTCCGCCCTGCTTTATAAAGCTTTCCAGGGACAGTTTGTCGTTCATCTGAACATCCGGGAACATGTTCTTTGCCTTTTCATTGTTCAGAATCAAATTATTATCATAGTCAAAGAGAATAAGCCCCTGGTCAACATTATCAAAAATACTGCCCTTAAAATAAATCATCATTCCTTTTTTCGCATACTCAAAGCAGCTCCAGTATAGGGAGAGGGCGACAATACTGTAGCACCAGATGGATACATCCAGCAGACCAATAAGCGAAGTGCTGTCCAGAAACAGGAATCCTGCATTAATAAGCAGAACGACAATCATGCTTAACACGTTTATCAGATATGGTCTGCGATATTCATGTGGTACCTTCCTCGATTTGTCTATCAGCAGCAGAAATACAAATCCAAGAAGAATATACGCATAAGCAAGATGACAGTAATATGGAATCTCCATCGCATACTCATACTTCGCAAGCATCGTGTCTCTAGGAATGTACTCGATGCAGACGTTAGTCCATGGATTAGATGCGAGCAGCATAATATCTATGGCAAGATATATTCTAAAGGCTTTGATTACGCCTCTCTGCACTGCGTCCCGCGGCAGTTTGGTGAACAGATAAACAAAGCTCACAAGTACGTTCAGCATCAGGTCTATACTGATAAAGTATAGACTGGTCAGGCAGGAATACAGCAGATAATTCTCTGTAAATATGCTGAGCAGATAACTTAAATCTACCAGGGCAGCCAGAATACATGCCCATCCCAGATACTTTCCTTCTTTTTTATTTTTGGCAAACGACAACTTTGCCAGAACCACGTCCATCATTGCGATGATGACAGATATCAGAATAATGGTAAGTTTGAATTCCATAACAGTTACCTCTTACAAGCCTATATGTCATATTGTCTAATATTATATCGAATTATTGCGGAAATCTCAATCTGCATGACTGCAATAATGTGCATTGATTTTCTGAAATTATGATAATATAATAGGGCTGAAAGTGTGTAATCATCTAGGAGGTACTTCCCATTATGAACAAGGTAAACATATTAGAGAAGCACGGCATAACATCAAAGCGTATTATTAACCTGATGATAGCCAACATTCTGTACGCACTGGCTCTCAACCTTTTTTATGTACATAACAACATTGCCGCAGGCGGACTCGCCGGTATCGGGACGGTCATTAACTCCTTTTTCCCTGTACCTGTGGGAGTTCTCGTATTTCTTATGAATATTCCTATATGCCTGTGGGGTCTAAAGATAAAAGGCAGGCAGTTTATCATCCTGTCTTTGATTGCTTCGGGAATATATTCTCTTATCGTTGATATGCTGTCCTTTCTGCCTTCCCTGACAGATGACAAGCTGGTCGCAGTTATCTGCGGAGGTATTCTCTACGGCACAGCAGCATCGTTTTCGGCCAGGGCGCAAATTTCGGCGGGCGGAACTGATCTTCTTGCAAAGCTGATTATTACAAAGAAAAAGCACCTGAGTCTGGGCACGCTGATGATGTGTATAGACGGCACCATTGTTGTCTTTGCTATGCTGATGTACAGGGAAATCGAGGCGGGAATCTATGCAATTCTGGCCATTGCAATATGCTCACTGGTGATGGATAAACTCAACAGTGGATTCAACAGAGCCAGCATGTTCTACATTATTACGGACAGGAAAAGCGACGCTGTCGCAAAGGCTATCATGAATGATATGGGTCGAGGAGTAACCAGCATCAACGGCATCGGACTATACCAGAATTCTGATCGCAGAATTCTGCTCGTAGTGGTGAAGCCTTATGAGGTTCCCCGCCTGAAGGAAATCATCAGACTAAACGACCCCCATGCCTTTGTCATTCTGGCGAATGCGTCTGAAATAATCGGAGAGGGATTCGAAAGGCTCAACCTGACCTCTACGGTCAGTGATGACAAAAAGAACAGTTAAACAAAATGAACAGTTATACTTCAAAAGGCCGGATTTGCTCCGGCCTCTTTTTGTAAGCATGTTATTTTCATACACCGTATCTATGCTATGCACGATCCATAGCTTCGATGTAGTCCTTTGTATCCGTAAATATTTCGTTCTTCCACGGATTCTTCTTCTGAGCCTTCGCCCTCTTCAGAATGTATGCGAACACGAATACATTTACTGCGATGGACACAACAGAGATAAGTCCCTGTGCTGTCGGATCAGCAGCCGTCGGCATGCTGCTTCCCATAGCCGCCGCAATTCCGCCGTCTGCATATACAGATGTAACTGTTGTAAACCGGCTTGCATCCTGGAACAGCGGGAATACCTGTGCAAACATACACCATAGCGCCAGTGTATTAGCACGGTTTTGAATCCATCCACCCTTATTCCACAGTGCGGCTGCAAATGTCGGTGCAAGCAGCAGCGCCAGACCGCAGTACCATGAATGAGTTGGCAGGTTCAGATATGTATACTGGAAGTTCCAGACGTCATAAGCCAGTACATATACCCATATCATATCCGGCCACAGCATATCCTTCTGGTCTTTTGATGAGTAGATACCCCACCATCCTGTCATACAGAAAATGTTCAGAAGACCTGCAATGCCGTTCAGAACATTCCACCAGCCGCCATACAGCCATACGCCCTCTGAGGACAGCCACCAGCCGCCTGCCAGAGAACCTGCGCGTACTGCAGATTCAAAATCTGAAACCACAGCAATAAGAATATTGATTGCAACGATTACAAATGGGAATACTTTAAAGCTCACAGACTTGCCAAGTTTTCCCCAGTGGTACTTCAGGATCATGAATCCGATACATCCCGCAGTAGCAGCATACAGCTTCGCATAATGGAACCAGCTGTTCATATGTACATAAGTGTCATTATTCAGCGCCCATTCTGCACCTCTTGCCGCACCGATATATATAGCGATAAAGTATACCGTCAAAGCTGCCGGAAGAACCAGAAAACATGCGATTCCACCCGCCTTTGACCTTCTTGCAATCTCATTCATTACAACAAGTCCGGTAAAAACCATCAGCCAGCCAAGAAGCTGCCACCCGGCTGTTTCTCCATAAATCTGAAAGAACATAAATTTTGCCTCCTATTCTACTTCTATTTCCTTAATGTTAAATTCATTTCCCTGCAACAGATATGTATGTTCGCTGCCGCAATGAGGGCAGGTTTTTCCGTACTGTATCGTAGGATATGTTTTTTCACAGCCCTCACAGTACGTGACTGCAGGCAGTGTCTCCACAATCAGCTCACATTCGTTGAACAAAGGCCGCTTCTTCGCCGCCCACGTCCAGCAGTTCTGCAGATATGACTCAATTACTGTCGAGACCTCACCAAGCTCCAGTGTGACCCTGCGAACGTGAGACACCTCGTTTTCCTCAGCCACCTTCTCCACATGATCCATGATATGAAAGGTTACACCAAGCTCATGCATTCTTACACTCCTTTACATCAAAACCATCTAACATAGTCTATCCTTTTTTACAGAATTTAACTTTAATGGACTGTTTAACCATATTTGGAATAATATATTTGAGTTTCTCCTCCGATGAGTGCATTACTGAAGCTCCCGGAAGCTCTCTGTGCAGATGAATCGCATCAAATACACATTTCGTTGTGCAGACCCCGCATCCGATACATTTGTTGGAATCTACCACAGAAGCACCGCAGGACAGACAGCGTGAGGTTTCTTTCTTAACCTGTTCCTCTGTTAAGCTTGAGGACAGATCCCGGAAAGTATCTGCCTGCTTCTTTACATCTGCCTTCACTGGAATCTGACGCTTTGATTCGTCGTAGGTGTCCACTTTAATATTTTCTTTATCGAGTTCAACATAATCACGACGATTTCTGCCAATAGTCAGTGTGCAATGCTCATGAACGTATCGGTGCAGAGATATTGCTCCTTCTCTTCCGGCCGCAATAGCATCAATTGCAAACTTCGGACCGGTATAGACATCTCCACCTACAAATACATCCGGCTCTGACGTCTGGTATGTCAGTCTGTTGGCCAGTGCACTGCCATTTGGACGAAGCTCAACATGCAGATTATCCAGCATGCTGCCCCAGTCTATGGTCTGTCCTACAGAGAAAATTACATGGCGGCAGGCCACTGTCAAGGTATCATCGTCATCGTATTCCGGTGAAAATCTGCCCTGTTCATCGAAGACACGTACGCATTTTTTGAATACAACTCCGCTGACATGACCATTTTCTTCTATAACCTCTTTGGGACCCCAGCCACAGTTCAGTTCAATGCCTTCTTCCTGTGCCTCGGCAATCTCCTCATCACTTGCAGGCATATCGCCTTTCTGTTCAAGGCAGAACATGGAAACCCTCGCATCAGTACAGCGTCTGCTGACTCTTGCTGCGTCAATTGCCACGTTACCACCGCCGACAACCACAACATCACCTTCTAAATCAAAGCCTTCCTTAGCTCCCGCTTCTTTCAGAAAATCTACCGCAGTATGAGCACCTTCGGCATTTTCTCCCGTGATACCCGGTTTCTTTCCTTTTTGACATCCTATAGCGGCATAGAATCCTTTATATCCCTGTTCTCTGAGATCTTCAATTGTAATATCCCTGCCAACTTCAACGCCACAGCGAATTTCTACACCCATCTCACGAATAACATCAATTTCCGCAGCAAGAAGTTCTTTTTCCAGCTTATACGATGGAACGCCGTAACGAAGCATGCCTCCAGGCTCTTCATTTTTCTCGAATACAGTCGGCTTATATCCTGTCAAGGCAAGATAATATGCGCAGGAAAGGCCTGCAGGGCCGGCACCGATTATTGCAATCTTTTCGCTGAATCCGCCGCGCAGTGATGGAATGACAGGCTTAGGAATATAGCGTGTTTCTGCATTCAGATCTCTTTCAGCAACAAAACGCTTAACTTCATCTATTGCAACTGCCTCATCGATTTCTCCTCTGGTACAGGCATCTTCGCAGCGCCTGTTGCACACATGACCGCAAACAGCAGGCAGCGGATTATCCTTCTTTATCAGCGCCAGGGCTTCTTCATAGCGTCCTTCCTTAGCCAGCTGAAGGTAACCCTGCACCGCAATATGTGCAGGACAGGCAGTCTTGCATGGTGATGTGCCCGTGTCATAACAGTTAATTCTGTTTGTATCTCTATAGTTATGAGACCACATATGCTCTCCCCATGGCTGCTCTGTCGGCAGCGGCATCTTTGGATATGTAATCTCACAGCCCTCTTTATCACAAAGCTTCTGCCCAAGCTTTACTGCGCCGGCAGGACAGCTCTCCACACATTTTCCGCAGGCTACGCATTTCTGTTCGTCCACGTCCGCAATGTAGGCTGAACGGGACATATTAGGAGTGTTAAACAGCTGCGAAGTACGCAGTGCATAACATACATTGACATTACAGTTACAGATAGCAAAAATCTTGTGTTCTCCATCAATATTTGTAATCTGATGTACGAAGCCATTGTCTTCCGCCTGCTGGAATATATCCAGCGCTTCTTCTCTCGAAATATAGCGGCCGTCCTTCTGTGTCTCGACAACATAGTCTGCCATATCACCGACAGCAATGCACCATCCTTCCGGATCATCACCGCAGCCCTCGTCGTGAGTCAGACGAGATCGTCTGCAGGAACACGGGCTGGCAGCATATTTTCCGTCGTATTTATCCAGCCAGTATGATATGTGCTCCAGATCTATGGATTCGTTTTCCATTTCAATTGCCTTCTCGACCGGGATTACATGCATTCCGATACCTGCACCGCCTTCTGGCACGAAAGGAGTTATTTTCTCCAGCGGCAGACGTGACATATGCTCGAAGAAGGTTCCCATCTCAGGATTTGATTCAAGAATGCTTGCATTCATATTAAAGAATTCCGCGCACCCCGGCACATACATCGGCAGAACATACTGCTTTTCATGGGCATCATTCTCCCAGTTGTATTCCAGAATACCTTTGCGGGACATCTCTTCCAGCAGCGCTTCGCATTCCTTCTCTTCCATCCCGGAAAGCTTTACAATTTCAGGAAGTGTCTTTGGCTTTCTTACGCCCAGCTTATATGCCAGCTCTGCTTCTTCATCAGTCAGCACCCCGGCAAGCCCCCAGTATTCCGGGTCATTTTTCGTTATTTTCTTAAGTCCAAGTTTCTGAGGAATGCGATCCGTGATTTTTTTGCCCAGCTTCGCAATAGGCTCGCGAAATGGTGCATCCAGATCAGGCTTAAACTCCGGATAGACATAGTCCGGATAAAGTTCTTTGTCCAGTTCCTTTTTCATCGCTTTTCTCCTTTTTTATTTACGCTTCCAGTCAGCAACCTGCCTGCTCAACCATTCTGTCCATTCTTCCATTCCCTCACCGGTCTTTGCGCTGATCGGAAATATCTCTGCTTTTGGATTTCTCATATGAATATAGGTTTTCACAAGCTCCATATCGAAATCAAAATATGGCAGTACATCAATCTTATTTATCAGAACCGCATCACATACTTCAAACATCAGTGGATACTTCAGCGGTTTGTCATGTCCTTCCGGAACAGAAAGAATCATCACATTCATAACTGCACCGGTATCAAATTCTGCAGGGCATACCAGATTTCCCACATTTTCCAGGACAGCCAGATCCACATCCTCTATTCCCAGGGCTTCGGTTCCCTGTCTCGTCATCTCCGCATCCAGATGACACATGCCGCCTGTATGCAGCTGTACTGTTTTCACTCCGGTCCGGGCAATCGTTTTCGCATCCACATCCGAGTCAATGTCTGCCTCCATTACTCCTATGCGCAAACTGTCCTTTAGTGCAGTTATGGTACCTGTAAGGGTTGTTGTCTTTCCTGATCCCGGAGACGACATCAGATTCAGCAGGAATACACCTTTTTCCTTCAGGCTGCTTCGAAGTGCATCTGCCTGCCGGTCATTATCAGCAAACACGCTCTCCTTGATTTCAATAATTCGTACGTCCTTCACTTGCCTTCAATTCCTTTCATCAGTATTCTCACCATTTCCAGCTTCCCCTGTTCGTATGTCAGATCGTTTTCATACAGAATACTGCTTTCCATAAAACAGCGCACAGTACCCTTTACCATAGACATTACCACCGGAATTGATACGTCCTGTATCTCGCCTTCCTCTATGCCCTTCTTAAGATACTTTTCGGCCAGTTCCCAGCCATGATTAACCGAAGCCATCAGATACCGATATGGTTTGGGGTACTTCTCCGACACCTCATAAATCCGGTTAAGACCAATGTTATAATACTTCTCCGGCAGCGCACACAGAAGCCCTTCCAGCTTCTGAACCGCAGTCAGCTCACTGTTTGACTCCAGCTCCTCCTGCATTTTACGGAAATCTGCAGTATAGCGGTCGGCTATCCCAATCAGTACATCCTGTTTGCTTTCAAAAACAGTATAGATAGTCTTCTTGCTGATTCCCAGCTTCTTAGCCACATCACTCATAGTGAATTTCAGTCCGTTACGGGTAAATTCCTCAATGGCTACATCAATGATCCTCTCTCTCATTTCTCTCATAGTATTTCCTCCGCGCGGAAACCCGGAAACCAATTTGAGTTTCCTAGTTTCTTTGATATTACCATTTGTGTCAAATGATGTCAATTGTCTGCAAAAAAATTAATTGCCATTTATCCGCAGTATTGACATTGATTACTCAGAAATTCTATAATGGAAACAAAAGGAGGATTTTTTGTTTCCATATGAGAGATCGTATTATTTTAGAATCAATTGAGAGCCTCAGGCAGGAAGGTCTTCGTTTTTCGGTAGATACCCTTGCCAGAAAACTAAATGTCTCAAAGAAAACCATATACAAGTATTTCCCGACCAAGGAGGCACTCGCCCTTGCACTATATCAGAGATATTATGCAGACATCAGGGAACAGGCAGAGCGACTAAGTTCGGAAATTTCCGTTTCCGCTCATTCAGAACTGCTTATGCTATACTATGACGCCAAGTCAATGACAAGCTGTGATATTTTCAACAAATATAAACTTAATGAGCCCTTACGCTCATTCACTGCAGAGCAGAATGATAATCTTCTGGAGATAATATTCTTATCTTCAGGTGACAGAATTTCGGAGCAGGACAGATTGTCCTTCCGTATAATAATAAATGGCTCTCTGGAGAAACTCTGTAATGAAAAGATTTCTCCTGAAGGAGTTATAGATAGGCTGGTGAACATGTTATGGCAATAGGTCTGCTCCGTATTTTTGCAATTCTATGTGTTGCTTTCACCTGCGGAAAGCTAATTTCAAAATTAAAACTGCCCGCTATTCTCGGCTGGCTGATCGCCGGTATAGTGTTCGGTCCATATCTTGCTGAGGTAGTAACCTTTGATATCACAGATGCTATATGGTACAAGATTATTATCAAGCTGTTTGAGTGCTTTGCCGGGGTAATGATCGGCCGTGAGATAATATTCAGAAAAATCGCCAGATCAGGTAAGCAGATTGTGGGAATAACCTTTGTTCAGTCGATTGGAACGTTCTTGTTCGTTAGTGCTGCTTTCTCGGTGGTCTTTGCTGTCACACAGACTCCTGTTTATCTGGCGTTCGTATTTGGTGGAATTGCACTGGCAACCGCGCCGGCGCCCGCATTATCCATTGTTAACGAATATCATACAGGCGGACCTGTAACACAGACACTTCTGCCTCTTGCAGCGATTGATGATATCATTGGTGTAATCGTATTCTTTAGCGTTATTTCAATTATCAGCGGGACACACGGAAGCGTCGGCACATCACCGCTTACCATTATAGGCATGGTACTTCTTCCGTTTGTGATTGGAATTGTCTTGGGATTTATAGCTTCAGTTCTGATTAATACTGCAAAAAGAAACACCGTTCGGTTCTGCCAACTGGTACTGTTTCTTCTAATGTCTGCAGTCAGCGGGTTACTGATTGACTTTTATATATTCCATTCATTCACATTGAATTACCTGCTGACAGGAATGGCGTTCAGTGCGACGGTTGCCAACCTCGTCCCTGAGGATGAATTCAGAGAAACCCTTAGGCTGTATAATCCGATTCTGAACCTGTCCCTTGTTCTTGTGATTGTAAACCTCGGCATGCCGCTGGATTACAGACTGATTGCCGGTGCAGGATTATTTACTTTTGTTTATATTCTGTCCAGAGCTATCGGGAAGATCGGTGGCGCCTATATTGGAGGAAGGCTTACAAAGGCTCCGCCTGTTGTTACAAAATATCTCGGCTTTACCCTGCTTCCTCATTCAGGTGTTTCTCTGGTATTCACGGGAATCGCAGCATCAACCCTGTCCTCCTTTGATCCATCACTTGCGGCAATTGTGTCGGGTACAATCGTCGCAGCAGCCATTATCAATGAGATTATTGCAGTAATCACTGCAAAATATGCATTCAAATGGGCAGGAGAAATCAAGTAATAAAAGAATTCCAGGCAGCCTTTTTCCGGTTGCCTGGAACTGTTAATCATCTGTTTAATTTTACTGTAAATCTTGTGCCGAACTCCGGCCTTGATAAAATTTCTATCTCACCATTATGTGCATCTACTATCCATTTTGCTATGGACAGACCCAGACCCGTTCCCCCCTCGGCGCTGTTTCGCGCGCCATCGAATCTGTAAAACCTTTCGAATACATGGATAACCTCAGACTGTCCCATTCCAATACCCTCATCCTGTACGACGTATGCCGGGCGGTCATCAGCGTATCTGCTGCCGATAATAATAGTATCACCCTTGTTCGAATACTTTGATGCATTCTGAATCATTATCCTCATGGACTGCTTGATCATGGCCATGTCGCCATGAACAACTACAGGCTCATCTGCCTGCAGCTGGTAGCGATGCTCTTCATCGATCATTACCGATTCATCGTACACATCCCTCACAACCTCCGTCAGATCAAAGTCTTCAAACTGCAGCGTATTCCTGCCGCTATCCCCCCGGGCCAGAAACAAAAGCTGCTCAACCAGGTTTTTCATGTGCTCTGACTCATTTTTCAAAGCCTCTATAGACTCATCCAGAATCTGCTCATCCGTTTTTCCCCAGCGATCCAGCATATTGACATATCCCTGGATTACAGCAATAGGTGTACGCAGCTCATGAGAAGCATCTGAAACAAAGCGTTCCTGCTGCTTGTGGCTTTCCCTCATGCGCTCAATAAGATTGTTGATGGCAATTTCCAGACTTCTCAGATCCTTATCACCTGTTTTTACCCTGGCGTCAGGCATATCCGTGTTTACGCTGGAGATGGCCTGCTCTATATTCTCCATCTTCTCCATAGAGAAAGGCGCTCTTGCAACCTCATCCATTTTCACAGCCATATCGTACAAAGGCTTCATATGGCGTCTTACTCTGCCTGCACCTGCCAGCTCGCCAATCAGCATCAAAGCTTCAACAATCAGTACTATTATTGCCGGAAGCCTGAACATAGGAATAAGCAGTGCCGGACGATAGGCCAGTGTAAGTCCTTTAGCTGTTGTAATAACATATTCCAGGCTTTGAACGCTTTGACCTCTGAAGAAACGGTCCAGAACTGTGTCTCCCTCGGGCACCATGCCCTCTCTCCAGAAGAAGAAAATCAAAGCTGCCAGAATGACAATGACCAGATCCAGCACAAGAAAGTTTGAAAACTGCTTCAGCCAGTACTCCATATTAATTCTGCGCGCTATGGAAGTCATCTTAACATTGCGCTCACTTGTTTGCGTTTTGTCGTTCTGTGTCTTACTCGTCTTTGATTGCATAGCCTACACCGCGTACAGTCGTGATGAATTTGATTTTAAAGTGATCATCTATTTTTGCTCGTATGTATCTTACGTAAACATCTATGACATTGCTTTCGCCTACGTAATTGTAGCCGCACACATCGTTCATAAGCTGTTCACGATTCATAACATAGTTTTTATTTTCCATCAGAGTCTTAACCAGCTCGTATTCCCTGTGGTTAAGCTCGATGACCTCTCCCTTGTATGTAACCTCGTGGCGATCAAGATCCATAATAACTCCTTTGGCCTCCAGCCTGTGAGTTTCACGTTCGCCCTTAGCCTTCTTCTTGAAGATGACCCGGATTCTCGCGAGAAGCTCTTCAATGGCAAAAGGTTTGGTGATATAGTCGTCAGCCCCTGCATCCAGGCCTGAAACCTTATCCATTACTGCATCTCTTGCTGTAAGCATGATCACGGGAACGTCGCTGGTTCTGCGAAGACGGCGCAGAACCTCCAGGCCGCTTAGCTCAGGGAGCATGATATCCAGCAACACCAGATCAAAGTCTCCACTTTCAGCACGCTCAAGTCCGGTTCTGCCGTCAAAAGCTTTCTCAACTTCGTAGCCTTCGTGCATCAGTTCAAGCTCTGTAAATCTGGCTATTTTCTCTTCATCCTCAATTAATAAAATCTTTACTGCCACGAGTATCTCCTTTATTTGTATTTGTCTTTTTTCTTCGTATAGATTTATTCACTCTTCTTTGTGAATTCACTCTTAACAGTTTCGCAGGCTTCAGCCGCCTTCTCACAGGCGGTATTCACGTCTACCGCTCTGGTAATCTCACCCTTGAAAGAGTATCTGAATCCAAAGAACAAGCCTACAATCAGCAGCGGTACTACAACCCAGAATGCAAATATCAGCAGAAGTACCAGTACAAGAACCGGTATAGTTGCCATATGTTCACCATCTCTTGAGATGATGAAGAAGTTTTCACAGCTCTTCTTGATCATCTTGCTGCACCATGCGAAAAAGCTTTTGATTACACCGTTATGTTTCTTTTCGCTGTTCTTCTTGCATTCCTCTGCAGCTTCTTTGAACTCTTCACTTGAGTCCTGTCTGCCTGTTGTATATACCTGCATCTCAGGCTTGCTGATTTTACCCTGATTTTCCAGAAGTACGATTGCATCCAGAATGTCTCCGCCTGATGCTTCCAGTGCATTCTTTGCCTCTTCGTAGCTTACTCCTGTTTTTTCTCTGATTTTTTCAACCTTTTCTAAAATCTCCATCTTTTTACCTTTCCTTTCCTCATTTTCATTGTTTTCCTTTACTGTAGTTACATAGTACTACTAGAAAATTAAGGAAAAAGGTGGTTTACATTAAAAGTAGATTAATAATTGTTTTTTTCATTGTATCATGCCAGTCAAGTCCTGCTTGATGAATGACTATGCTGTCATATGGTGTCTATCAAATCTGGCACAATTTTGATTTTTTTATGAAATAATTCCAACTTCTCTATAAAAGGTGAAGAATCCGATTGACTAATGCCTGTGTAAGGCATGAAGATATTCATAGTTTACCCACATCAGCATTACTTCTAAGGGAGATGTGGGTAAAGATTCCTCACAGTCTCGCGTGTAGCACCGAGGTTTGCCTGAATGAGCTGTTTTTTTTATGGTAAAGTGAGCGATTTGCCTGAATTCAGCAGCTTTCTGAAGAAAACAGGCGCGAGCCCTTTCAACAGCGGAATCTAGGATATGGATAAAATAATAAAAATTCATATTTTAGTATAATTATTTCAAAAATATTTAGTTTCAACGATTAATACACATATACATCTCAAGCCTTCAAAAATCTCGACGAAAAAAGCTGTCAATGAATTCCATTTATGTCGATTTCTTTCTTCATCAAAACCAATTCATGATGCATGGGAGCTTCATCCAGAGGTTCTTCGCGGCCGATTCTAAGTATAAAGATTCAAATTCAGGCAAATCGCGGCTGAATGCATAAAAAATATCGTGATTCAGGCAAATGCATATATATATCTGTTTATGCAAAGAAAAGACTTTCTAAAATCTAAACTTAAATTTGGGACTGAGAAAACATTAGTTGAACTTGCGAAGGATTTACAGCAGTTTGCCTGGTAAGCGTTTACCTGGTAAATATAAACAGATTACAGAGACTTTGTCTACAATCCTGGACACTCGGTTCTGCCGGGTGTCTCAAACGGAAGAAGGTGATCTTCGG
>JBJESZ010000029.1:0-14873 GCA_051883055.1 Emergencia sp.
AGATTTCAATTAAGACTTAACATTAAAGACGAGTTCGCACGAACTCGTCTTTTTGAGTACACGTATTTTCCGTGCAGACAAGAATTATTGACGTTCATGGAAAAAAGGGGTAAAATAGTAAACGGGTTTGTGCCTTTTTTAGAACACAAAATGATACAAGAGGGAAAGAATATGAGAAGTGATAGATACGAAGCAAGAGAGAACAGGTTCAAAAAGTTTACGAAGGTATGGGCTGCAATTTACTTCCTGGTTACCGCTGCGTTTCTGGGCGTACTGGCTTATGCGAACCTGCTGCCTTTTGACCTTCTGTGGAAGGTTGCAGCCGGTGTGGGAGTGCTGTTTCTGCTGACGTTCCCTGTACTATCTATAAAAGCTTTCAAAATCTCGAGAAAGAAGGCTGCACTCTTCTTCTCCATAATATTTATGCTCTGCTATGGAGTAGGAATAGTGTATTTAACGGGAACGATGAGCTTCTTCTCCAAAATAACGAATATAGGGGGAAGCACAGAAACATATTATGTAATAGTAAACAGTGAATCTTCATATGAGGAAATAGGTGACATTGAGGGTCTGACTGTTGATACTCTGGCGACGGAAGAAGTTGAGTACGAGTCTGCAAGAGAAAAGCTGACTAAAAAAGCTAAGGTCGAATTCAACAAAATAGAGAAGCTTTCAGAGATAGGAAACAATCTGCTGTATGATTCTGATAAAATCGCGCTCCTCAGCGAAGGCCACTATACAGTTGTGTGTGAGGGACTGGACGGATTCCAGGATGAAACTCGTATTCTCTATGAAATTAAAGTGAGAACAGAAGCTGTAAGCAGCAGTAAATCAGTTAATGTAACGAAAGAACCGTTCAATGTATTCATAAGCGGTCTGGATACCAGCGGAAGCATCGATGAGGTATCACGTTCTGATGTTAATATGATTGTAACAGTTAATCCTCAGACTCATAAGGTTCTGCTTACTTCTGTACCTAGAGATACACTGATTTCTCTGAGAGGTAAAGACGGTGCACAGGATAAGCTGACACATGCGGGACTTTATGGTGTAGGTGAAAGTATCGGAGCTGTGGAAGACCTGCTGGGAATCAATATCAACTATTATGTAAAAGTCAACTATTCTACTGTGATGAAGCTGGTAGATGCGATTGACGGAATAGATGTCGAGTCAGAGTACACGTTCACCACATCAGGAATGCATATGGCCGGACTTGACGGACTTACATTCTATGAGGGAACAAATCATCTGGACGGAGCGAGCGCACTTGCTTTCGCCCGAGAAAGACATTCCTTCGTAGATGGAGACATGCAGAGAAACAGAAATCAGCAGCAGGTGATGACAGCCATTCTGAAGAAAATGCTCTCCAGTAAGACTCTGCTGACAAAATACACCGGCATTCTGAATTCCATTGAAGATAACGTTGAAACCAACTTTTCAAGCAAGGAAATCAGAAAACTGATAAAAATGCAGCTGGACGGCATGCCGTCATGGGATATCAAGAAGAAAAATGTTACCGGTATACCTGACAGTGCAATCTGTTACTCGACAGGAGATTATTATGTGTCAATTGTCGCTGCAGATATGGACAGCATGACCAATGCGGTATCTGCAATCAATGAGGTATTTGATGGCAAATAGTATGCTTTTTATAGCAGGTGCAGCAATAGGTGCTGTGACAATTGCTGTAAATATATATCTGCTAAAGCCTGTTATCAGGTTAATGAGTCAGAAAAAGACTGTATTTCGGGGATACCTTATACACTTGAGCAGGTTTATAATATATGGAATAACAGCAGTGGCATGCTGCAGACTTGGTATGATACCGCTGATAGGATATGTTATCAGCATAGTACTGATGCCAGTTGTAATGGCACTGCGTATTGTAGGAAAGGAGGATGCCGATGATAAGCTATGAAGAACTGGGAGCCAGAATAATAATCTCCTTCGGCGACGGAAGCATCTTCATAACGGAAAGCACGCTGTGGGGAATTGTTGTTGCAGCAGTTCTTGCTGTTTTAGGAATCTGGCTCGGAAGTGGACTTCAGAAGATACCTAAGGGCAAGCAGGTAATTGCCGAACTAATTGTCGGATGGATTTACAAGTTCTGTGATCAGAATCTCGGCAGGGAAAACAGAGGCTATGCACCCTACATCGGGACGATATTCGGTTTCATACTGCTGGGGAGCAGTCTGGGAATATTCGGCATAAGACCTATTACGGCAAGCCTGAATGTTACTGCGGCTCTGGCGGCTTTGACCTTTCTGCTCATACAGACCAGTGCAATCAGAACACATGGCCTGAAGGGCAGGCTGAAGGAAATGTGCGAACCTTATCCGTTTATGTTCCCGCTGGAGGTTATCGAAGCGTGCACTCTGCCTGTTTCGCTGGCTCTTCGACTTTTCGGAAACATACTTGGCGGACTTATTGTAGTGGAGCTGTGGATGCACTTCATGGAGTATCTGAGCTCGCTGGTATGTGATATTCCGTTTCTGAGGGCAGTAACTGTTCTGCCGATAAACGCGTTTTTTGATATGTTTGAACCGGTAATTCAGACATACATTTTCACTTTGCTGACTATGTTGAATCTGTATACCGCTATTAAAGTAACTGAAAGTCATGGGCAGCTGGCTCATGACAGTAAAAAATAAGACATTATTTATTTTGTGGAGGTAAAGAAATGAATTTAATTGCACTTGGAGCAGCACTGGCTATGGGTATTGTAGGACTTGGCATTTCACTGGGACAGGGAAGTGCTCTTGGAAAAGGCCTTGAAGGTATTGCAAAGCAGCCTGAAGCAGGCGGAAAAATCCAGACCGCTATGATTGTTGGTATGGCTATCATGGAGACAATAGGCGTACTTACTTTTGTAATTGCAATCATTCTTACAGGCAAAATGTAAGAACAGGGAGGCAATTGAAACATGACAGTATATGAACCATTACTGGCCCTGAACTGGAATCTGCTGTTCTCGGCCATTACTGTGCTTGTTTTGTTTCTTATTTTGAAAAAATTCTTCTTTGAGAAGGTTCATAACTTTATGGAAGAAAGGGAAAATGAAGTGAGAACCCAGTTCGAGACAGCCGAGGAAAACAATCGTCTGGCAGAACAGAAGCTTATGGACTACGAAGAGAAAATCAAGAATTATCAGAGTGAAGGCAGAGAGATTATCAAAGCTGCCAAAGACGATGCCAAAGTTCAGGCACAGAGCATTCTGGACGATGCCAAAGAGAAGGCCAGAATAGCGATTGAGAAATCTGAGGCTGAAATCGAAAGACAGAAGAACAACGCAAGGAGAGAACTGAAGGATGAAATCGGTACCCTTGCTGTTATGGCAGCTGAACGCATAATGGAGAAAGAACTCTCTGACAAGAATCAGAGTGAAATAGTCGACAGAATTATCAGGGAAGCTGAGGAAGAGAAATGGAGCTAACGGTATCTAAAGTCTACGGTCAGGCTCTGTATGACGCAGCAGTCGAACTTGAGAGAGTTGACGAGATTGAAAAAGAAACAGAACAAATCAGCATAATTTTCCAGAGGGAGAAAGAATTCTATGAACTTCTGACAGATCCCTCTCTTTCTGTTGCAAAAAAGAAGAACCTGCTGAAAAATGTATTTGAAGGCAGAATCAGTACCGAATCGCTGTCCTTTCTGTACATATTGTCTGACAAAGGACGAATTCACAACTATAAGGATATATTGAAGGAATTTGTCAGACTGAGGAAGGACGCCGAAGGATTTGCTGACGGGATTGTGTATTCGGCAAAACCGATTAACGATGAACAGCTGAAAAAGCTTGAAACAGAGGCAGGGAAACTTCTTGGCAAGAAAATTAAGCTGGACAATATTATAGACGGCAGCCTGATAGGCGGTGTGAAAATCGTTGCGGACGGAAAGCTTATAGATGCATCAATCAGAAGCAGGCTGAACCGTCTGTATGCAGAAATAAAAGACATGTATAAGGGAGGGTAAACCTCTATGAACTTAAGACCGGATGAAATCAGTGGTCTAATAAAGGAGCAGATAAAAAATTACACAAATCAGCTGGAAATATCAGAGTTCGGAAGAGTTATGCAGGTTGGCGACGGCATCGCCCATGTTTACGGGCTGTCCAAATGCATGGCAGGTGAGCTTCTGGAGTTTCCGGGCGAGGTATACGGTATGGCTCTTAACCTGGAGGATGACAACGTTGGTGCAGTAATTCTTGGCTCCGACAGAGAAATCAAGGAGGGTGATATCGTAAAGCCGACCGGCACAGTTGTAGATGTTCCCGTTGGGGAAGCTTTGATCGGCAGAGTTGTAAACCCCCTTGGCCAGCCAATCGACGGCAAGGGTATGATCGATACCCGGGAGACTCGTCCCATAGAATATCCTGCTCCGGGAGTGTTGCAGAGAAAGTCAGTAGATGAACCTCTTCAGACAGGTATCAAAGCCATCGACGCCATGATTCCTATCGGAAAGGGGCAGAGGGAGCTTATTATCGGGGACAGACAGACAGGTAAAACAGCGATTGCAGTAGATACTATCATAAATCAGAAGGGTAAAGACGTTATCTGTATCTATGTTGCAATAGGTCAGAAGAAATCAACCGTTGCACAGCTGGTTCAGGTTCTGGAGAATAAGGGGGCTATGGAATACACCATCGTAGTAAGTGCTACGGCAAGTGATGTTGCTCCTCTTCAGTATATTGCACCTTATGCAGGCTGTGCTATGGCCGAACATTTCATGTATCAGGGAAAGGACGTTCTGATCGTTTACGACGATTTATCAAAACATGCAGTGGCGTACCGAGCAATGTCTTTGCTTCTGAGAAGACCGCCCGGACGTGAAGCTTTTCCGGGCGATGTATTCTACCTGCACAGCAGACTTCTTGAACGTGCGGCGAAGCTTTCGGATGAACTTGGCGGTGGTTCAATCACTGCGCTTCCGATTATTGAGACTCAGGCAGGAGATGTATCGGCATACATTCCTACTAACGTTATTTCCATTACAGACGGACAGATTTTCCTGGAAACAGAACTTTTCTTCTCCGGACAGCGCCCTGCAGTTAACGCGGGTATTTCGGTATCCCGTGTAGGAGGGAACGCTCAGATTAAGGCTATGAAGAGGGTCGCAGGAAAGATTAAGCTGATGCTTGCCCAGTACAGAGAACTGCAGAGCTTCTCTCAGTTTGGATCCGATGTTGATGCTGATACAAAGAGACGTCTGGATCATGGACGCATACTGATGGAGATTATCAAGCAGGGGCAGTATTCACCGCTTGATGTAGCTCACCAGGTAATGATAATTTATGCTGCAATCAACAATCTTCTGACAGACATTCCGGTTTCTGAAATAAAGTCATTTGAAAAGCAGATGTTTGTGTATATTGATGATCACTATCCGAAAATAGGTGAAGAGATTCATGCTACGGGCGATATGAGTCCCGATACTGAAAAACTGCTGACAGAAGCTATAGCTGATTTTAAGAAAGCGGGTTATGTAAATGGCTGAGCAGATGCAGGATATAAAGAGAAGAATTAAGAGCGTAACGAGTACGGAACGTATTACTAACGCTATGAAGCTTGTCTCGGCATCCAAACTGCGCAGAGCGAAGAACGTGTATGAGCATTCCAAGGGATTCCTTGATGACATATTCGAGTCGATGGCAGATGCACTGAACTACGCTGAAAGTGTACCTGCAGAGTACGTGGACAGTCAGAAGGAAGTGAAAACAAAGTGCTATGTGCTTATTACAAGCAGCAACGGACTTTGCGGAGGCTTTAACACAAATATCATTAAGGCATTAGAAGATATTCTGGCTCAGGAAAAAGCCTCTGTTAAGCTGGCCACCATAGGCACTAAGGGCAGAGACTACTTTGAACGCAGAGGGTATGACGTAGTTGTATTTCACGATGATCCTGCTGATTCTATTACCTTCGATGAGGCAAAGAAGGTCGTCGCGCCCCTGATTGAAATGTACGATTCAGGTGAAATCGACGAAATAGATCTATGCTTCACTTCATATATCAATACACTGAAGCAGGAGGTGGTAGTGAAGAAGCTGCTGCCTTTTCATCTGGAGGATTTTCATAAGGCCTCAAGCCTGGATCATCTGATTCATGAGATGGAATATGAACCTTCTGCTCTGGAGGTGTTCCATTATATGATTCCGAAGTATCTGGAACTGCAGCTGTACAGTGCGGCTATAGAGTCGGCAACCTGTGAGCATGCTGCCAGACGTTCAGCTATGGAAAATGCCAATGATAACGCAAGAGATATGCTTTCCGCTCTGCAGATACATTACAACAGAGCAAGACAGGCGGAAATCACAGACGAAATTATAGAGATTGTTGCCGGATCAGAGGCACAGAGATAATAGAAAAGAGGTATAGATAATTGAATAAAGGAATAATACACCAGATTATCGGACATGTAATAGATGTAAAGTTTGAACCTGAAGAACTACCGGAGCTTCTAAATGCCATTCATATAAAGATGGATGACAGAACAATAGTTGCAGAGGTTGCGCAGCATATCGGAGACGATCAGGTAAGATGTGTGGCTCTTTCTTCAACAGATGGAATCTCAAGAGGCATGGAAGCTGTTGACACGGGAGCTCCGATAACCGTTCCCGTAGGTCAGGAGGTACTTGGAAGACTGTTCAATGTACTTGGTGAACCTATCGATGAAAAAGGTCCGGTTGATGCTAAGGAGTTCAGTTCCATTCACAAAGCTGCACCAAAATTCGAAGACCAGGATACAAATTCTCAGATTTTTGAAACAGGCATAAAGGTTATTGACCTGATCGCACCGTATACAAAGGGCGGAAAGGTTGGGCTGTTTGGTGGTGCAGGCGTCGGAAAGACTGTTCTCATTCAGGAGCTTATTAACAACATCGCTACAGAACATGGAGGTATATCCGTATTTGCAGGTGTAGGTGAAAGAACCAGAGAAGGAAATGACCTGTACAATGAAATGACAGAGTCAGGAGTACTGAAAAAGACTGCGATGGTATTCGGACAGATGAACGAACCGCCTGGAGCGAGAATGAGAGTTGCGCTGACAGGGCTTACCATGGCAGAGCATTTCAGAGATAAAGAAAAACAGGATGTTCTTCTGTTCATAGACAACATTTTCAGATTTACCCAGGCAGGATCCGAGGTATCTGCACTGCTTGGACGCGTTCCGTCAGCGGTTGGATATCAGCCTACACTGGCAACAGAAATGGGTGCTCTGCAGGAACGAATCACATCGACAAAGGACGGTTCAATTACCTCGGTTCAGGCGGTCTATGTTCCGGCCGATGACCTGACTGACCCCGCTCCGGCAACTACCTTCGCACACCTGGATGCGACCACTGTACTGTCCAGAGCGATAACCGAGCTGGGAATCTATCCTGCCGTTGACCCGCTGGAGTCGTCATCGAGAATACTGGATCCTCTTATTGTGGGTGAAGAACATTATGAAACTGCCAGAAGAGTCCAGGAGGTACTTCAGAAATATAAAGATCTTCAGGATATCATTGCTATACTCGGTATGGATGAACTGTCAGAAGAAGATAAACTGACTGTTGCGCGTGCCCGCAAGATACAGAGATTTTTATCACAGCCTTTCAGTGTGGCAGAACAGTTTACAGGAATGGAAGGAAGATATGTACCGATCAGGGAGACAGTAAGAGGATTCAAGGAAATCCTTGACGGTCTTCACGATGATATTCCTGAATCCATGTTCCTGTTTGCAGGCGGAATAGACGAGGTCGTGGAAAAATACAAGGCATCAAAGGGTGAGTAGTATGAGTGCATGTGTTCAGATGGAGATAATAACACCATCGGAGCTTTTTTATGAAGGAGAGATTGTGTCTCTGGTTTGTACCACCACTGATGGTGAGGAGGGCTTTCTTCCCGGTCGTCTGTGGTGCTGCAAGCTGCTGAGTGATGAAGGCAGGGTGCGTGTAACCGAAAAGGACGGAACAACAAGAGTAGCCAGTATCAGGGGCGGCTATGTGGAAATAAGAGATAAGTTTGTTCTTTTTTCTGATGAAGCTTCATGGGTAAAGGCAGAATAAACGCAGTATAATAGCAAAAAAGCTGTTGACATTGACATTTCAATGTCGTATACTTATTAAGCAACTTTATGATTACTATAGACAGAGCTAGAAAAATCTGGGTCTGAATTTTGAGTTGAAAACGGAGGATTACCGAATGAGAGTAAAGGTTACATTAGCATGCACAGAGTGCAAGCAGAGAAACTACAATACTATGAAAAACAAGAAGAACGATCCGGATCGTATCGAACTAAAGAAGTATTGCAAGTTCTGCAAAAAGGAAACTCTTCACAAAGAGACAAAATAAGGAGAAACGATTATGGCAAGTAAAGACCAGGCAAAGAAAAATGCAGCCAAGGCAAAGAAGAGCGGCGGTCTGAAGGAATACCTGAAGGGCGTAAAGATTGAAATGTCTAAGGTTGTATGGCCTACAAGAAAAGAATTGGGCACTTTTACTGGAGTAGTAATCGCCACATGCGCTGTTTTCGCGTTAGGATTTTGGCTAATCGATACCGGTGTATTAGCTGCTTTGAAAGCAGTTTTGGGTATTACCCTGAACTAATATAGAAGAGAAGGTACTGAAAATGTCTGATATTGAAAACAGAAATACTGCTTCTCCTATTCAGGGAGAGGGAATCAGAGGCGATGGCCAGGCAAAGTGGTACGTAGTACACACATATTCGGGTCACGAAAACAAGGTAAAAGTGAATATCGAAAAGATGGTCGAGAACCGTGGAATGCAGGATTTAATCTTGGACATCATCGTACCTACAGAAGACCGTATTGAAATTAAGGACGGCAAACGTAAGATTAGAACGAGGAAAATGTTTCCGAGTTATGTAATAATAAAGATGATTGTTACTAACGAATCCTGGTACCTGGTAAGAAATACTCAGGGAGTAACAGGATTTGTGGGACATGGCTCCGACCCTATTCCGCTGACTGACGAAGAAGTAGCCAGAATGGGAATAGAAAAGGTTTACATCGATCTGGATGTTGAAGTCGGCGATACAGTTAAGGTTATCAGTGGTCCGTTTGAGAGCTTCATGGGTGAGGTTCTTGAAATCAGCCCTGAGAAACAGCTGCTGACCGTTAAGGTTTCAATGTTCGGTAGAGATACACCTGTAGAACTGGAATTCGCACAGGTAGACAAACTATAGTAGGCTATAGAGAAAGGAGATTGGAAAATGGCTAAGAAAGTTGAAGGATATATCAAACTTCAGATTGCAGCCGGAAATGCTACTCCAGCACCACCAGTAGGTCCTGCACTAGGTCAGAAGGGTGTTAACATTATGGATTTCTGTAAGCAGTTCAATGCTAGAACACAGGATCAGCCGGGAATGATTATTCCTGTAGTAATCACTGTATATGCTGACAGATCATTCACATTTGTTACAAAGACTCCACCTGCAGCAGTACTTCTAAAGAAAGCCGCTGGACTGGATGCAGCATCAGGAGAACCTAACAAGAAAAAGGTTGCTACTCTGACTTATGCACAGGTTGAAGAAATCGCTAAAACTAAAATGCCAGACTTAAATGCAGCAAGCCTTGAAGCAGCTACAGATATGATCAAGGGAACTGCAAGAAGTATGGGAATCGTTGTTGAAGACTAATGAGATGGGAGACTGAGATTTGCATAGCAGATCTTGTCGTTAACACCACAAGGAGGTAAAAGAACATGCCTAAAAGAGGTAAAGGCTACAAAGCTGTAGCAGAAAAATTTGACAAATCACAGCTGCACGAAGTAAGCGAAGCTATGAAGTTAGCTTGCGAAACTTCAAGAGCAAAGTTTGATGAAACTATCGAAGTTCACGCTAGACTTGGCGTAGACGGAAGACACGCAGACCAGCAGGTTAGAGGTGCCATCGTACTTCCACACGGAACTGGTAAGAGTGTAAAGGTATTAGTATTTGCTAAGGGACCGAAAGCTGAGGAAGCTGAAAAGGCTGGCGCAGATTACGTTGGAGCTGAAGAAATGGCTCAGAAGATTCAGTCAGAAAACTGGTTTGATTTCGACGTAGTAGTAGCAACTCCGGACATGATGGGTGTTGTAGGTCGTCTTGGTAAGATTCTGGGACCTAAGGGTTTAATGCCTAACCCTAAATCAGGTACAGTAACAATGGATATTGAAAAAGCTCTTGCAGAAATCAAAGCCGGTAAAGTTGAGTACCGTCTTGACAAGCAGAACATTATCCACACACCAATCGGAAAGGCTTCATTTGGTCCAGAAAAGCTTGAAGAAAACTTCAGAGCTCTTATGGAAGCAATCATTAAGGCTAAACCGGCTACTGCAAAAGGTCAGTATCTGAGAAGCGTTACAGTTGCATCAACAATGGGACCTGGAGTAAAAATTAATCCAGCAGTTCTTGGCTAATCCGACAAGTACAAATTAGAAATTTAACCGTAGACAGCGGGTGTCTCAGGACTTAATTTCCCGCCGAGGTACAATATATAGATATTGACCCTGTCTACCGGCAGGGTTGTTTTATTGAGTACCACATTCGTGGAGCATGTACTGCTCTACAGAAAGGAGATAAATTTAATGTCAGTAGAAGCAAAAAAGCAGAAACAGGTTATTATCGACGAAATCAAAGCTAAATTGGAAACAGCTCAGTCAGTAGTAGTAATTGACTACATGGGAATTACTGTAGAGCAGGCTGACGCAATGAGAAAAAAGCTGAGAGAAGCAAACGTTGATTACACAGTATACAAAAACACTTTAATGAAGAGAGCTATCGAAGGAACAGCTTTTGCTCCTCTAGCAGACGTTCTTGAAGGACCAAGCGCTATCGCTATCAGTTCAGAAGATGCTACAGCTCCGGCAAGAACTCTTAACGAAATCATTAAAGAATACAAGAAAATGGAATTCAAAGCAGGTATCGTAGAAGGAGAATTCTATGATAAGGCAGGAATCGAACAGATTGCAGAAATTCCATCAAGAGATGTTCTTATTGCTAAGTTCATGGGAAGCATCCAGTCACCTGTCAGCAAGTTTGTCAGAACCCTTCAGGCAATTGCTGATGAAAAGGAAGCATAATCAAATCATAGTAACGGCATAAGCCGCTAAATTAAAAATTGAAAACAAGAAATAAAAAAAGGAGAAAATAAAATGGATAAGAATCAGATCATTGAAGCTATCAAAGCGATGACAGTTTTAGAATTAAACGAATTAGTTAAAGCTTGCGAAGAAGAATTCGGCGTATCAGCAGCAGCTCCAGTAGCAGTTGCAGGTGCAGTTGCAGGCGCAGCAGAAGAAGAACAGACTGAATTCACTGTAGTTCTTGCTGCAGCAGGTGCTGAAAAGATTAAGGTTATCAAGGCAGTTAGAGAACTTACTGGCTTAGGTCTAAAGGAAGCTAAGGCTCTAGTAGACGGAGCTCCTTCAAACGTTAAGGAAGGAATCGAAAAGGCTGAAGCTGATGCTATCAAGGCTCAGTTAGAAGAAGTTGGAGCAACTGTAGAACTTAAATAGTTTCTGACAGATTGTCGAGATTGACATTTGAGACCGTCTTTACAGACGGTCTTTTTCTTTAGAAAAAATTTTCCAAATCTATTGACAGATTGACAAAAAGATGCTAACATATTAGACTGCCACGCAAATGTAAACTGTTAAGAAATAAGGAGTGATGAATATGCCAAAGCCTATAAAAGTAGGTAGAAAAGAACGTATGACATTCTCAAAAATCAATGAAGTCGGCACAATGCCTAATTTGATTGATATTCAGACTAAATCCTACGAATGGTTCCTGGAGGAAGGTCTGAGAGAAGTCTTCGAAGATATCTCCCCTATAAAGGATTATTCGGATAATTTAATTTTGGAATTCCTGGATTATTCACTAAGTGATACTCCAAAATATGGACAGGAAGAATGCAAGGAGAGAGACGTAACATACGAAGCTCCTTTGAGAGTAAAAGTAAGACTCGTAAATAAAGAAACAGGAGAAGTAAAGGAACAGGAAGTGTTCATGGGTAATTTCCCTCTTATGACAGAGAAGGGAACATTTATCTACAATGGCGCTGAAAGAGTTATTGTAACTCAGCTGGTTAGATCCCCTGGACCTTACTTTGGCGTTGAGACAGATAAATCTAACAGAAAACTATATTCAACACAGATAATCCCTAACAGAGGAGCATGGTTAGAGTATGAGACCGACTCCAATGAGATTATCTCTGTTAGAGTGGACAGAACAAGAAAACAGCCGCTTACTACATTACTTCGTGCGCTGGGAATCGGAAGCAATGAGGAAATTATTCAGCTTTTCGGTGATGATCCAAGACTGTTAAAGACATTGGAAAAGGATCCTACAACCGATGTGGAAAGCGGATTAAAAGAAATATACAAGAAGCTGAGACCGGGTGAACCTCCGACAGTTGAGAGTGCAAAGTCTCTGCTTAATTCCCTATTTTTTGATGCTAAGAGATACGACCTTGCGAAGGTAGGAAGATACAAATACAACCAGAAGCTGGGTCTTTTCAACAGATTAGTTGATACTGTAGCTGCTGAGGATGTTATCGATCCTAATACAGGAGAAATCCTTGTTGAGGCAGGCGGAGCAATTAATTCAGTACTAGCAAGACAGATTGAAAATGCGGGCGTGGAATACGTTATGGTTTATGGTAAGGATGACGAAACTAAGGTTACAAAAGTAATCGGTAACAGATTCGTAGACCTTGACCAGTATGTTGAATTTGACACTTCTGATTTGAAGATTGCCAAGAGAGTGTTTTATCCGGTTCTTATGGAAATCCTTCAGCAGTGTGAAAATGCAGACGAGTTAAAGGAACAGCTGGTCGCAAGAAAGAATGATCTTTCACCTAAGCATATTATAATGGAAGATATTATTGCATCAGTAAGCTATATCCTGAACCTGAACTATGGACTAGGAAATACTGATGATATCGACCACCTTGGAAACAGAAGATTAAGAACTGTCGGAGAACTTCTTCAGAACCAGTTCAGAATTGGTCTTGCAAGAATGGAACGAGTTGTTAAGGAAAGAATGACTATTCAGGATATGGAAATGACAACTCCTCAGACACTTATGAATATCAGACCGGTAACTGCAGCAATCAAGGAATTCTTTGGAAGCTCACAGTTATCACAGTTCATGGACCAGAACAATCCTCTTTCCGAGCTGACTCACAAGAGAAGACTTTCAGCACTGGGACCAGGAGGTCTGTCAAGAGAAAGAGCCGGATTCGAAGTTAGAGACGTTCATCACTCTCATTATGGAAGAATGTGTCCTATCGAGACTCCAGAAGGACCTAACATCGGACTGATCGGTTCATTGACCACATATGGCGTAATTGACGAATACGGATTCATCGAGACTCCATATAGAATCGTAGATAAAGAAACAGGTATCGTAACAGACGAAGTTAAGTATATTACAGCAGATGAAGAGGAACTTCTGATCGTAGCACAGGCAAATGAACCGCTGGATGAAGAAGGCCACTTTGTCAATGCCAAGGTTGCAGCAAGAGGAGTAGGCGGTGAAATCGCCATGTTCCCAAGAGAAGCTGTGGATATGATGGATATTTCACCTAAGCAGGTAGTATCAGTTGCGACAGCAATGATTCCTTTCCTGGAGAACGACGATGCTAACCGTGCCCTGATGGGTTCAAACATGCAGCGTCAGGCTGTACCTCTGCTTGTTACAGAGGCGCCTTACGTAGGAACAGGTATGGAATATAAGGCAGCCAGAGACTCCGGAGTAGTTATTCTGGCAAAACACACAGGTACAGTTGAGTTTGTAGATGCTGAAAGAATCGTTATCAGAAGAGATGACAACAACGAAACAGATGAATATACTCTGCTGAAGTTCAAGAGATCCAACCAGGGTACATGCATCAACCAGAGACCTATTGTTAGCCACGGTGAACACATTGAAGAAGGAGAAGTTATCGCAGACGGACCTTCAACAGATCTTGGCGAAATCGCACTAGGTAAGAATCTTCTAATCGGATTCATGACATGGGAAGGCTATAACTATGAGGACGCTATTATCCTTAACGAAAGACTTCTGATGAATGATGTTCTGACTTCACTTCATATCGTAGAGTACGAGTCAGAAGCTAGAGATACTAAGCTTGGACCTGAAGAAATCACAAGAGATATTCCAAACGTTGGAGAAGATGCGCTGAAAGACCTTGACGAAGAAGGTATCATCAGAATCGGTGCAGAGGTAAGCTCCACAGATATTCTGGTAGGTAAGGTTACTCCTAAGGGAGAAAACGACCTGAGTGCTGAAGAGAAGCTTCTGAGAGCTATCTTCGGTGAAAAGGCAAGAGAAGTAAGAGACACATCTTTAAGAGTACCTCATGGAGAAACCGGTATCGTTGTTGACGTTAAGATCTTCACAAGAGAAAACGGCGATGAGCTTCCTCCTGGAGTAAACAAGCTTGTAAGATGTTATATAGCTACGAAGAGAAAGATGAATGTTGGAGACAAGATGGCCGGAAGACACGGTAACAAGGGTGTTGTTTCCAGAATTCTTCCTGAAGAGGATATGCCGTTTATGGAAAATGGTGAACCTCTGCAGGTTATGCTGAATCCTCTGGGCGTTCCTTCACGTATGAACGTTGGACAGGTGCTGGAAGTTCATCTTGGACTGGCTGCAAAGAAGAAGGGCTGGTACATTGCTACTCCTGTATTCGATGGAGCCAATGAAAAGGATATCCGCGAAATGCTGGTTGACTGTGGATATTCCGAGACAGGTAAATTAAGACTTAGAGACGGCAGAACCGGAGAATGGTTCGATAATCCTGTAACTGTAGGCTACATGTACATGCTGAAGCTTCACCATCTGGTAGATGATAAGATTCACGCAAGAAGTACAGGTCCTTA
>JBJESZ010000030.1:0-2006 GCA_051883055.1 Emergencia sp.
CTTCTGCCCTGGAACGGTTTATCCAGACCTGTGGATTCGATCTGGACAGAAAGAAACACCAGCGCATGATGCAGATGGCTTACGATGTCAGAGAAAACGGACTTGACGGAATTGACATAAAAGCAGTAGTATCATACTATGGCCCGGAGGTTTTTCGTGGCGGAAAAATTGAAGCAGAAGGACAGGAAATACAGTGTAACTACTTCTCCCAGATGCCGGAGGGAGTAGTTGAAGGCGTATATTTCTATGTTCTGACAGTAGGAGAGTGCCTGTTCCCAAGTGAAGAACAGATAATGGATTTTCTGTACGCAGATATCTGGGGAACTTCCTATGTGGATGCCGGAATTGCAGAACTGAAACACGGTTTTCTGGAAAAGGATCTGAAGGACAGATTTCCGGAAAGAGAACTGTATCTGTCAGAGGAGTTCGGTCCGGGATACTTCGGTATGCCTGTTATAGAATCGAAGAAATTCATGAACCTGCTGGACGCAGATCTGATTGACGTATGGGTAAAGGACAGCGGACTGATGATTCCGCAGAAAACCTGTACAGGACTGTATCTGGTACTTAATCGAAATGATATTAAGGCTGACGTGGCATGCATGCAGTGCCGCGGAAACTCAGCAGGATGTAAGTTCTGCGCTATAAGAGCCGAAATGGAAAAGGCGGAGGAAAAATAAAATGATTACATTTTTACCACAGAATATAGAATACAAAATTGAAGGTGAACAGACCATCTTGCAGGCCGCAGCAGCTGCAGGCGTAAACATTGACGGAAACTGCGCCGGTGCAGGTGTGTGCGGTAAATGTAAGATTAAAATAATAGATGGACCGGTGCCTGCTTCGGAAGATCATCACTATGAACTGACTGATGATGAAATTGATGCAGGATACAGACTTGCCTGCTGTACAGCGGCAATGGACGGCATGGTAATAGAAATGCCAGAATCAGAGACTACAGCTTCCAGAAAGAAAAAGCTGGTAAGGCTGCCTGAATGGTTCGAGCCGTCCCAGAAAACGGTCAAGAGATACATAACTGTTGACAAGGCGGTTATAGACTGTCAGAAAGACGACGTTACAAGGATTCAGGATAAACTGACAGATGAAATCAGCGGAGTGAGTTTTGATACTCTGAAGAAAATCCCTGAGATCCTGAAAGACTGCAGTGACGTTACGGTAACCCTGCAGAGGGGACGCATGATTGACATCGAAGCGGGTGACACCAGTGAAGAATGCTACGGTGTGGCTGTTGACATCGGTACGACCACAGTTGTAATTATGCTTTGGAACCTTGCGAGCGGAGAAATGGCGGGCATCAATGCGGCAACCAACCCTCAGGGAACATACGGAGCAGACGTAATATCAAGAATAAACTTTGCAGGCGAGGAAGCGGGCAATCTGGACATTATCCACGGCGTCCTGATCGATGCAATAAACAGGTACGTGCTGGAGCTGTGCGAGGAAAACGGTGTAGCTGCAGAGAACATATACGAATATGCTGTGGTTGGAAACACAACCATGAGCCATATTTTCCTGGGAGTGGATCCGGCGCAGCTGGCTGTGGCACCTTTTACACCGGTGTTTACAGACGGAACTGTCTGCGACGCGGCACAGCTTAAGCTTGTGGGAAACCGCGATGCTTCCGTTTACCTGTCAGCTAATATCGCAGGTCATATCGGCTCGGATATCACCGCGGGAATAATCACCACGGATATCATGGATAAAAACTGCGGACACCTGTTTATCGATATAGGTACAAACGGCGAGATTGTTTTGAGCGGGAACGGCAGAGCATGTGCATGTTCGACGGCTGCGGGACCTGCCTTTGAGGGAAGCTCCATTCGCCAGGGTATGCGTGCGGCGCGTGGCGCCATAGAAAGGGTTGACATCACTGATGATGGTGTAAGCATCAAAACCATCGGAGACGTTGAACCTGTCGGAATATGCGGCTCCGGAATAATCGACGCAGTGGGCGAGCTTATCAGAACAGGAATCGTAAACAAGAG
>JBJESZ010000030.1:2106-4206 GCA_051883055.1 Emergencia sp.
GAGACTCTTGAGAAGGTTTCCATTGCAGGAGCTTTCGGAAGCTATATAAGAAACAGCAGTGCTATATCCCTTGGACTTCTTCCTGCAGTTCCAGAGGAGAAAATATATTCTCTGGGAAATTCCGCAGGAATCGGAGCATCCATGATGCTGCTGTCTGAAAAATCAGTAGAGATATCAGAGGCGGCAGCCAGAGACATTCAGCATATTGAACTTGCAAGCCGAAGCGATTTTCAGGATGAATACATGCTTGCTATGTCATTTTAAAAAATCGGAATGAGACACAAATTTAAGAAAAGCGACATTAAAGGAAAAGACATCTATGAATCGAGAAGAGATACTGGAATACCTAAGCACTAATGATCGGGACAAGCTGGATAAGCTCTTTGAAAGTGCAAGAAATATCAGAACTGAAATACAGGGGGACAAGATTTTTGCCTACGGATTTGTGTATTTCACAACCTACTGCAGGAACAACTGCAACTTCTGCTATTACAGGAATTCAAACAATATTGAAAGATACAGGAAGAACCACGACGAGATAATCGCCACAGCTGAGGCTCTCATACAGTCAGGAGTAAACCTTATAGATCTGACCATGGGTGAGGATCCGGAGTACATCAGGGAGGATTTCGCCTCTGTATGCTCTCTCATCCGCGAGATCAAAACAGGTAAAGACACACCGGTGATGATTTCACCGGGTGTGATTTCTGACAGAGTAATCGATAATCTGGCAGATGCAGGCTGTGACTTCTTTGCTCTGTATCAGGAGACACATAACAGGGAACTGTTTGACAGGCTGAGAGTAGGCCAGTCCTACGATGAGAGAATGCATGCAAAGCTGTATGCAAAGGAAAAGGGCATGTATGTTGAAGAAGGTCTTCTTGCCGGTGTAGGTGAAAGCGATGAGGATATCGCTGATTCACTGATGATTATGGGAGAGATAGGTGCCAGACAGGTGAGAGTAATGAGTTTTGTTCCACAGGAGGGAAGCCCTATGGAAAATCACGCAGAACCTGACCGCCTGAAGGAACTGGTTATCATAGCCCTGATGAGACACCTGTATCCGAATGCCCTGATACCTGCTTCCCTGGATGTTGATGGAATCTCCGGTCTTAAGGACCGTATTAATGCAGGTGCCAACCTGATTACATCAATCATTCCGCCAAGGTCGGGATTTATGGGGGTTGCCCACAACACCATGGACGTGGATGAGGGCGGAAGAACTGTTGAAGAAGCTGCCTCCATTCTGAACGGCATGGGACTGAGAATCGCAACCACTGACGAGTACAAGGAATTTCTGGCAAAATAGGAGAAGAATATGAGGAAGAAAGTTGCTATTATAGGCGGTAAGCTGCAGGGGCTGGAGGCTGTCCTCCTGTGCTCCCAGTGCGGCTACGAAAGCCTTCTGATAGATATTAATCCTGACGCGCTGGCCGGCTCATTAGCCGACCGGTTCGTTGTTTCTGACGTTATCAGACGAGACAGAGAGGCGATTGAGGCCATGGAAGAGGCGGATTTTGTGCTGCCTGCAAATGAGAACGCGGAGCTTCTGAAGGCAATATGCTCAATCTGTGATGAGAGAAACCTGAAGCTGGCTTTTGACAGAGATGCATACGAAATCAGCTGCAGTAAAATTAAATCTGACAGGCTCTTTGCAGAGCATAACATACCTGCACCACGGTATTATCCGGAGGGTGAGGCACCTTACATAATCAAGCCTTCAGGTGAAAGCGGATCCAAGCATGTGCAGTATGCGGAAACCGCTGAGGATGTGGAAAAGTTCCTTGCAGCCTGCGATAATCCGGACAGCTGGGTGATTCAGGAATATCTGACCGGACCTTCATATTCAATTGAGGTTATCGGATGTCCGGGCAATTACAGGACTTACGAGGTTACAAAAATCCACATGGACGATGCCTACGACTGCTGTAGAGTGAGTGCACCTGTAGACATTACGGCTGAAGAGGAAAAGGAACTGGATGACATCGGAGTTAAGCTTGCAGAGGTGCTCGGTCTCAGAGGCATCATGGATGTGGAAGTAATTCACCATAAGGGACAGATGCGTGTACTTGAGATAGATGCCAGACTTCCGAGTCAGAC
>JBJESZ010000030.1:4306-8078 GCA_051883055.1 Emergencia sp.
CTAAAGATGTTACCATAAATGGTATAAATATTTTTATCAGCACAATATTGGCAATGGTATAATATTGGTAAAGACAGATGGAGGTATTTTCTTATATGGAGAGCTTTACAGTAACCCAAAAAGAGAGAATAAGCGAGCTTGGAGGCAGTCCGGAGCTGATGGAGCAGACCTTTGAAAGCAGCGAAGAAAGAAATAAGGCTTTCAGAGAGCTGGAAAAGAAGCTGGTAAGGGAGTGCAGGGCTGAAATCAGTAAGCTGGTGAACGAGAAGCATATGACCAGAACGGTTGAAACAGGCAGGATTCTCGAACAGTGGCTGATGGATGAGGGGTTCACCAAGGTTGTAACTCCTACTATCATCTCCAAGGAAATGCTTGCAAAGATGAGCATAGATGATTTCCATCATCTGTCTGAGCAGGTTTTCTGGCTGGACGGCAAGAAGTGTCTTAGACCTATGCTTGCACCGAACCTGTACGTTATGATGAGGGAGCTTCACAGGATTTCCAAGGAACCGGTGAAAATTTTCGAAATCGGCTCCTGCTTCCGAAAGGAATCTCAGGGAGCACAGCATATGAACGAGTTTACCATGCTGAACTGCGTGGAGCTTGCGCAGGTTAAGGACGGCGAGCAGAAACAGGAACTGGAGCGTCTTGCGAAGAAGGCTATGGAGGTTCTTGGAGTCTCCGAGGAAGAGTACGAAATTGTAGTGGAGGAATCTACTGTATACGGATTCACCTTCGATATTGAAATAAACGGCATGGAGGTTGCGTCCGGTGCTTACGGGCCACATGATCTGGATCCTGCCTGGGGAGTATTTGACACCTGGGTCGGAATCGGATTCGGAATTGAGAGACTTACAATGGCGTTAAACAAAGGTCACACCATTAAGAGATACGGCAAGAGCATTGCTTTTATCGACGGACAGCCTTTGAACGTTTAAGCAGATATCGGGCAGATATTTCAGCAGATAGAATTTTTAGGATTGGGTACGGACACATGACAAGACTGACGACTGAGTGGGTAGAGCCCATGCTGACAGGCATGGAAGACTATAACAGAGTTCTGAAGTTCAGAACAGGTATGAATCTTTGCGAGCTGATGAAGAGAACATTTAACTTTTCATGTGAATACGTTGACCGGATGAAGAAGGAAATCAGGGTCGGTGTCGTTCCTGTTACACAGGGAGAGGGCATCATCGGATGCTTCAGCGAATCCATTGCCGCAATTGTAGGCTCTATGGGTTTCAGTGCAGAAGTGATGACACACACTGACGTTGATGGAATATATGAAGCTTACGGCAGGAACTGCGACGTGCTGTTCATGGCAGACGACGACAGGTATCTTGCAGTAAACACCAACAGACATAAGACTTCCGACAACAATTATGCCACGGCACTGGGCTACATTAAGGTGCTGGAGGCCATGAAGGAGATGGGGAAGGATTATGAGAAAAACATCAAGTGTCCTGTTCTGGTAATCGGACACGGGCTGGTCGGCAGTGAGGCGACAGAGATTCTTGACGAGATGGGTACTGAGTATTACGTCTATGACAGGAATCCCGAGGTTCAGGCAGGGGCGAAGCATCCTTTGCCGGAGAATCTTGCAATTGCTGACTTCAAGTACATATTGGATTTCACTAATGAAGGAGACTGGCTGAGTGCTGATCAGCTTGCAGAGGATGCATGCTATGCCAGCCCAGGGGTGCCATGCTCTTTAACCGAGGATGCCAGAGCGCTTCTTGGGGACAGGGCGGTATATGACAATCTGGAAATCGGCACAGCAGTTATGCTTGGCGAGGCTCTTTCAGAATAGGAAATACGGGGTGCGGATCAGATGGATCACATAGACTCTAAATCTATGCAGCCGGGTGAGACTCCCGGGCACCTCGCCATTTTTTTATCCGGAATTATTTCCGGAAGCATATCCGAAATTATCCGGAGCTTTCAGATGCAGATTGTTTGAATGGAGATGGTAAAAATGATACAGATTGTTCTTTTAAGCGGATTTCTCGGAGCGGGAAAAACCACTCTGATGCAGAGACTTCTCAGCACCTATGAGGATCACAAGATAGGTGTTATTATCAACGAATTCGGTGAGATAAACATCGATGCCAAGCTGGTAAGCCAGGATGGAATCGAGATGGCTGAGCTGTCCAACGGCTCTATTTTCTGTGCCTGCATCAAGGACAAATTTGTTGACGGACTCGTTGCAATGTCGAAGAAGGATATAGAGTATCTGTTTATTGAAGCATCCGGTCTTGCGGATCCTTCCAATATGGAGGATATTGTTGCCGGAATCAGGCGTGATACCAACGACAACTATATTCTGAAGGGAAATATCTGTGTCGTTGACGGAGTAAGCTTTCTGGATCTGGTTGAAATGCTTCCTGCTCTTTCCAGACAGGTGCGCCATGCAAACGGTGTAATCCTTAACAAGATGGATCTGATCGATGACGAGACATTCAATGAAATCTGTGAAAAGATTGAGGAAATCAACCCTGCAGTCAAGGTATATGCAGCCAGTCACTGTGACGTTGATATTAAGAAGCTTGTTGACGAGCTTGCTCCTGCGATCGTGGGAAGCGAGGATACAACCAATACATATGAGTCCAGACCGAACACCTTCATAGTTCACGCTGATGAACCTGTCGAAAGGGAAAAGCTGGAACAGTTCCTGGAGGCAATTGCCGGGGACAGCTACCGCATAAAAGGTTTTGCTGTAACTACAGAGGGAACCCTTGAAGTGAGCGGCGTATCGACACACATTATATATACTCCGTGGGAAGGCGATGAAAAGACAGAAATCGTTGTTATTTCCGCGGTTGGCATCCGGATGCTCAGCCTGATTACGAAGTATTCCGGAGAAATAATGGAAGGAAGGTTATACATCTGATGGGAGACAGCAAAAAACGTTACTACAGAAAGAATGTGGAACTTTTCATTCTTCTTGACAAGATGAAGCTCTGGCCGGCAAGAAGCGGAACGCTCCACGGTATCAAAACCATAGAAAAGCACGGAAACCACGCTTTTATAACCACTCACTGCGGTGAGCAGATACAGATATACAATTCAAGAAATTCCAGGGCAGCCAGATGGCTGAGAAACAAATGGGCGGTAACTCCATGCAAGAAATGCAAGGTGCCTGAATGGAAGCTGGAAAAGTATTCTAAGACCTTCTTCGATTCACACTACGGAAGTGACCTGCTGCACAAGTAGACGACGTAAAAGTGCAGAAAAGATTAAGAGAGGAAGAAAAATATGTATATTGAAATGGACTGTGCCTGCAAGGGCAGAAACCTGGATAAGCTTCTGCAGCCGCTGATACTTTGTATTCTTGCAGAAGGCGGCTCCATGCACGGATTTGCAATACTGAAGGAAATAGCAAAAAATAAACGCTTTGACGGGAAGGCTCCGGACGCTACCGGTGTGTACCGGTATCTGAAAAAGATGGAGTGCTCAGGGCTGCTCGTATCAGAATGGGATATGGGATCAGTAGATGAGAACGGAAAACCGAAAAGAGTTTTCACCATAACTGACAAGGGAAGGGCCTGCCTGGGGAACTGGGCTGTCGCACTGACCGACTACTGTGATTACATTTCCGGTCTGGTGGACTCAATCAACAAAAACTTATAAAGCAGGTGACATCACTAAGCAGCCCCGCGTCAGGCTTTTTAGTGATGTTTTACTTTAGTCTCAGGAGGTTTCAGTTAAAATGAAAATCGGCATAGGAATTGACACCGGCGGCACATGTACTGACGCCGTGGTGTATAACTTT
>JBJESZ010000030.1:8178-9360 GCA_051883055.1 Emergencia sp.
ACAGCTGAAGGTGCAGCTTGTTAATACTGATGCGGTAGGCGTTGTGGAATTCTTTGCCCGCAGAACCGGAGCTGTACTGGAAAGGAAAGCAAGAGAAATAATAAAGGAGGAGTTCGACATACCTGTGGTATGCGGTCACGAGCTCTTTGATGAATATAATATAGTAAAGAGGGGCGCCAGCACCCTGCTGAATGCAAGACTGCTGACTACTATTGACGAATTTATCGCTGCAGTAAAAGCGGCTATGGAACGGCTTGGTCTTGATGTTCCTTTCGTGATTGTCAGAAGTGACGGAAGTCTGATGAGTGAGGAGTTCGCACGACTTTATCCTGTCGAAACTCTTTTATGCGGACCTGTAGCCAGTGTTATGGGAGCAGGGGAGCTTACACGTGAACAGAACGCACTGGTAGTCGATATGGGTGGAACGACAACTGATATAGCCTTTGTTCAGGACGGAATTCCAAGGAGAGCGGAAACCGGTGTACACATTGGAGGCTGGGATACTTTTGTAAAAGGTCTTTTTGTTGACACCTTCGGTCTCGGGGGAGACAGTCTGATAACGGTGAATGAAAGCGGACGTATGGTTCTGTCCGGCGAGAGGGCAATACCTCTCTGCATGACAGCAGACAGGTATCCGGAGATTCTTCCTATGCTGGAGGAGAGCAAATCAAGCGTTTCTCTGTCATTTAACCAGAGAGAAGAAATATATGTTGCACTGAAGCCCGCTGATCCGGATGCTCAATCTACAGACCGGTATACAGACCGTGAGGTTGAGGTATGGCAGACGCTGTATAATCGCCCTATGAACCTTGGGCGACTGGGAATTGCACTGAATCGCAACGTATCATCAGCTTCTGTTCAGAGACTTGTGCGGGAGGGAGTCATCATGCGCTGCGGAGTGACTCCTACGGATGCAATGCATATTCTGGGAGATTTCGAAATGTACAGTAAGGAGGCCGCATACAGCGGAATATACAGACTTGCCCGTATGTCAGGCATGGACGTGGAATCATTTGCCCGTGAAATTTACAAGGCTGTTGAAAAGAAACTGTTCATTAATATAGGACGTATTCTGCTTGAGGAAAGATATAAGGAGTGGAGAAACACGGGAATATCGGATCAGCTGGTGCAGATTATGGGAGATTTGTTTGAAGAATCTGAAGGCGCAGGGGGTTTTGACGG
>JBJESZ010000030.1:9460-14458 GCA_051883055.1 Emergencia sp.
AAAGACAAAGCCTCTTGGAATTATCATAATCCGGGAGGCTTTGTAAACAGTCTGCGTATTCTGTTCGATCCTTTTTATCTGCCCATCAGCTTGACCTGCTCTCTGTAGTCAATCAGGTTTTTCTTAAGCAGGTTAGGTGTATCCAGTGAGTATGGGCACATTTCTTTGCAGTGGCCACAGTCGATGCAGCCGTCGATCTTTTCCATTTCTGCCTGGTACTCCTTACTCATATAGGAGTCAATCGGTGCACGTCTTATCATAAGGGACATGCGCGCGCAGTCGTTGATTTTGATGCCGGCAGGACAAGGCATGCAGTATCCGCAGCCGCGACAGAAGTCGCCGCACAGCTCTGCTCGTTCGGATTCGATGAAATCGATCATTTCAGCAGTCATTTCCGGAGGATTTTTTTCACATTCAATGAACTGATTCATTTCCTCCAGTCTCTGAACTCCCCAGATAGGAAGAACATTGTCATACTGATTAAGGAATGCGTATGCAGCATCAGATCTTGTAATCAGTCCGCCGCTCATGGCTTTCATTGCGATGAAGCCCATATCCTTTTCCTTACACATCTGAACAAGTTCAAGCTCCTGCTCGCCGCTCAGGTAACAGAACGGGAACTGGAGAGTTTCATAGAGTCCGCTTTCAACGGCTTCTCTTGCAACAGCAAGCCTGTGGTTGGTTATTCCGATATGTCTGATTTTTCCCTGAGCCTTTGCCTCCAGCATCGCTTCATATAAGCCGGTGCCGTCCCCGGGCTTAGGACAGAAGGCAGGATTATGGAACTGGTAGAGATCCAGGTAGTCTGTCTTCAGGTCGGTCAGACTCTTCTCCAGATGAGCCCAGAAGTCATCCGTATTATTGCACATTGTTTTGCTGGCGATGAAGACCTTGTCGCGAAGACCTCTGTCACAGATAGAAGCACCAAGCTTCTGTTCGCTGTCTGTATAGAACCTTGCTGTATCGTAAAACGTAATTCCGCTGTCGTAAGCTGCCATTATAATGCGGTCAGCTTCCTCAAAAGATATTCTCTGAATCGGTAAAGCACCGAATCCGTTTTTATTTGTTACTATTTCTGTCTTTCCTAATCTTACTTTACCCATTATATCACCTCTGTCTATTACAATTTTTTTCCACGTGACTAGTGTATATTTTCGGTCAGAATTAGTCAATAAAAGTAACCTAAAATAAAGAGAAAAATTTTGAAAAAACTGTTGACATTATAGGTACTCAGTAGTATCTTATATGTAGTGATTAGCACTCGAAGTAAATGAGTGCTAACAGACAAAAGAAAAAGAAAGATGATAATAAACTAGTTGCAGAAGAGAGGTGAATGTATGGAATTAACAGAGAGAAAGCTGAAGATTTTACAGGCCATAATCACTGACTATGTAACATCTGCTGAACCTGTTGGATCCAGAACACTCTCCAAGAAGTTTGACCTTGGAATAAGCCCGGCGACGATAAGAAATGAAATGAGTGACCTTGAAGACATGGGATACCTTACTCATCCTCATACGTCGGCCGGAAGAGTTCCTTCAGATAAAGCTTACAGATTATATGTAAACAACCTGATGGAGAAGCATGAACTTTCCCAGAGGGAGAAAAATATAATCGCGGAGAAGCTGAGAAGTGATGTTCAGGAGTTTGATGAGACTATCAAACACGCGGCCAGAATTCTTTCAGAGATTACCAATCTGACATCCTTTGCACTGACACCCAGTCAGAGCGAAGATACGGTGAGATTCGTAAATCTGCTTCCGGTAGATCAGTCTACGGTTGTTCTGATGATTGTGGCTGAGAGCGGCAAAATCAGCAATACGGCATTAAGGATAAGAGTTCCTTATACTGAAGAAGGCCTGCAGCTGCTTGCAAAGAACATGACTTACACGTATAACGGAAAGAAGATTTCCGATGTACTGACCAACAGGATGATATCCCATTTCGAGTCTGACATAGAGGCAATGAGCAAGCTTCAGGAAGACATCATGCCGAACTTTATGAAGACCCTTGAGGATATGCTGAATGTAAACCTTTATATGGATGGTCTTACAAATATTTTCGACATACCGGAGTATAACGATCTTGAGAAGGCAAAGAATTTCCTGACTATGCTTGATAAGAAGGAAGACCTTACAAGAAAGCTTCTCGAAAGAGAAGACGGGGTAATCGTTACCATCGGTGGAGAAAATGCTGATGATTCAATGAATGATTGTTCACTGATTACGGCAACCTACCATATAGACGGCAAAATGGTCGGCAAAATCGGAGTTATCGGACCTACAAGAATGAAATATGACGAAATTACATCAATTATGGAATATCTTACAGAAAATCTGAATGAGACATTCCAGCTGGAATGTAAGGACAAATAAAGGAGAGGTAGAGGAATAGTGAACGAGGAATTTAGAAACGACGGAATGAATCAGCAGTCCGATGCTGAAGAGGCAGAAAAGGCAAAAAAAGTCGATGCTGAAGCTGAAGCAGGGGCTGATGATACATCAGAAAACGCTGAGGCTTCAGACAATGTGGAAGCGGCAGAAGCTGAGACAAACGAAGAAGATGAGGCTCTTAACGCGAAATACCTGAGACTTATGGCGGATTTCCAGAATTATAAGAGAAGAGTCGAAAAAGAAAAGAGTGACATTTATGCATATGCTAACGAAAAGATTGTTAGTGAGCTGCTTAATGTAATAGACAACTTTGAACGTGCCTTGCAGCATGAATGTGCTGATGAGAGGTATGTTGAGGGAATGCAGATGATATTCAAACAGTTCGCTGGGGTGCTTGAAAAAGCAGGACTGGAGGAAATCACTGCGGAAGGCGAGGATTTTGATCCGAACTTCCATAACGCTGTAATGACCGAAGACAACCCTGAATTTGGAAGCGGCAAGGTTACAGAAGTCTTACAGAAGGGGTATTTACTTAATAAAAAGGTCATCAGACCATCAATGGTGAAAGTTAATAATTAATTAATAGTTAGGAGGAAAATAAAATGGCAAAAGTAATAGGTATAGATTTAGGAACAACAAACAGCTGCGTAGCAGTATTAGAAGGTGGCGAACCGGTAGTAATCGCCAATGCAGAAGGTAACAGAACAACTCCATCCGTAGTTGGTTTTGCAAAGAATGGAGAAAGACTTGTAGGTGAGACTGCAAAGAGACAGGCAGTAACTAACCCTGAGAGAACAATCGCTTCCATAAAGAGACATATGGGTGAGAATTACAAGGTTACTATCGACGGAAAAGATTACACACCTCAGGATATTTCCGCTATGGTACTTGCAAAGCTGAAGTCAGATGCAGAAAGCTATCTTGGAGAAAAGGTAACAGAAGCTGTAATCACAGTTCCTGCATACTTCTCAGACGCACAGAAGCAGGCAACTAAGGATGCCGGCAAGATTGCAGGTCTGGAAGTAAAGAGAATCATCAACGAACCTACTGCAGCATCACTTGCATACGGTCTTGATAAGGAATCCGGATCACACAAGATTCTGGTATACGACCTGGGCGGCGGTACATTCGACGTATCAATCCTGGAGCTGGGTGACGGAGTATTCGAAGTACTTGCTACAAATGGTGATACTCACCTTGGCGGAGACGACTTCGACAACGCTGTACTGAACTTCCTGGCTGATTCATTTGCAAAGGAACACGGTGTAGATCTGAGACAGGATAAGATGGCTCTTCAGAGACTGAAGGAAGCTGCAGAAAAGGCAAAGAAAGAACTTTCAAGTGCTCAGACAACAAATATCAACCTGCCTTTCATCACGGTAACTGCAGAAGGTCCTCTTCACATGAACATGGATCTTACAAGAGCCAAGTTCGATCAGCTGACTTCAGACCTTGTAAACAGATCAATCGAGCCAATGCAGAAGGCACTGAAGGATGCCGGAATCACAACAGCTGATCTTGCAAAGGTTATCCTGGTAGGTGGTTCAACAAGAATCCCTGCAGTTCAGGAAGCTGTTAAGAGAGTAACAGGTAAGGAACCGTTCAAGGGAATCAACCCTGACGAATGTGTAGCAGTTGGTGCTGCAATCCAGGCCGGCGTATTAACAGGAGAAGTAAACGACGTACTGCTTCTGGACGTAACACCGCTTTCACTTTCAATCGAAACTCTGGGTGGAGTTGCAACAAAGCTTATCGAAAGAAATACAACTATTCCTACTAAGAAGAGCCAGATCTTCTCAACTGCGGCTGACAACCAGACAGCAGTAGACATTCACGTAATGCAGGGTGAAAGAGAAATGGCAGCAGGAAACATCACATTAGGTCGTTTCCAGCTTGACGGAATCGCTCCTGCTCCTCGTGGAATCCCTCAGATTGAGGTTACTTTCGATATCGACGCTAACGGTATCGTAAACGTAAGTGCTAAGGACCTGGGAACAGGTAAGGTTCAGCACATCACTATCACTTCATCAACTAACCTGTCAGAAGAAGAAATCAATGCCAAGGTTAAGGAAGCTGAACAGTACGCAGAAGAAGACAAGAAGAGAAAGGCTGAAATCGAAGAGAGAAATAAGGCTGAATCCCTTGTATACGAAACAGAAAAGGCTCTGAAGGAACTTGAAGGAAAGATTTCAGAAGAAGAAAAACAGGATGTAGAAGCAGCCAAGGAAGACCTGAAGAAGGCTCTGGAAGCTAACAACCCTGATGAAATCAAAGCTAAGAATGAAGCTTTAACAGAAAAATTCCACGCTATTTCAACTAAGCTTTACGAGCAGGCTCAGGCAGCACAGCAGGCAGCAGGAGGCGCAGGCTTCGACCCTAACAACATGGGCGGAATGGGCGGATTCAACCCTAACGCAGGCGGAGCAAATCCTGGAGCAGGTGCACAGGGTCCTGCAGGAGATAACGTTGTTGATGCTGACTTCGAAGTAGTTGACGACGACAAATAATACAGATAAGTAAGGTTATCAGAAATGGCAGAAAAACGTGATTATTATGAAGTCCTCGGCTTGCAGAAGGGTGCAAGCGAGGACGAAATAAAGAAGGC
>JBJESZ010000031.1:0-8732 GCA_051883055.1 Emergencia sp.
ACATGGAATTCACAGTAGAAAGAAACAAGCTTTACATGCTGCAGACAAGATCAGCCAAGAGAACTGCTCTGTCAGCTGTAAAGGTTGCAGTAGATATGGTTGATGAAGGCTTAATCGATAAGGAAACAGCAGTGCAGAGAATTGAACCTGCTCAGATTGACCAGCTGTTACACCCTACATTTGATGCTAAAGCTGAAGCAGCAGCCAAGAAGCTTGCAACAGGACTTCCTGCATCACCGGGAGCCGCAACAGGAGAAATCTACTTCACAGCAGCATGTGCAGAGGAAGCAGTGGCGAACGGACACAAGGCAATTCTTGTAAGACAGGAAACATCACCTGAAGACCTTGCAGGTATGGTTGCGGCAGAAGGAATCCTGACAGCAAGAGGCGGTATGACCAGCCACGCTGCAGTAGTAGCAAGAGGTATGGGTAAGTGCTGCGTAGCAGGATGCTCCAAGCTTATCGTAGATGAGGCTGCAAAGACACTGACAGTGGGAGAAAACGTATATAAAGAAGGAGACTTCATTTCCATCAACGGTACAAACGGAAATGTTTATGAAGGTCAGCTGGAGACTCAGGCAGTAACATTCTCAGAAGACTTCAATAAGATTATGACATGGGCTGATGAAATCAGAACACTTAAGATTCGCACAAATGCTGATAATCCAAGAGATGCAAAGCAGGCAATTGACTTTGGAGCAGAAGGTATCGGTCTGTGCAGAACAGAGCACATGTTCTTTGAAGAAGACAGAATTCCTGCAATCAGACAGATGATTATGGCGGAAACAGTAGAAGAAAGAGAAGTAGCTCTTGCGAAGCTGTTACCTTTCCAGAAGGGTGACTTCAAGGGAATGTACGAGGTTATGGAAGAAAGACCTGTAACTATCAGACTTCTTGACCCGCCTCTACATGAGTTCCTTCCACAGACAGAAGAAGACATGGCAGAGCTTTCAAAGATCTCAGGAGTATCACTTGAAAAGCTGAAGGCAACAGCTGCAGAGCTTCACGAATTCAACCCTATGCTTGGTCACAGAGGATGCCGTCTTGCAGTTACATATCCTGAAATTGCAAGAATGCAGACAAGAGCAATCATGGAAGCAGCTATCGAAGTAAAGGAAGAGAAGGGCTTCAATATTGTACCGGAAATCATGATTCCGCTTGTAGGAAATGTAAAGGAACTGGCAGACGTTAAGAAGACAGTTGTAGAGACTATCGAAAAATGCCTGGCAGAGCACGATACAACAATGGAATACATGATCGGAACAATGATTGAAATTCCAAGAGCTGCAGTAACTGCAGACAAGATTGCAGAGGAAGCGGAATTCTTCTCATTCGGAACAAATGACCTGACCCAGATGACATTCGGATTCTCAAGAGACGATACAGGAAAGATTATCAAGGAATACATCGACAAGGGAATCTTCGAGGAAGATCCGTTCCAGACAATCGATCAGGAAGGTGTAGGCCAGCTGATGAAGACAGCTGTTACATTAGGAAAGCAGACACGCCCTAATATCAAGCTTGGAATCTGCGGAGAACACGGCGGTGAACCAAAGAGTATCGAATTCTGTCACAGAATCGGACTTCAGTACGTATCATGTTCACCATTCAGAGTACCTATTGCAAGAATTGCGGCAGCACATGCAGCAATCAAATACGAAGGAGGACAAAAAAATGAGTAAATTAAGAGCAGGACTTATTGCAGCAGCAAGCCCGGTAGAAAGCGGCGGACAGAGAGCCGATGAACTGGTAAAAGGCATTACAGAAGCACTTGAGGCCAAGGGAGTTAAGATAGTAAATGCGTCAAAGGTTGTATGGAATACAAAGGATGCAATTGATGTCTGCAATGAAATGAAGGCTGAAGACGTGGACTCTGTAATAATTATAGATGTTACATGGATTACAGACTCAATGAAGTATCTGTTTATACATGAAATTAACGTTCCTACTGTTTTCTGGACTGTACCATATACAGAAACATTCTCAATCGGATGTCTACAGCACTTTGGCTCAATTATCAAAGCCCAGGGTATTGCATATCAGTATGTATATGGCTTACCGTCAGAGGAAGCTGTTGTTGAAAAGGCAAAGAATGCTGTTGTTGCAGGCCATATAGTTAAGGAAGTTTCAAAAATGAGAATAGCACTCGCTGGACCGAGACAGACCTGGCGTGTTGCAGGACCGCAGGATATGACAAATGAAGAATGGGAATTCTCAATGAAATTCGGTCCTACAATTATTCATCTAGAGATGGAGGAATTTACTGACAGAGCTGCTCTGATCTCTGATGAGGAAGCAGAGAAGATGCTTGCTGAACTGACCACAAGAGTTGGAGTAGTCAAGATTTCGCATGAGGCTATGCTGTATAATGCAAAAATCTATATGGCAGTGAAACAGGTGGTTGAGGAGTTCGGTCTTAATGCAATTGCAGCTGAATGCTATCCTATGTATGGAGGCCTTATGAATCTTCCTGCTTCATGGATTGCAAATGAGGGATTTATTCTTGATACTGAAGGTGATATAAGTCACTGTATGGTTCAGTATATTATGAATCTGGCAGCAGGCGGTGGAGCAGTGGCACTTGGAGAAGTGGGCAGCTATGACATTGTAAAGAACTATCTTGCTATAGCTCATGAAGGAAGTACAGGAGCATGCATGACTGATGATGTTAATAAGGTTCAGGTTTCACCAAGTGGAGACATAGAAGAAACCGGTGCATTTGTAGGTCTGCCTGTCAAGGCTATGGACGAGGTCACTGTATCAAGCATGCAGGGCTCAAACGGAGTTTATCAGATGCTTGTTTCTAAGGGCAGGACTCTTGATATCAGCCATGATGTATGGGTAGAAGGTGGCGAAAAGCTTCTTGCACACCTAAGCTTTGAAAAGAGAGCAGACGAATTCGTTCAGGGCATGCTGGATGCAGGCCTGGATCACCACCTTCTGGTTAAAGAAGGCGACTATACTGAAATAATCTCTATGGTATGTGACTACATGGATATTAAGAAGGTTGTACTTTAGTAGGAATAACAGATGTAGAGCCTGAGAAATATCTCAGGCTCGATTGCAGTAATTACGAGAAAAAGAAAGAATTCATGAGTAATAATAATTTGAAAGCAGAAGAATTGTACAATAAGGGCAAGATGAGGCTGGCTGTTATGGGTCTTGTTTTAGCTTTTGTTTCATCCTTGTCACTTGTTATTTTTCAGAATTTTAATGTTATATCAACAGAATTGATAAATAAAAGCTTTCCGAAGGGAATTTTATCATCTTATGTGCTGACTCTGATGACCCTGTCAATTTGTGAAATCATAGGCGCTATTATAATGATTTGTTTCAATTCTTTTGTAGTTGGTATTCCATTGGCTGAATATGGAAGAATAACAAGAGTGAAATCATCAAGAACGGTTTTGCTGGCAGCTGTAGTCAGTGGGCCTGTTGCTACAGCATGTTCTATGATAGGCATAGGTTTGTGCGGGTCAACATATGGAAACTGTATAATTGGGTTAACCCCTATTCTAACAGCAATATTGGGTGCTATATTTCTGAAGGAAAAAACAAATGCCAGGGTTTTTGCAGGAATAGCGATTGCTGTAGTTGGAGTAATAATTGCAGGTATAGCACCGCCGGAGGGTGTTAAAAACTTTTATCTAGGTTTAATTATAACGTTAATTGCACCTGTAGGTTATTCAATTGAGGCAATAATCAGCACGCATGCAATGGATGTATCTGATCCTAAAATTGTATGTCCGTTGTATAGGATGCTTGGCGGCGGTATTTTAGAATTACTTGTTGCTGTCGTTGTGTGTGCAACAACAGGAAATCTCGAATGGATATCCGAAATATTCTTAATGGTCTTCACAAATAAGACATTACTGATTTACATTCTTATCACTGCAGTTTTTATGTGCATTCAGTACAATACGATTTACTCATCATACAGTTATTGTGGAGCAACAAGAGGGTCTGCGATCTTGTATACCACACCAATTTGGAGTATACCAATTGGATTATTTATGACCGGCATAGGGCTGATTGATTTTAATATTACATTCATGGGAATAATCGGTGCTGTTGTAATAGTGGCAGGAATAATAGTTGTTTTGGCCAAACCATCAGAATTGTTTAACCTGCGAGATGTTTAAGAGGGGGACATATGAAACTACCTATTAAAACTAGGATACTGGAACTTGCACTGCAAAAAAGTGATTCTTTTTCTGCAGATGAACTGGCAGAAGTACTTAAAGAGGAATACAGGGGCGAAAAAACCTGCGAGACTGAAATGGTTGAGAAAACAATAAACACGTTTTGTGGTGTCGGTGTAATGAAAGCAACGGATTTTTCCATTGATGAAGAAAAAAAGCTTAATATCAGATATATAGTTACAGACTTTGGAAGAGGTTACGAAAAGATGATCCCAGGACATGAATAGTGGGCTAAGGAGGAAAAAATGAGTATAAAGGGTTACCACACCTCAAACTGCGGTGTTTTGTTAGAATTTAAAAATAAAAAAGTATTATTTGATGGCATATGGGATGACGAAAATCATTTCAGTGTGAAGATGCCTGATAAAATGAGAAAAGATATATTGAACGCAAGAGAACCATTTAACGATATTGATTACTTAATATTCACACATTGCCATACTGATCACTTTAGTGAAGCGGGAACTATAGAATATTTGAAAAAGAATACGAAAACAAAAGCTGTTGTTCCGGCAGGACTTCTTAATTGTGAGGAACTAAATGACAGAATCTTAAGTATAGAAGGTAACGGCGTTTTGCAATTGGATGAAATTGAGATAGGATATTATAATAATGTTCATATTGATTTTAACGGGTTAGAAAAAGATCCACACTACTCGTATTCACTAACGATGGCTGATAAGAGAATTTTAATTGCAGGAGATATGAAGCCTGTAGTTGAAAACGTGGATATGCTTGAACCATGTAATTTTGATGCAGTTTTTCTTAACCCTGTTTTCCTTGGACAAAAGGACTATATTGATCTTATGCTCCGTTTCAACGCCAATAAATATTATGTTTATCACTTGCCAGTAGAGGAATACGACTGCTTTATGTTCAGACCCATGGCTAAACGTAATGTAAAACGTAACCAGGAGAGTTGTAAGGATGTAATTCTATTACTGGATGAGATGGAGACTTTTGAGTTATAACAATTGCATTAAGAAAGCGAGGAAAATGATGATAAAAGCAGCATTTATTTACGTAGCTGATGGTTTAGATTCAAATATAAACAAGACTGAGATTCCTGCAGATTCTCTGACATTATATGTACGTGGATGTGCATCCTATGAGGAGGCTGCTGACACGGCAGCAAAACTTGTTATGGACGGAATTGCTGCAATTGAATTGTGTGCAGGTTTTGGGATTGAAGGTGTAGCAAAAGTGAAAGAGGCGGTTGGTCCTGAAGTACCTGTAGGAGTAGTACGATTCGACTACCATCCTGCGCTAGGATTCAAGAGTGGAGATGACATCTTTTAGGTAAGAAAAGAAATGGCTATTAATACTGTAATATTGTGGATAATGTCATGTGGTATATTGTTGGGAGCAGCTGATAAAATTACTGGTAATCATATGGGATTAGGTGAAAAGTTTGACGAAGGTTTTAAATCTATGGGACCTCTATCTCTGGGTATGGTAGGCATGGTGTGTCTAACACCTGTTATCTCTGAAACGATTACGCCTCTCTTATATCCTGTCACTGTCATACTCGGAATAGATCCGGCCGTTTTTGGATGTATTCTTGCTAACGACATGGGTGGATATGCTTTATCAGTAGAGTTAGCGTTAAACAGTGAGATGGGATTATACATGGGAAACATAGTTGCATCCATGCTAGGATGCACATTGGTTTTTTCAATTCCTGTCGGACTTAGTATGATTGAGAAGGAAGACAGAATATTTTACTCAAAAGGGCTTTTGATTGGAATAACTACTATTCCTGTGGGAAGTATTATAGGAGGACTGGTTGCTGGATTTGACACAAAAAATATGATATTTAACACGCTACCTATCATCACAGTCTCCGTTTTAATAGCTATTGGACTTTATTTCATACCGGATCTAATGGTAAAAGGATGCAGTACATTTGGAACTATGATTACAGCAGTTATATATATTGGCCTTGCATGTGCATCATTTGAGCATCTTACAGGTGTAACCATAATAAAGGGAATGATACCTATTAATGATGCAATAGATATTGTTGCAGAAATCTGCATCGTTCTATTAGGTGCCTTTCCTGTTTTGTATGGTATAACAGAGCTGATGCGCAGACCAATGATATGGCTAGGGAAAAAACTTAATCTAGACGTGTTAAGCTTATCGGGGCTCATCTACTCACTGGCCAATTCTGTGCCGGTATTTCCTTTAATGAAGAACATGACTAAGAGAGGAATAGTCATTAACACCGCGTGGCTGGTTCCTGCAACAGCAGCCCTGGGTGATCATTTGGGGTTTACGTCCGCTGTACAGCCAGACTTACTCATTCCGATGATTGCCGGAAAACTATCTGCAGGAGTTATAGCGTTGATTAGTTCTTATATTATAACCGCAGATAAAGAATCTGAAACAAAAATATAATTGAATGCCTCTCTAAAAGTAATAATAAAAATAAAGAAACAGCAGGGCGATTATCCCAAAATCAGCCCTGCTATTTCTTTTGCAGTAATGTTATTCATATATCTGCCAACATTAATTTCTTTAAGTTTTTTCTCAAGAGAATTATCAAGATGACAGCCTATGAGAGCTTTTTCTAATTCTGAAATATCATTGCTGCCAAAAAAATCTCCGAAAAATCTTATATCACGTATAATACCTTTATCACATGTAAGTTTGCATGTAACAAAGCCTCTGTCAAATTTTTCCTCTCTTTCCATGGAATACTCTTTCACATAGCCATAGTTCCAGTCCCATGTCTCATATTTTTCAGCCTGAAGCTTGTTTACTGATTTTAAATCATCTTCTGATAAATTATAGTATTCAATCTCGTTATTTCCGAATATCTCATTACGCAATGCTTCTTTGAATTCCGACATTGTCAGCGGTACAGGGGCATTAGCATTTATCGTCGTGACTCTGCTTTTAACCGATTTGGAACTTTTAGATATGAACTTAGCTGCCTTTACATTAAGTGCTGATGCAACGGCAGCAGTATTTGAATCCAGCATTATACATCCATGATGAAGGACTCGACCATGTCTGATGTATTGCGAATTCCCCGAAATCTTTTTTCCGTCGATGGTAATATCGTTTCTTCCTGTAAACTCTGCCTTGATACCGTAATGTGACAGTGCGTTTATGACGGGAAGAACGAACACTTGAAAGTTAAAATCCTCTATGTCTTCCTGGTCTACAATAAAAGTAAAATTAAGGTTGCCCATGTCATGATAAACAGCACCGCCACCTGATAGGCGTCTAACTACTGTGATATCATGATCTCTAACGTATTTCTGATTGATTTCTTCGATAGTATTCTGATGTTTTCCTACTACGATGGCATTCTTGTTCTGCCATAGCATAAAGCAGCTTTCTCCTTTTGGCAGGCTATTGAAAACAAACTCTTCCAAAGCGAGATTAAAACATGGATTTGTACTTGAGGACTCGATATATTTCATTCTATGCTCCTTTTATAAAACTTTTAGTATTACTTATAATATCTATTAGAATTATAGCACTTTTTTAACATAAGGCAAACCTTTTTATTTGACAAATAATAAGTATTGTGGTAATATAAAATAAACAGGGGAGCTTGTGAAGCAGGCTGAGAGGAAGTAATCAACTTCGACCCTTAAACCTGATGCGGATAATGCCGCCGTAGGAAGTCATAGGTGATTTTTTTCGGAGATACCCGCGTAGGGAATCTTCGATTTTTTTGTTGATTTACATTTCAATTTACGAAAGGAAGAGAATCATGGTCAGGATTAACGGAAACGAAATCGATGCAGCAGGAATGACGCTGACTGAATATCTGAGAACAACAGATTACAATCCGGCTCGAATCGCTGTGGAAAGAAACAGCGATATAGTTCCAAAGGCTCGCTATGAGGAAACCGTGCTTTGCGACGGGGATGCAATAGAAATAGTGAGTTTTGTTGGAGGCGGCTGATATGAGGAATATTCCAACGAAAGGGGAGCTGCAGGATGCTCTTAAGGAACGAATCGGCGAAGAGCTGCTGGACAGGTATGAAAAGGCAACCGTTGCAATCTGCGGCCTGGGAGGTCTTGGCTCAAATATAGCCATATCTCTTGCAAGAGCAGGGGTCGGAAAGCTGATACTTGTTGACTTTGACACGGTGGACATCACAAATATGAACCGTCAGCAGTATAAGGTAAGCCAGATTGGAACGAGCAAGGTGGAGGCGCTGAGGGACAACCTGCTGGAAATCGCGCCATATATAGAATTGGAACATCACCATACTCGACTTGATGCGACCAATTACGGTCAGCTGCTGAAGGATGCGGATGTAATCTGCGAGGCCTTCGACAGGGCTGAGGAGAAGAGTAAGCTGGTGGACTTTGTAATGGAAAACATGCCGGACAAGTATCTTGTCGCAGGGTCAGGTATGGCAAGTCTAAGAAGCCCGAACCTTATCAAAACCCGCAGAATAACGGAAAAGTTCTACCTTTGCGGTGACTTTGAAAGTGACGTGGAGGTGGACGGAAGTCTGTTCGCACCGAGAGTGATGCTGTGCGCGGCTCACCAGGCGACAA
>JBJESZ010000031.1:8832-14086 GCA_051883055.1 Emergencia sp.
GACGGAAGTCTGTTCGCACCGAGAGTGATGCTGTGCGCGGCTCACCAGGCGACAACTGTGCTTAGAATCATCGCAGGAGAAACGGATGTATAGAGGATTCGCTCGGCTGAGCGAAAGCCGATACATGATATGCAAAAGAAGAAAGAAGGAAATTATATGGAAAGAGACGATAAGCTGATAATCGGGGGACATGAGTTTAACTCCAGATTTATTCTTGGCTCAGGGAAATACTCGCTGAATCTGATTGAAGCTGCAGTTAAGGATGCCGGTGCAGAGCTTATTACACTGGCTGTAAGAAGAGCAAATACAAAGGATAACGAAAGCATCCTGGACTACATTCCTGAAGGAGTAACACTTCTGCCAAACACTTCAGGAGCAAGAACTGCAGATGAAGCAGTGAGAATTGCACGCCTTGCAAGAGAACTTGGATGCGGAGATTTTGTTAAGGTGGAAATCATGAGAGACGCAAAATATCTGCTTCCTGACAATACAGAGACCATTAAGGCTACAGAGATTCTTGCAAATGAAGGCTTCGTTGTAATGCCTTACATGTATCCAGACCTGAACGTGGCAAGAGACCTGGTAGATGCGGGAGCAGCTGCAGTTATGCCTCTGGCATCACCGATCGGTTCCAACAAGGGCCTTGCAACTAAGGAATTTATTCAGATTCTTATAGATGAAATCGATCTGCCCATTATCGTAGACGCGGGAATCGGCAGACCGTCACAGGCATGTGAGGCAATGGAAATGGGTGCTGCCGCAATTATGGCAAATACAGCACTGGCAACAGCCGGAGACCTTCCAATGATGGCATCAGCCTTCAAGAAGGCCATCGAAGCAGGAAGACAGGCATATCTTTCGGGTCTTGGAAGGGTGCTGACACGCGGCGCTGCCGCATCAAGCCCACTGACAGGCTTCCTGAGAGACTAAGGGGGCTTACAGATGAGCAAAAAAGAAAACGAATTCTTTGTAGACTCCAAGCGTCTGTCTCAGGCTGCACTGGAGAAAAAGCATAGACTGGAGACAGACCCCTCATGCAGAACTAACCACATGGAATACATGGAGGGAATGGAAATTATTGAATCAGACATCTGTGAAAAGGTGATTTCGCAGATGGAAAGTTTTGACTACAGCAAGTACACTGCTCGTGACGTAAGGGCAGCGCTGGAGCACGAAACCTGCTCAGTGGAGGATTTCAAGGCGCTATTGTCACCTGCGGCAGAGCCTTTCCTTGAGCAGATGGCAGAAAAGGCAAAGCTGGAGACCAGTAAACATTTCGGCAACACAGTATACCTTTTTACTCCGTTATACATATCCAACTACTGTGAGAATTACTGTGTCTACTGCGGATTCAACTGCTATAACGATATTACCAGAGTAAAGCTGGACATGGAGCAGATTGAGCATGAAATGAAGGTAATAGCAGACAGCGGAATGGAGGAAATTCTGATTCTTACAGGCGAGAGCAGAGCCAGGAGCGACGTGGAATACATCGGCGAGGCATGTAAGCTGGCAAGAAAGTATTTCCGCATGGTAGGTTTGGAAATCTACCCTGTAAACACTGATGAATACAGATATCTTCACGAATGCGGGGCCGATTACATTACGGTATTCCAGGAAACATATGACAGCGATAAGTATGAGACACTGCATCTTATGGGACATAAGAGAGTATGGCCGTACAGATTCGACGCTCAGGAGAGAGCGCTTAAGGGCGGCATGAGAGGAGTTGCTTTTTCAGCGCTTCTTGGACTTTCTGACTTCAGAAAGGATGCCCTTGCCACAGCACTTCACGCATATTATCTGCAGAGAAAATACCCTTACGCAGAGATGTCACTGTCATGCCCGAGACTTCGTCCTATTGTAAACAACGATAAAATCAATCCTCTTGATGTCGGTGAGAAGCAGCTTTGCCAGGTGCTATGCGCATATCGTATTTTCTTGCCTTTTGTGGGAATCACTGTTTCATCTCGTGAAAGTGCAAGCTTCAGAGACGGAATCGTGAAGATTGCGGCGACCAAGGTTTCTGCAGGCGTTTCCACCGGTGTAGGCGATCACGAGGACAAGTATACAGGCAAAGAAGCCGGCGAAGAGGCAGGAGATGAGCAGTTTGAAATAAATGACAGCAGAAGCTTCGAGAAGATGTATGCAGATATTGAGGAGGGCGGACTTCAGCCGGTGCTGAACGACTACCTGTACGTGTAGAGAGGTGAGGCGAAATGGGTTTTGATAGAAAAATAGACACGCGCATGTACTTCATTACCGACAGCACTTTTTGCGGTGAAGAAGAGTTTCTGCGCAGGGTTGAGGACGCCCTCAGGGGTGGAGTCACTCTCCTGCAGCTTCGCGAGAAGAACAAAACCACCAGAGAGTACATCGACCTGGCGGAGAAGGTTCACGCTCTGACTGTGAAGTACAACGTGCCGCTGATTATAGATGACAGAATTGACGTTGCCATGGCCGTGGGGGCCGAGGGAGTTCACCTGGGACAGTCGGATATGCCTGTTGCAACGGCGAGAAAAATTCTGGGCGACGACATTATCATCGGAGCCACTACGAAGACTGTGCCTCAGGCTCTGGAAGCCTATGAGCAGGGTGCGGATTATCTGGGGGTGGGAGCGATTTATCCTACGACTACAAAGGTAAAAACCGTGCTGACTTCAGTTGAAACGCTGGCGGATATCTGCCGTGCTGTTCCCATTCCGGTAAATGCAATCGGAGGACTGAACAAGGATAATATAGACGTTCTCAAGGCTGCTGACATTGCGGGAATCTGCGTGGTTTCGGCAATTATGAAGGCTGACAGCCCTTACGAGGCAACGGTTGAACTGATTGAGGCGGCAAAGGAGATACTATAGAGAATAACCAGCGGCCAATCGGGGGCACCACTTTGGGTCGCTTAATAAAAATAATGCTCTTAGTAAAGGAGAAGATACTATGAGAACTGCATTATCAATCGCAGGAAGTGATTCCTGTGGAGGCGCCGGTATTCAGGCAGACATTAAAACTATGACTATGAACGGTGTATATGCCATGACGGCTGTTACAGCTCTCACTGCACAGAACACCACCGGCGTGACGGGAATTCTGGAGGCAAGTCCGGATTTCCTGGGAAAACAGATAGAGGCAGTCTTTGATGACATCCGTCCCGATGCGGTAAAAATCGGAATGGTTTCATCAAAAGGGCTGATTGAAGAAATCGTGAAGCAGCTTAGAAAATATGAGGCGGAGAACATTGTGGTGGATCCTGTAATGGTGGCTACAAGCGGAGCTCGCCTTATAGATGAAGAGGCTGTGGAAACACTGAAGGAGGAACTTATACCTCTGGCGGTTTTGATAACGCCAAACATCCCCGAGGGAGAAATTCTGTCGGGCATGAGAATTGAAAGCCGGGAGGACATGATGTCTGCAGCAGAGACTATGTGGAAAAAGTACGGATGCAGAGTGCTGCTTAAGGGCGGTCACAGCGTCAGCGATGCAGACGACCTGCTTTACGAGTGCGAAGCCGGAAGCGGGGACAAGCCGGAAAACGGAAAGTTCACCTGGTTTGATGGAAAGCGAATCGACAATCCGAACACCCACGGAACAGGCTGCACCCTTTCATCTGCAATAGCTGCAGGCCTTGCCAAGGGGCTTTCTGTGGAGGCTGCAATCCGCGAGGCAAAGGAATACATATCGGGAGCCCTGGCCGTAGGACTTGATCTGGGAAAAGGCTCGGGGCCGTTGAATCATGCATATAAAATTACTGAATAAAAGGAGACTCTGAAAATGAATACATATACAACACAAATGGACGCCGCAAGAAAAGGAATTGTGACTAAGGAAATCGAAATTGTTGCAAAGAAGGAAAACATGCCGGTTGAAAAGCTGATGCAGCTGATTGCTGAAGGAAAGGTTGCAATTTGTGCAAACAAGCATCACAAGAGCCTGAACCCTGAAGGTGTGGGCAGCATGCTTCGCACAAAAATCAACGTCAACCTGGGTGTTTCCCGCGACTGCAAGGATTATGACATAGAAATGCAGAAGGTTATGAGCGCTGTTGAGCTGGGGGCTGAGGCAATTATGGATCTTTCCAGCCACGGAAACACTCAGCCTTTCCGCCGCAAGCTGACAAGCGAATGTCCTGCAATGATAGGAACAGTGCCGGTTTACGACAGCGTAATCCACTACCAGAGAGATCTGGCAACACTGACTGCAAAGGATTTTATCGATGTTGTGCGCCTGCACGCTGAGGACGGAGTGGATTTCGTTACTCTTCACTGCGGAATCACGAGAAAGACTATAGAACAGATTAAAAAACACAAGCGCAGAACCAACATCGTAAGCCGTGGGGGAAGTCTGGTATTTGCATGGATGTGCATGACCGGAGAGGAAAACCCTTTCTATGAATATTTTGATGAAATCCTGGACATCTGTGAGGAGCATGACGTTACTATTTCTCTTGGAGACGCCTGCCGTCCGGGATGTCTGGCTGACGCAACTGATGTATGCCAGATTGAGGAGCTTGTTCGCCTAGGAGAGCTGACTAAAAGAGCCTGGGCTCATAACGTACAGGTAATGGTTGAAGGCCCCGGACACGTACCGCTAAATCAGGTGGCTGCCAACATGCAGGTTCAGCAGTCTATCTGTATGGGTGCACCTTTCTATGTACTTGGACCTATCGTAACTGACATCGCACCGGGCTATGACCACATTACTTCTGCTATCGGCGGAGCGGTTGCAGCTATGAGCGGAGCCGCATTCCTGTGCTACGTTACTCCTGCTGAGCATCTGGCTCTCCCTAACGTAGATGACGTAAAGCAGGGAATTATCGCTTCCAAAATCGCTGCTCATGCGGCAGACATTGCCAAGGGAATCCCCGGTGCTCGTGATATCGATGACAGAATGGCTGACGCAAGAAGAAATCTTGACTGGGAAGAGCAGTTCGCCTGCGCTCTGGATCCTGAGACTGCAAGGGCTATCAGAGACAGCCGCAAGCCTGAAGAGGATCACGATGAGGCCTGCAGCATGTGCGGCAAGTTCTGCGCTGTCCGCAGCATGAACAAAGCTCTTTCAGGGGAGTATATTGATATTCTGTAATAAAGAAAAAGAAGGCTATATTAAAACGGACTACTCAATTTAATGAGGAGTCCGTTTTATAGTGTGTAAAGTTGGAGAGTTAATTTTTAAAGAAAGGTTCCAATGTGTTTCAGTGTTCTAATCATCTGGTTAGTGTAGCTCATTTCATTGTCATACCATGATACTACTCTGACTT
>JBJESZ010000032.1:0-13558 GCA_051883055.1 Emergencia sp.
TTGTCTCCTTTGTCGCCTTTCGCTCCGGTATCTCCTTTTTCCCCCTGAATGCCTTGCGGTCCTTGTGGTCCTGTCTCTCCCTGAATACCTTGGTCACCTTTTTCTCCTTTGAGAGTTGCCTTTTGCTCATCAGTGAGGTCTTCAAATGTCATTTTTCCATCTGCACCTTTAGGGCCTTGTGGGCCGGTTTCTCCTTGAACGCCCTGATCACCTTTATCTCCTTTTTCTCCTTTAAACTCTCCTTGCTCAAGCTTTCTCTGAACAGTATCAGCGATATTCTGTGCATTTGTTGCAGCAGTATTAGCACTTTCTGCAGCAAGATTTGCTGTATTTTTAGCGCTAATCGCATCCGTTGTTGCTTTTTCTGTGGCAGTCTTGGCTGTTAGTGCAGCACTTGTTGCTTGCTCTGCATTGGTCTTCGCTTGTAGTGCATCTTTCGTAGCCTGCTCGGTTAGTGCTTTAGCTTCTAATGCGCTAGTTGTAGCCTGTTCAGTCAAGGTCTTAGCACTCAATGCACTCGTGGTAGCCTCATCGACAGATGTTTTTGCCTGTAGCGCTTCTGCTGTCGCTTGTTCTGCTGATGCTTTCGCTTCTAATGCTCCAGATGTGGCCTGTTCTGCTTGCGTTTTCGCTTTGAGTGTTCCTTCTGTTGCCTTCTCCGAGTCTTCCTTTGCCTTAAGTGTTTCTTCTGTTGCCTTCTCAGTTAAAGCCTTGGCGTTAAGTGCATCTGATGTTGCTTGCTTGGTCAATGTTGTAGCACTAATAGCTTCTTCTGTTGCCTTCTCGGTTAAAGCTTTGGCACTAAGTGCATCTGATGTTGCTTGCTCTGTTAAAGCCTTAGCACTAAGAGTATCCTGTGTAGCTTGTTCTGCATCAGCCTTTGCCTGCAGAGCACTAGCCGTAGCTTCATCTGCTGAAGCTTTGGATGCGATTGCATCAGATGTGGCCTTCTCTGCGTCAGCCTTTGCTTTCAATGTGTCTGCAGTCGATTGATTTGCCAAAGCCGTCGCACTCTGTGCATCAGATATAGCTTGTATAGTTAAACCTGTCGCACTCTGTGCATCAGATGTTGCCTGTTCAGTTAATGTTTTAGCTTGAATAGCATCTGCTGTGGCTTGCTCTGTAGCGCTCTTAGCTGCTAGTGCATCTCTCGTTGCGTTCTGTGTATCCGTAATCGCAGTTTCAACACCAGCAACAGCCTCTTCAGCTGATGTTTTCAATTCTGTTACCTCAACATTTAACGTGTCGAGTGTATCCTTCAGCTCATCGAAGTACGTTTTTGCATCATCTACCGACCTATCAAAGTCAGCTTTTGTTTCACCTATATACTGGACATCAGCTTCTATTAATTCAATCAGCTGTGTCCATATTTCTTTTGGGACAACAGGCTCGCCTCCGTCTTCCTCTAGAATAGATGGTTTAACAGTTCGGCTAAGCACTTCTGTTGCTACATTAGATGAATAAACACCAACTCTTAATGAACCGCCTTTGAAGAAGTTCTTATCAATTACACATCTGTCATTTTCAAGGACAACATCCTGCTTGTAGTCTCCCATGATAAATCGTGCAGTCTTGACTTTCCCTTCCCATTCCTCATCGAATTCAAATTCAAATTCATACTCGTTATCACCTACGAGTTTCATTGACCTGTCGATGAGGATTAGCTTTTTGTCTGTGACTTGAAACTTCATATATCCTCCTTTCCAAATAAAAAGAGCAGTGTTATTTTTCTAACATCTGCTCTAATTTTTCTATTCTCTCTTCAAGAGTTTTTATTTTTGCATGTAGTATAGGAATGAATTCGCCATATCGCAATCCATATGTGTAAACGCTACCCTCTGCCTGCATTTCTCTAACAAGGCCAGCGAACTCTGATTCTTCAAGACCAACATCCTCCATTGCTTTCCATACTTTCTGAGCAATGTATCCAGTATGTCTACTTCCGTCATCGTTAATAAGATGATAAGAAGTTGGTTCCAGTAAATCAAGCATTTGGATATACTTATCGAAGTCGACAGAGAAATCTTTCTTCAATCTCATATCCGAACTTACATTTACCTCTTTTGAGGCATATATTTCTCCCCAACGATAACCAGATCCTCCTAGATAAACGTCTCCGTTACTGGTAGGCCGAAGGAATGCTCCTGTAAGTAATACAGTCGCTGTCGAGTTGGTAAGCTTTGAGTGGTCATGGCTTGACGAAGCATATCCGCTATGTGTATGACCTTCCAAAGATAAGTTTTTTCTTACACCGTTGCTGTTCTCATACACAGGTTGGCTCCAGAATACAGCACCACTCACATAAGTTTCACCTTCACCCGGATTTAGCTGTATTCCTCTTTCCGTTTCTGTATTAAGTCTTCCTATGGTTATATACGCATTAGAACCGCCTTTTATTCTGACGCGTTTACTTGTATCCTCAACAAGTCCATCAATTTCACATGCTCCACCGCATAATTCAATTTTAGCAACATGATCACCAATACCTATCGTATTAGCTAAATAATAAGCCAGAATATTTTCACCGTTTCTAACATACATTCCAGGATTATCTCCGGATTTCAAAAGCAAATTACCACCTAAATCATATTGGTCTCCAATTATGACTCCATCGTTTGTGTCTATTCGGATAAAGTCTGTTGCTGTTTCTGCAGCAGCTTCAGCTTTATGCTCAACGGTCTCAAAGCTGTTATTCGTAGCATAGTTTACTGCAGAAACAAAATCAGATTCTGCATATGTTTCATCTCTTCCTTTTGCTGCAGAACATCTATAAAGCACAGTTTGATTTACATTCTGGCCATATATATTTTTCTGAGTGATTGTCTTCAGCCACAGGTCTCCAACATCATAAGGCGGAGTTGGGGTTGTAACAAATACTCTCCTCTTTTTATCTGCAGTATCTTTTGCGTGAGAAGCAATAGCAAGTACATTGGACAGGTCATCATCAGAGAGTTTTTCCCACTTATATGTAGTTCCTTCCAAAATAAAACGATATGGATATCCGCTATCCATATCGTAATATAGGTCTCCTTCATGATTTTCGTAATCAGTGTTATTCCATTCATTTGCAGGATAATTAGAAAGAGTAGGTTCACCGTTGCCGTACCAGGTAACTATCTGCCCATCTAGCTGCTGTTCAATTTTCCCGAAGGTATCGCCTACTTCCTGAACAAAGTTTTCAAGCTCCTTATTGGTTTTAGTTAATCCATTTTCATTTTGCTCAACAGCCTTTTTCAACGTGTCGAAATTATATTTTCGTTCGAGATCCGCTGCGGTTCTTACACCATTGGCATCTTGTTTAGACATTTTACCACCTCACATTTCCCTCTTCATCCACTTCATATCCTAAAGCTTTTAGAATATCTTCCATCTGCTCATAGGATACATCCTCTCGATTATTCAAATAATCAATGACTTCAAGATGTTCGTCATCAGTCAGCTTATAGCCTTCTGATTCAAATATGATAAGCTTTTCAGCATAGTCAAAGTCACTCTTGTTAAGATAATCAATTACTTTTTCCTTCTTGGAGCCGCTTATGGTTTTACCATCCTCGTCCTTATCGGCCTTGAAAGTATTCAGCTTTCTTACTGCCTCTGCATAGTTATCACCAAGAACACTGTAAATAGCAGGCTTTGTTGCATACCATTTTTCTGCATCTTCCTTCTTGTTATAGAGGTTGTTCATCATTATAGCCTTCTTTTCAAGAGGGAAGTTAAGTTCATTGATGTATTTTATCTTGTCATCGTTCTTATCTCCGGCCTCGCTCAAACCTTTTCTGTACTTCCAATAACCACTTATAGGAATATTCAGTTCCTGATACTCTTCAAGCTGCTTATCGGTTAAAGGCTTATGCTCTCCGTCATAATACTCTCTGGCATTCTTATTAGCATTGGCTCCGAATATGCCGGCTTGGATACGATTCATGACAGTATCTTCGACAGGATACTGAAGCTTACCGCTTTTATTGTACTGGCCCGGAACAGGATTGTCCTTATCGAACATCTTCATACCTTTAATGGTCTTTTTTATTTGTCCATAACCTGCAGGTAAAAAGTAATATGGTGCGGCCGCCTTTAGGGTTTCAAGTCTTGATATATCCTGACCATATTGATTCTGTCCGGTAGCTAATTCATTTACAGGCAATGCAGAAGCCATAGGAATTCTACCACCTTTTAAGGTTGACGTATACGGAAGGTCCTCTAGCAGTTCAAGAAATGCTTCCTCGATTCTGTCCATAGGTTCTTTATCATCGTCATCGTCACCTGGTCCAAAAGCAGTCATCAAAACGCTCACGATATCAAATGCCGGATTATATCCTGCAACAGCCTCAAATGCTTTTCCGAACAAATGCTGAAGCACTGCAAGCTGAACTACTGTTGAAGTAATTTTAGCTGTTCTAACAAGTGTATTATTTGAAGTCTCTTTTGCCTCGTTAATAGTGTCATACCACATGCTGTCTAACTGATTACGAACTTCTAACTGGAACTTAGTGATTAGTCCCAGAGCTTTTGAGTTATATAGCTGTGGCATCTGGCCTAGTGATCTATCCGCTAATAGCCTTGCCGCCCACTCATCTGCTTTCTGCAGCGGATTATCGTAACCTTTACGTTTGAATTCATTGTACTTTGTTCTTATGATAAACTCTGTAGCGAAGTTATCCGTTATGGTCATAAGAGTGTATCCGAGGTCTTGAGCTTTCTGCCACGGATTCTTATAGAATTGCTCAGAACCCTGTCTTCTTATCCAGAAGTCACTCTGTTCCATCAGGTCATCAGTCTTAACAATGGTATTGAGGCACATCTGCGTGAATGACTTTATTGCATCAGCCTTGGATGATTTTAAAACAGCTTGTACAACAGAAACCATATTTGTAAGTGAAGAGCCTACATTCATGCCAACCATATTGCTTCCAACCTGACTGTTAAGAGTCTTCATAAATGCTAATGCTCTTCTTCCAACTACACCTTCAAGTCCTCTATCTATCAAAGGAGTTTTTCCTGCAATGATGTTAGCCTCTTCATTTAAGAATTTAGCAAAGTTTGAAAGATGACCATCAAACACTTCTTTAATTCTTTCCTTCTGTTTTTCAGGTTCAAGCAGTTCTAAATCGTCCAATCCATTAGCCTGGCCAAACATATCTGCAAGATAATTTCGCACAGCTCTGAATCTTTGGATATCGTCTATATGATATATCTGATTCTTAGCAGCATTTGCATATTTTTCTATACCACCTAAGATATCATATGTAGTGCGAATTCCTTTTCTCTGCTGGGCACTCGCAAAGTATGGCTGGCCGGGCTTATTGTCTGCAGTCATACCATTAATGTCCGTAGGCAAGTCCTTTGCCTTTCTATTATTAGGATTCAAAGGAAAGCCTATTCTCGATAACAAACCTCTATCCTCTATAAAGTGAAGGAAATAGTTTTGTCTTTTCGGTATAGGTTCATATCCGTTGCGAGCACGAGATTCATTAATTCTATCAAACGTATTGTCATAGAATTCCCTGATTAACGGATCTGTAGCAAGCCCTCTGATTCTCTCCTGAGTTTTCGTATCCTTGAACTCTCTAGCAAGCTCTTCATCGCCATATTCAACATAGTCACCATAATCATTAACGTAACGACCTTCAGCATACTTCTGAGCTGCAGCAGATTCTTTAGAAGCAGGTTTAATCTGATATTTGTCGTACAACGTAGCAAGCAATCCATTTGAACCAGTGATGGAATTCAGCCATCTGATACCGTCAGCTTCGTTCTTGCCAAGCTTGCTCATTGTCATCTTATTAAATATCTGACCCTCTTTATATCCCAAGGTCTTCTCTATGAATCTCTGTGGAGTGTTATCTACAGATGAGAATGTAGACTTGTCTTTTGCATCTTCAAGGACCTTGTTAAAGTCCATTCCGTTAGCTTTGAATTCATTTGCAATCTCATCGACATATGCCTTATGAATTTCTTTCCTGGACGGAATCGACCTCTTTCTTTCTCTCCTAAGGTCTCTCAGTTTCCTTTCTAATGCCTTGGATAAAATATGATTACCCTTTTCTATATTGTCCTGCAGCATAGATTCAGTAAGAGCAATTTCCTCATCTATAACATCTCCGGTTCTTAAAGGTTCATCAATAACCTCTTCACCTTTAAATTTTCTCTGTACAGATGATTCTGCATCGGCAAATGTCGCCTCGCTCTTATCATATCTCATGCCGGGATAATCATAGAAGTCTGATAGAATCTTCAGTTCGATATCATTCTTGTTAGGTAAATCAGCTACTTCAAAACTGTTTCGCAGCTGCTCTATTATCTCTGCAAGCCTAATTGGCTGCTCTGAGTCAGGTGTTCCTCTATCAAACAGGTTCGGATAACTATCTGACCAATACTGCCACTGTTCATCTAAAGGGACTCCGTTTTTCGATATACGAACACTGCCGAATAACGATTGAATATACCGGCCATAGCCGTCATACGCAGTTGTAACTTCGCTCTTCTGATTATCACTTAAAGTAATCTTTGCGCCACGCAATTCTTTCAGTATGTCGCTTGCTTCCTCAGTAAGAGTTTGAGAAGCTTTCATATTCAGCAAGATATCATCTGCAATACTGGAAGCCATGCTCTCAGCTTCCTGCAGATCCTCAGCTCTCAATTTACCATCCACACTATCCATAAAGTCGTACAGTTCCTTTATGTCGTTATACGGATTGAATGTGGTATCATATTCTGACTGCAGTTCTGCAGCATAGTCTCTGACTATTACCTGATTAAGAGATTTTTTATTGCTTTCTTCTCTTATGGATAACTGCATTTTGCCATTGACATTTTCTTTAAAATCTGCTAGAGTCCTTATAACACCAAACTTGGTTTCCCCTAACGGAACCTCTGTTCCGCAGGCATGAAACCACTGTTTGGTATTTTTTTTATTTTCATTTAGGTACATGACATTATCGTCTCTAATAATATTCGTCAGAACCTTTCTCATATGAGTAGTTCTTATTTTCGAGATTGTGGAAGCACCGCTTCTGTCTTTTCCTATCATGACCCCAACAAGAATAGGCTTTTCATCTTTAAACAAGTAGCCTAGAACGTTAACAGTGTTGTTCATAGGTGCTTTTGTTATTACGACAGGATTGTTTAACACTTTTGGGATCTCCGCAACTATATCAGATGGCAGTGGGTCTATTCTACCTTCAAGTTCTTTTATTATCTTGCCATTATCAAAAATTACTCTACCCGCAGGCATTCCTATTTCAGACAAAGCGGAATTTTCGTTAAGCTTTCCTACAACAGTAAACCCTGAAGGATTCATGTCTTTATAGTTATGAATTATATTCTTGTAATACTTATGCTCTTCAAATGAATTTTCTCTCTTTTTTATAGGACCTAAATCTTGTAAAGAATATTGTTCATTAGATTGATTTGTATTCTTGCCGACTTCCCTATATGCATCCTCAAACCGCTGCTTAACTCTTTCAAGCTCTCTCGCTTCCTTAGAGCCTGCAGTTACCATGTTAAGCAGCCTCTTAACTTTTTCTAGAATCTGTTTTATCAGTCCAGGCTTTTCTGTAGATAGCTGATTGATGAAAGCATCATCCTCAAACAGATATCTTCCAACAAGTTCTGATGTTACTTCTCCGTCAATATCATCTGTTATGCCGTCATAAATTTGCTCAAACTCTTTGCGAACAGTATCATAATCGCCCTTTGTCTTTGCATATGCGAACACGGCTTCCTGCAAGTCATTATAAGCATTTGCCTCTTCAAGGCCATGAGTAATTTCATGCCCGGCAATGATTCTCAGTGCCTGATCCGAATCCTTGTTGATTATAAGCTTGTGCTTTCCATCTATTACTTTATGCATTCCTTGCACGACAAGGTTCTTGCCTTCACTGTTCTGGCCACCAAAACCAATTTCACGCATCTGCTCGGAGTTAACTACTACTACCTCTGTGCCGGTATCATTTCCATACTTGTTTAGTATCGAGTATAGATTATGCGTGTCACGAGTATTGTCAGCTCCTGAAGCTTCCATACTTTCACGAAGCTTCTTTGTTATCTCAGATTCTTTCTTTGATACCTTTGTACTGAACTTCTCGTTAGCAAGGTTTTTCTGTCGATAAGACTCCTGCAGCACATAGTCCTCACGTAGTCTTTCCTTCATACTCTCGGCAATTTCTGTTCTTAGCCTATTTCTTTCTTCGAGAAGTGCTTCCTTATTCTCGGCATTATCAATAGTTCTATTAATCTCATTGATTCGTCTTACCTTTTCAGGCTCAAAATATTCCTCAATGGTATCGATATCAATTTTGCCAAGATTAAGGTCCTTGAGCACTTCATCCTCTATTGTATTGAGTTCTTTCTTGCTCAGCTCAGTTTCAGTGTAATCCTTGCCTTCGTCATACTCCTTATTAACAGCCTTTTCAATTTCAGATCTGCGTTTTTCCGAAACGTTGCCTAACAGATTGTTTGCCTCATCTATTCTTCTTGTAATCTCATCAGAAACAGCTTTCTTCTTCTTAGCCTCATTAACTCTTTTCTGAGTCTCATTGTTTACGATATTTATTTCATTAGTGGATAGGTTGCTGTCATAGTCTCTTCCAGTGGTAACAGATGTCTTAACTCTTCCTGCGTTAGTTACCATAGGAAGTATAAATCCACCTACAAAGGAATCAACGTATTCCTGTCTAGCTTCATCGCTAAGGAAAATCTCTTCCCAAGATTTATCACTTTCGTACGACAGCTTCTTACCTAAGTTCTGGCCTAACTGCGAAACAACTTCTTCACCAGCTTCACCTACTGCATCAAAGCCATACTTCGCAAATGTTCTTGCTACGTTGTTCTTTATTTTATCGGTTAAAGCTCTCTTTACACCCTCATCTAGAGTTCTGCCGCCAAGCTTAAGACCACCGGATATATATTCTGATAAGATTTCTGACGCACCGGTTACAGTTCCGTATATCTGTGCATCTTCCCAAGAAGCACCGTTTGCATATGCCTCTTCTGTCCCGGAAGTGTATGCTGATAGTCCCATAGAAACCTGCCACGGAACACCAACTGTCTGAAGTGCCATTGCGCCTGCCAGCTGACCGCCTGATTGTACTATAGAATCAGCCTTGTAATTTAGTATTGAAGAGTCTTCGGAAACACCACCATTTAGTATTTTGTTCGCATTTTTAATCAAGTTATACTGCGGAAAAAAACTGCTAAACTGCTGATCAATTGTGTTGAACTCTCCTGCAAGGTCTCTCTGGATAAAATTAGTGATACTTTTGTATGTATCGTCATATCCTAATTTCTTGGTTATACCTGCAGCAAAGTTTGCTCCTGCGTCAATTAAAGTTTCGCCTAATCCACCTACACCCTTGAAAATGTCTTCGGTAAAATCATTATATGAGCCCACAATTGTCTTAGCTACATTCAAAGGAGAAATGCCGTCCTTAAGTGCGCCCTTTCCTATATATCCGTTATTTTCTAGTAGACTTACTGACTTTTTCTTAGTGGCATCACTGGCCACCTTCTTATTACCTTTTGAGTCATTATTGCCTCTACCATTGCTGTTATAGTTTTTATGCGTATTGGCCTTTCTTTGTTCTCTGACCTCCCAAGCAGCAGGTCTTTCATTCTTGGTATTTGTACTACTCTTAGTGTTCTTCACGGGAGGATTGACCTTTGTCGTCTTCTTTCCATCATTCTTAGGCGCATTAACAGCTCTGCCCTTGCTCTTGGTATCAGTTTTCTGCTGGGTCTTCTTTCCATCATTCTTAGGCGCATTAACAACTCTACCCTTGCCCGCTCTCTTATTGGAGTCCTTCTTATTTTCTCTCTCGGAGCGAGCTTTTACTTTTGACGCTTGAGATTGTATCAGTATATCAAGCCAAGATTTTTTCTTGTTGCCCATAGGTCCTCCTTAGTTTCTGCCGGAGCCTGTTTTCCTGTTTCCAGTCTTCTTAGTAGTTTTCTTTTTAGTCGTCTTCTTATTAGTGGTCTTAGTTATCTTTGCAGGTGCCTTAGTGGTTGTTTCCTTCTTGGTTGTATTCTTTTTAATGCTTGCGCCACCGGATTTTGTTGTTTTCTTAGTAGTTGTCTTAGCTATCTTTCCTGACGTTTTGTTAGATCCGCTTGATTTACCGCTTGAACCGCCGCTTGTCTTTGTTGACTTTAATCCGTAGCTTAAGTTGAATTGTCTTTGGTCTTCTTTTAACTGTTTTTCACTAAGCGCATAATTCTTATCGAACTGTCTCACATCTTCCTTATACTGCTTCTGAGCTAGTGCAGCATTCTGTCTATCTAAATCAAGACTTGCGTACTGGAATGCTCTATCGTTGTACTCGTTCTTAATCTGCTGCTTCATATTAAGCTGTTCTCTTAATAGGTCATTCTTATACTGGAAGCCTGCTAATGATAATTCGAGTTGTGCAGTGAGAGCCTGATTTGCGATTTCAGCGAGTTTTACATTATTTTGGAGCATTGCATCCTTAATCGCATTATCATAGTTCAATACCGCTCTATTGTATGTTTCACGAGCTGTTGCGACTCTGTTCTGATAAGTATTGAACATGCTTACCTGTGAAGATTCACTGTATCCGGTTCCAGCAAGACCGCTTGCAGCCATTTTCTCGGCATCTGCTCCGTAAGCATTAGACTGCTTCTGCCAGTCAACATATGCTCCGGACTGTTCTCGTGCATAATCCTTATTGGCCTGTTCTTTCTGCTGGTTAATTACGTTAATAGCCTGATCAGTCATAGCCTGCTGATTCTGCTTCTGAATTTCAGCATAGTTGTTAACCTGGTCTATCTGTGCCTGATAGTATTGGTCGGACTGCGATATGATGTTGTCGTATGTCTTGTCAACAGCATTTAAGGCATTCTGCCTATTAGTATTATTCTGTTTTATATTTTGTTCTAATGTTGCTGCCACTTGTTCCCCTCCTATCTCTTAATGTAGCCACCGATGTAGCATTCCAGGGTTATTGATTCAAGACTGAATCGTGTTGTGCTAGAGAACCTTAGCTGTATGTCTTTGAATTTCTTTTTCTTGATACGTGCAACAAAATAGTCCTGAACATTCATGAATTCGTTTACACGTTCCCACTGTGTCTTATCTGTCTTTACCTCTAGCAGGATATCTCCAAGGCATTCACAGACAGAGCCTTTTTTATTGGTTGTCTTGCGGTACTGAGGATATTTGAATTTATCTTTTGGAGTAGTCCAATGGCAGTTAACTGCAGCTGAATTATCTGTAAGAGTATAAATCCCACTCGCTGTACCTAAATATAGGACTCCATCCTTTACGCAAGTTGCTGTGACCTCTTCATCCAGCTCCCAATAGAACCACTCATATTCGTTGTGATTCTGATTCAGGAAGTATGCTCTTGAGTCTGCAAGGTATACATGCGTTCCGATGAACACCAGTAAATACCCTTCCCATTCTTCTAGAACCATATCTTTATATGACGGTTCCACTGTCATCTTTCGGTCTACGTTTCCGGATCTATGCTGTAGCACCTGCTCAGTTGTGACATCTCCACTGATAGCTTCCATTCCTCTTTCACTGAAGAATACGATATCGTCATTAAAATTAATACCGGTTCCTACGCATCCTGTGTAAATGGATGAATGAGTGCTTGGATATACTTTTCCGTAGTTAGCATCAATTACAGGATTGTGATAGAAAATGGTTGTATTAGCCTGTGACGGCTCTTTGATAACCCATAAAGCATTGTTGCCGGCAATCATTGCTTTTACCGGTGACAGGTCTAAGCCTTCGTTGTAATAGTCAAGGTCACTGCAGTATGACGGATCATTTAATGAACTATGCCATACAGTATTCGGATAGTTTGGATTGCCACTAAAAAACACCCTGTTGTCGAATACCTGTAACAGAGTGCATTTCTCAATTCTTTCTCTATAATCTTGTGCTTCCCTGGAATATGTAATCTTAACATTGTCCCTTCCTTCAGTCAGAGGCTTTCCTGGGGACGTTGTGAAGGTTACTATTCCTTTGATAAGGTCTGCAGTATAGGCTGTTATCTCCTTATCATCAACTTCAACCTTTACGATGCTGTCAATGTTCTGTGCATCAAGCTGATACTTATTCGATACTCCATCGCCTACGAATGTATTAATTCTTTTATTTGACAGCATGTTCACATCTTCGTATGATGAACCGCCGCCTGCAGGCTGTCTTCCTATGCTTGTAGTCGGTACATAGCCTTCTACTTCCTTGATTTCCTGTCCATCGTATCTCAGATATACAATGCCGTCCTTAAAGTAGAATATATTGTTATACACAAACGACTGACTTCTTTGCCAGCCTAGTCCGGTAAATAATACCGTGGTGTTTCCATCCTCAACCTTGTACAGCTTATTTCCACTATGGACAATCATCATTCTTCTGCTGCCGATGTCATAAAAGAAGATTCCGAATATCTTATCAGTGAAGCTCTGAAGCAGTTCTAATCCCGGTCTAGTCCGAATGCTTTCAAGTTCCTTATAGTCCTTCCACATATTAAGTGCATCAGGACTTCTATTGAAGTCTACTTCTTCACCTCTAAAATCCACTCCTCTGAAATTGTAGTAAGCTCTTATAACTGGTTTAACCTGTGCCATCAGATGCCTCCCTCAATATATATCTGGCCGGTAGAGTTGCGTGGATCTAATCCCTGCTTCAGCTGTTCGTATCTATTGGAATAGATAGTTCCATAACTGTTTGACACGTCACTTTTAAGAAGGTCCCCTGCTACTCCATAAGGCATAATGCTTAGAGCATCATCGTCCAGTTCAAAGGTATAGCTTCCGCTTGTAGTGCTTTTGATTTCGTCAGGAAGCTTATAATAATTGAACTTAGCTGTACCAATGCAAGGAAACGTTACGAACGTGCCAAAGATATCAACTTCCTGCTCTTCATCATCCTCATCAATAAACTTAAGAGAATCAAGCATATAGAATCCATCAAGATCCTTCATATCAAACTCAAGCATATACTCTGTAATAGACATTGTTTCTCTTACCGGAATGCGCTTCATACGAGCAAGCTCATTATTTATCTGATTAATAACATCATTCAGCTTGGCTTCAATGTCCGGATCATCTGTTAACTTATCTTCAGAGTCGCTGACTTCCTCTATCAAAGCCAGCACTTTCTTTTGCATTTCTTTAAGAGTCATACTATCCCTCCAACAGTTTAAACTGTTCTATAGCCTCATCTACTTTGATTAGGTTATGTTCCGGAATTACGAATCCCATTCCTTCTACATAAACAAGCAGAGTTCCTTCTTCGATTTCTACTTCCATGTGAGATGCTTCCTTGACCATCTTGCCATTAGGTCGTGTGTATGTCCTTTCAATGTCTGTGATTAATACTCGTTCCTTAATCACCTGTTTAACCATAAAGTCATACCCTTCATCTTCGTCATGGTCATCACACAGATTGATATCCTCTCCATCGAATTTGAATCCGCCATAAAATCCTACATTTGGTGTAATAACGTATTTGTCCAGGTTAGTTAGTTCTTTCATTTCGTCCTCCATTGTTTGGGGAGTTGCACCCCATTATTTTCTCTTACAA
>JBJESZ010000033.1:0-13060 GCA_051883055.1 Emergencia sp.
TACTGTCGGCTTCGGAGTTTCACCGAATCATGCCTTGCGGCTCGTGGGCTTTACCACCGGTAGGGACTTGCACCCTGCCCTGAAGACTATATTAACTTAACACAAAAAGTATATTCCTCTGCGAAAAGCTTGTCAAGGGCTTTTTGCATGCGGACGGCGTCGATACAGACGGTGCCCGGTGTTTGGGACGCCGTGCATCCCGGCCCTGTTTCTCCTTATGCCACATATATCAGCATCATGACGTAGTGGCAGAGAGAACCAGCCAGCACAAACAGGTGGAACAGCTCATGTGCCCCGAAGCCGGGAGCAAGCTCTTTTATCTTCAGAGCATATATTACGCCTCCGATGGAGTATAGGATTCCTCCGGCAACGAGCAGTATGAAGCCTCCCAGCTCCATGCTGTGAAAGATCTGTCCGATTGCAAGAAGTGCGGCCCATCCCATGGTGATATAGATCACAGATGACACCCATCTCGGGCATGTCACCCAGAAGGCCTTAAAGAGAATTCCCAATGCGGCAATTCCCCATATCAAAGCCAGCAGCAGGCTGCCTGTTCTGCCATCCAGGACAATAGTGCACATCGGAGTATATGAGCCTGCAATCAGGACAAAGATCATCATATGGTCGATTTTTTTAAGGCGTTTTCCCGTATCCGGCAGAACTGTAAAGGTGTGATATGCGGTACTTGCTCCGTAAAGCAGAACCATGCTAATCATGAATACGGCAAGGCTGACCATTGCGGTGAGACCCTGACCGTCTATGGAAGCTTTGATAAGCAGGACCGGCATGCCGGCGAGGGCTGCCCAGAAGCCGATGAAATGTGTCAGTGCGCTGACAGGGTCCTTGGGTCTGAACAGACTTCTTTTTTCTTTTTTAGCGAGCCCGAAGTCGAAGTCAAAATCAAAATCGAAGTCGCGGTCAAAATCATCCGCAGTAATTGCATTTCCTAACATAACAGAAATCCCCCTTTTTCATCTATAATATCCTTGATTATTTTTTCTTGTCGAATTATAATAACCCTAAATCGGTTATTGAATAACTTATCTTAAGGTTACAACGTATTTTATATCTTGTCAAGAGTTATTCAATAACTTGTATGGAGGTTTTTATGTCTAAAGAAAGAAATATATGGGAATTCACCTTGCCAAGATACAATGAAATACCAAACGTGGGGCTTTACCTGAAGCAGGTGGTGAAGCTTATAAGTGAGGCGGTGGAGCCCTGCTTCGGCCTGAAGGTGAGTGATACCATGCTGAGCAACTATGTCAAGATGCACATCGTTTCAGGTCCTGTAAAGAAAATGTACTATCGTGATCAGATTGCGTCGCTGATGTTCGTGGTTCTGGCTAAATCGGTTCTTTCCCTTGATAATATTCAGACTATGCTGAAGATGCAGGAAAGGTCCTACAGTCCGGAGACTGCATACAACTATTTCTGCGATGAGTTTGAAAATGCGCTGAAGTACGTCAGCGGTCACAGCCTGGAGATGAAGCCTGTGGCCTCCGAGTCCGCCGAGGAAAAGAAGCTGCTTAGAAGGGTTATCATCACAATGGCTCACAAATTCGCCCTTGACGACTTCTTTGACGGTTTTGAGGCACAGGAGAATGAAGATTCGGAAGAAAGGAAGTTATAGATAATGGCTACTTTTACCAAAAAGGCAATAAGAGATTCATTTGTAAAGCTGTTAAGTGAAAATCCCCTTTCTCAGATTACGGTAAAGGATATCGTCGATGACTGTGGAGTCAACCGAAACACCTTTTATTACTATTATCATGATATACCTGAGCTTCTTGAATCCATCGTAGATGATGAGATAGAGAAAATTATCAGTGAATTTCCGTCTATTGATTCAATTGAGGAATGCCTGACAGTGGCAATGAAATTTGCACTTGAGAACCGGAAAGCGGCGCTTCACATGTTCAGGTCGGTCAACCGGGACATGTACGAACGCTATCAGTGGCATGTCTGCCGCCATCTTGTCACAGCATACATAGATTCACTGCTTACGGGTCACACAGTATCACCTGAGGATCGTCAGATTATCATAGATTATACCGTATGCCTTTGCTTCGGATTCGTAATCGGATGGCTGGAAAAAGGAATGCCTGACGATATTCTCGCCAAGGTTCACCGACTATGCGAACTAAAGCAGGGCGAGGTTGAGCGGATGATTGAGAGAAGTGAAACATCAGAATAAGAGCAACTATGAAAAAATAATACTTATTTGGGCAAAAGCACCCCTGTGTCTGAAATTCAGACACAGGGGCTTTTTTGTCTGTATGCATTCCATATCTGAAAGACTAGAATAGCCAATTATATATCTAAGAGAAAGGACTGATGACAGATTATGCGTTTTTCAAAAGGGGTTGTAAAATACCATATTCCCATTCTTATCATAGCACTCGCACTGATGATTCCTTCAGTATTCGGAATTGCCAATACGCGAATCAATTACGACATGCTGGACTATCTTCCTGAGGACATGGACACCGTAACCGGTCAAAACGAACTTCTTGAAGACTTCGGCAAAGGTGCGTTCTCATTTATTGTTGTAGAGGATATGCCTTCAGCCGAGGTGTCACAGCTTAAAAACAAGATTGAACAGATTGACCACGTTGAGACAGTTCTCTGGTACGATTCACTGCTGGATCCATCCGTTCCTATGGAAATGCTTCCGGATAAGATCTACAGCCAGTTCAACACGGATGATGCCACTATGCTTGCGGTTTTCTTTGACACAGCCACCTCAGCTGATGAGACTATGGACGCAATCCGCGAGATCCGTGCCACTGCAGGCAAGCAGTGTTTTGTATCCGGCATGTCCGCTCTGGTCACAGACCTGAAGGATCTTTGTGAAAAAGAGGAACCTATTTACGTAGGTCTTGCAGTTCTGCTGGCATGCTCGGCCATGATGCTTCTCCTTGACGGCTGGCTCATTCCTTTTGTATTTCTGGCCAGCATTGGAATTGCAATAATACTCAATCTGGGAAGCAACTTCTTCCTGGGCGAAATCTCCTACATAACAAAAGCACTGTCCGCTGTTCTTCAGCTTGCTGTAACCATGGACTATTCCATATTCCTGTGGCACAGCTACAACGAGCAGAGGCGCTGCAGCGAAGATAATAAAGAAGCGATGGCCCGTGCCATAAAAGCAACTCTGACATCGGTAACGGGAAGCTCTATAACGACTATTGCCGGCTTTATCGCGCTGTGCTTCATGACCTTTACCCTTGGAAAAGACCTGGGAATCGTAATGGCAAAGGGTGTTCTTCTGGGTGTTATCGGATGTGTTACCGTCCTGCCTGCTCTGATTCTTGTGTTTGACAAGCCGCTGCAAAAGACATCACACCGCTCTCTTATACCAGATGTATCCCGTCTTGCAAAGGGCGTGATTCGCAGATTCCCCGTATTCCTTGTAATCTTCGTTCTGCTCGTTCCGCCCGCTCTGTACGGTTACGGCAAAACCAACAACGAGGTTTACTACGATATGGGACAGTGCCTGCCCGAAGATATGGAATACGTTATAGCCAACAGCAAGCTGTCTGACGAATTTGACATAGCCTCCACCCATATGGTTCTGGTAGATGCAGACCTGCCTTCAGATTCTGTCCGCTCCATGATAAAGGAGATGGAGGATGTTGACGGTATCAAATACGTCCTTGGCCTGGAATCTGTGCTGGGTTCCCAGGTTCCCGAAGAAATTCTTCCGGATTCAGTTACCCGGATTGTAGAAAGTGACAAATGGGAGCTTCTGCTGATTAATTCAGAATACGGAGTGGCCAGCGACGAAGTTAACAGACAGATTGATGAACTGAACAGCATTCTGAAGAAATACGACCAGACAGGCATGCTCATAGGCGAGGCACCTTGCATGAAGGATATGATTGAGACAACGGATCACGATTTCCAGGTGGTAAACGCAATCTCCATAATAGCAATATTCCTCATTATTGCCATGGTGGAAAAAAGCATCTCACTGCCGTTTATCCTCATAGCAGTTATCGAGCTTGCCATTTTCATAAATCTGGGACTTCCACATTATCTTGGCCAGTCCCTGCCGTTTATCGCGCCGATCTGCATCAGCACCATCCAGCTTGGTGCTACCGTAGACTATGCAATTCTCATGACAACGAGATATAAGGCGGAGCGTTCAGCCGGTCTGGACAAAAAACATGCCGTCACCACAGCGCTTACGACTTCAATCCCGTCAATTATAGTCAGCGGCATGGGACTCTTTGCCGCCACCTTCGGAGTTGCGGTCTACTCAGATATTGACATAATCAGTTCAATGTGCATGCTGATGGCCCGGGGTGCGGTAGTATCCATGCTTTGCGTTATCTTTATCCTGCCGGCACTTCTGATGCTGTGCGATAAACTTATACAAAAAACTACTTTTGATATGAAGGCGTCAGCCGGTTCAGAAGAAATACAAATGGAGGTAATCTAGAAATGAAAAAGAATACTAAAAAATACTTGTCTGTTATCCTCGCAGTTACACTGGTTGCAGGGTCCGCAGGCATCGTCTACGGTCTCTCCGGCAGCAGTGATAACTCCGGTACATCAAAACCCACAGAGTACGAAGGCCGTGTAGATGAAACGGTATACGTTATTACCGGTGCTGACGGTGCAGTAAAAGAGACTGTTGTAAGCGACTGCTTCAAAGATGAAAAGGGAGAAGATGCCTACAGTCAGGACAAGGTGAAAAAAGATCTTCCTGTAGATATCTCAGTTTCCTACACTCTGGATGGAAAAGAAATTTCACCGAAAAAACTTGCCGGTAAAAGCGGCCACGTTGTAGTGCGTTTTGATTACACTAACAACCAGTATGAAACCGTTCAGACGGGCGGGCGAAGTGAGAAAATCTACGTTCCCTTTGCCGTGCTGACAGGCGTCATCCTTGACAACGAGCACTTTACCGACGTGGATGTCTCCAACGGAAAAGTTTTCAATGACGGCAGCAGAACAGTAGTTGCAGGCCTTGCATTCCCCGGTCTGCAGACCAGCCTTGCAGCTGATCCGGACAAGCTGGAGATTCCTGATTACGTTGAAATCAGCGCAGATGTAAAAGATTTCGAAATGAACACTCCTATGACAGTTGCTACAAATGAGATTTTCAATCAGCTGGATACATCACAGCTTAATTCACTGTCCGGTTTAAGCAGCTCCTTGGGTGATCTTACCGATGCTATGGATAAGTTGCTGGACGGTTCATCCAGTCTGTATGATGGACTTTCTGAGCTTCTGAGAAAATCCGGAGATCTGACCGCCGGCATTGACAGCCTTGCTTCCGGATCGCTTTCTCTGAAAAATGGTGCCGCTGACCTTTATGACGGTGCTTCAGAGCTTCAGAAAGGAGCGGCATCCCTGTACAGCGGTCTGAATACACTCAAGGCAAATAATGATTCCCTGACCGGTGGAGCAAAACAGGTGTTTGAGACTCTCCTTTCAACTGCAAATACACAGCTTGCTTCATCCGGTCTGGATATCCCCGAGCTTACAATAGATAATTATGCCACGGTGCTGGGCAATGTGATTTCCTCTGTTGATGAGAAAGCGGTTTATCAGAAGGCTTTGGCGCAGGTTACCGCTGCCGTTGAAAATAAACGTCCTGACATAGTCGCCGGTGTGAAGTCTGCTGTAAAGGAACAGGTTACTGCACAGGTTACGGCCGCAGTTCAGGCTGAAGTTACCGCACAGGTAGAAGCAGCTGTACGCGAGGCAACAGGTGCCACAGATGAACAGATGGCTTCAGACGCCATGAAGCAGACCATCAGCCAGAAGGTCTCTGAGAAAATGGCATCAGCGGATGTCCGCAGCATGATTTCATCCAAAGTGGATGAGCAGATGGCAACTGAGGCTGTACGCAAGACTATTGATGAAAATGTAGAAATCCAGATACAGAAGGCTATATCCGAAAATATGGCTTCTGATGCAGTTCAAAGTCAGCTTAAGGCTGCTTCTGAGGGGGCCGCATCTCTGATATCACTGAAAGCTTCTCTCGACAGCTATAACTCTTTCTATCTGGGACTGATCGCATATACTAACGGCGTTGCAGATGCAGCTGCCGGTGCAGGCGCACTTAAGGATGGCTCAGACCAGCTTAAAGATGGGGCTTCCCGGCTGTCTGCAGGCACATCCGAGCTGTACGACGGAATTCTCACAATGCAGGGCAGCACTCCTTCTCTGATTGATGGAATCACTCAGCTGAAAAACGGTTCACTGAAGCTGTCAGGCGGTCTGGAAGAACTCAACGAAAAGGGAATCAAGAAGCTTGTCAGTGCTGTTGACGGTGACCTTGGCACACTGATTGACAGGCTGCGCTCAACAGTTGACGTTTCCCGAAACTACAGATCCTTCACAGGAAACAGCGACAATGCAGACAGTCAGGTAAAATTCATTTACAAAACCGAGGGTATTGAGGCGCCGGAGGAGGAATAACACGGAATTTTTGTTCAAGTTCTTCCTTGCTGTCAGTTCAAATTATGTGATAAAATTCAGGTAAAGTACTCGCAGAAAGGAGGACTGTTATGAACAGAGAACTTGCATTGGAAGTAAACAGGGGGCTTCTTGAATTCATCGAAAGAAGCCCAAGCCTGTATCATGTAATCGATAACTTTAAGGATATGCTGCTGGAGGAAGGCTTCACCCAGCTTAACGAAAGTGAGAAGTGGAACCTTGAAAAGGGTGGAAAGTATTTCGTCATCAGAGGCGGCTCCACTATTATAGCCTTCAAGGTCCCCGAGAAGGAATTTGCTAATTTCCAGATTGTTGCATCCCACAGCGACAGCCCGGCATTTAAACTGAAGGTTAACCCTGAAATTGAAAAGGAGGGTCATTACCTTTGCCTGAACATTGAAAAGTACGGCGGAATGATTTATGCACCATGGTTTGACAGACCGCTGTCTCTTGCCGGACGCGTGGTTGTTAAAGATGGCAGCAGGCTGTCCAGCAGACTGGTAAACATAGACCGTGACCTTCTGGTGATTCCGAATCTGGCAATTCACATGAACAGAAAAATCAACGACGGCTTCACATATAACCCGCAGAAGGACATGCTCCCGCTGTTTGGGGATGCTGCGTCTAAAGGGGTTTTGATGGAGGAGCTGTCAAAACTTGCAGGTGCCGAAAACCCTGAAGACATTGCCGCCGCTGACCTATACCTTTACAACAGGGCGAAGGGAACCTTCCTTGGCGCGAAGAATGAGTTCATCGGCTCGCCTAAGCTGGACGACCTGCAGTGTGCATACTCTTCAATGAAAGCCTTTATCAAGGGCGGTAACAATGACAGCGTGACAATGTGCTGCGTGTTCGACAGTGAGGAGGTGGGAAGCTGCACCAGTCAGGGAGCTGATTCCACAATGCTTTCGGATGTTCTGGAGAGAATTTCAGATGCTTTTGGCAGGAGTCTTCAGGAGCATAAGTCGGCTCTTGCCGGTTCATTTATGGTGTCTGCAGACAATGCTCACGCCGTGCACCCTAACTGTCCGGAAAAGGCGGATCCCACAGACAGACCGTTCATCAACAGGGGCGTTGTCATCAAGCACAATGCCAACCAGAAATACACAACGGATGCTGTAACCGATGCTGTCTTCAAGGGTATCTGTGTGAAGGCGTCTGTGCCGGTTCAGGATTTTTCCAACAGGGCTGACGAACCTGGCGGCTCAACCCTTGGAAACATATCGGCAGCACACGTATCCATTAACATGGTGGATATCGGTCTGCCACAGCTTGCAATGCACTCACCATTTGAGACAGCAGGGGCAGTTGACACCTTCTATATGGTCAGAGCTCTCGAGGAATTCTACAACACTTATATCGCGAAAACCGACGACGGATTTGAGCTGAAATAGATTATTAAAATAGACACTTTCTTCAAAATTGTGTAATTTAACAAAAAATAAAAAATTATTTGTTTACTATTGACAAATAAATAATATGGGGTTATACTACGTTCATCAAAGCAAAGGCGTTTTGCAGGGTAACACCTGTAAGGCGCTTTTTCTATTTATTCCGGAATTAAATCATTTTGTAATACATTTTGTATAGGAAGGAAGTAGATTATTATGAGTTCTGATTCAATTATGACAATGATAACAGACAACGTCTTTGGTGTCTGGTTTCTGATAGGCGCTGCGCTGGTATTCTGGATGCAGGCCGGATTCGCAATGGTGGAGGCCGGCTTTACCAGAGCAAAAAACGCAGGCAATATTCTCATGAAAAACCTGATGGACTTCTGTATCGGTACGGTAATGTTTATCCTGATCGGATTTTCACTGATGCTGGGCGAGGATTACCTGGGGCTGATAGGCAAACCCGGTTTTGATCTTCTGACAGCATATGCGGATTTTGATTTCTCATCCTTTGTCTTCAACCTGGTATTCTGTGCAACAACAGCCACGATTGTATCAGGTGCTATGGCAGAAAGAACCAAATTTATTTCATACTGTGTTTATTCCGCAGTGATATCCGGTCTTATTTATCCGATTGAAGCACACTGGATCTGGAGTGAAAACGGCTGGCTGACTCAGATGGGTTTCCACGATTTCGCCGGTTCCTGTGCGATTCATATGGTAGGCGGGGTGTGCGCACTTATTGGAGCTGCAATACTTGGACCTCGTATCGGCAAGTTCACAACTGACAAAAAAGGAAGAGTTGTCAAAGTGCATGCTATCCCCGGTCATAACCTTCCCCTTGGAGCCTTAGGATGCTTCATCCTCTGGCTGGGCTGGTACGGATTCAACGGAGCTGCCGCTACATCCGTGCCTCAGCTAGGTTCCATTTTCCTGACAACAACCGTTGCTCCGGCAGTCGCTACAGTCGTCTGCATGATTCTGACATGGATAAAATATGGTGCGCCTGACGTTTCTATGTGTCTGAACGCTTCCCTTGCAGGTCTCGTTGCAATAACTGCACCTTGCGACGTGACTGACTGCACAGGCGCAGCAATCATCGGCGCTGTAGCCGGAGTTCTCGTAATCTTCGGCGTATGGCTTCTGGACAACGTTTTACATATTGACGACCCGGTCGGTGCTGTCGCAGTTCACTGTCTGAACGGTATCTGGGGAACACTGGCCGTAGGTTTATTTGCAACCTCAACTGCACCGCTTTCCGAGCTGGACGGTCTCTTCTACGGCGGAGGCTTCGAGCTTCTGAAGGTTCAGCTGATCGGCGTGGTTTCAGTTCTGGCATGGTCTGCTGTCTGCATCACAGCCACGTTCCTGGCTATCAAAGCCGTTTTAGGTCTGAGAGTTTCTGAGGAAGAGGAAATCCTTGGACTGGATATTACAGAACACAACCTTGCAAGTGCATATGCAGACTTTACTCTTGCATCCAACATCAACAACTTCTCACAGGGCTATAAGGAAGAGATGGCTCCTGCAGCAGAGGCTGTTCCGATGGATGAGGCTGTTCCTGTACAGCTTAAGTCAAGTGTTCCTGCTGCATCAGACATAGATTCAGGAATCACTAAGATTACGATTTACGCAAAGCAGAGCAAATTCGAAGAGCTCAATGCTGCGATGTCCAAAATCGGCATTACGGGAATGACAGTAACCAACGTTTTAGGCTGTGGTGTTCAGCACGGACGTGTAAGCAAATACCGTGGAGTTTCACTTGAAATGAACCTGATTCCTAAGATTCAGGTGGACATAGTAGTTGCAAGCACTGACCCTAGACTTGTTATTGAGACTGCAAAGAAGGCACTGTACACCGGTCATGCCGGTGACGGTAAGATATTCGTATATAACGTTTCAAATGCGGTTCGTATCTCTTCCGGTGTGGAAGGAAAGAGCGCACTTGAAAACTATTACTGGTAACGTCTTCTCCTAACATTATACATATAAAAAGATTACTACATTGCAAAAGCAGAAGGGCCGCCCTTATGAGTAAACTCATTCAGGCGGCCTTTCTGCTTTGTTTCCCTTTTTGCTTTTGGATTTGCTTTTGGACAAAATCTGCCATTTGCCTGAATTTTGGGCATGCTTCAGATTTTGTCCGTATTAAATATAATGTTTAATTAATAAAATATTTGTTAGAAATGAAAAGGGGAGGAGCAGAGCAATGTCACTGACAAATCAAATCAAGAAAACATCTTTACGAACAGCCTTGGGCTATATAGAAAAGAACCCGGAGCAAAATGCTCTTAAGCTTCTGAACTGGGTAGACAGACTGGCCGGAAACGGCTCTGACAGTTTTGATGTACAGCGCGCCGCCTTCAGAAGGGTTCTGAACGATCCGGACAACAATATGAACCAGTTAATTATGAACGTTCTCAGGGAAACAGATACCGGTGTTCTGAACAAAACTTTTGAGAATTTCTTTCTCAATGCAAGCATTATCGGCTGGCCAAAGCAGGAGGAGAACAGAAGAAAATACAATTGTAACATTCCATGGGCTATTCTTTTGGATCCCACCTCTGCCTGCAACCTTAAATGCACCGGCTGCTGGGCTGCGGAATACGGTAATAAGCTGAATCTTACATATGATGAAATTGACTCGATAATATCTCAGGGGAAAGATCTGGGTGTATACATGTACATTTACACAGGGGGTGAGCCACTGGTTCGCAGGGACGATCTGATTTCTCTCTGTGAAAAACACAGTGACTGTCAGTTTCTCTCTTTCACCAATGCCACTCTTATTGACGAGGCATTTGCGGATGAAATGTTAAGAGTAAAGAACTTTATTCCGGCAATAAGCGTAGAAGGCTTCGAATCGGCCACTGACGGGCGTCGCGGAAAGGGTACATATGAAAAAGTTGTTAATTCGATGAGGATACTCAGGGAAAAACATCTGCCGTTCGGTATATCGTGCTGTTATACCAGCCAGAATCTGGACTCCATCAGTTCCTGCGAATTTATCGACCAGATGATAGAATGGGGTGCAAGCTTTGTATGGTATTTCCACTATATGCCTGTGGGCAACGATGCCGCACCGGAACTGCTGCCTGATGCTGAGCAGCGAGAATTCATGTATCACCGTATCCGTGAGATACGCGCAACGAAACCTATATTTGCAATGGATTTTCAGAATGACGGGGAGTATGTCGGGGGCTGCATAGCCGGTGGACGCCGTTATCTGCACATTAACGCCAACGGAGACTGTGACCCTTGTGTATTTGTTCACTATTCCAATGCAAATATACGTGATATGAGTCTGATTGATGTTCTGCGCAGTCCTATTTTTATGGCTTACCACGATAATCAGCCGTTTAATGAGAATCATCTGCGTCCATGCCCTATGCTGGAAAACCCCGAAATCCTTCGGGAAATGGTGAAGGAATCAGACGCGCACTCGACAGATCTTCAGTCTCCTGAAACTGTAGATCATCTGTGCGATAAATGTGAATCCTATGCAAAGAACTGGACGCCTTCCGCCGAGAAGCTGTGGTGCGGACCAGCGAAAAAAAATGAGGTGCTCTGATGAATAGTAACAGCAGGATACAGATTGCAAAGACGGGATATCTTATAATTTCCTTTGCCTTTTGTGTTTTGGGAGTTTTGCTCATTGTGTCGCCTGACATCTCGACATTGCTGCTTTACCGGATTGGCGGTATTATCATGCTTCTGTTCGGTGCGGTGAAAATTGTCGGATACTTTTCTAAGGATTTATATAGACTTGCTTTTCAGTATGACCTGGCTTTCGGTATTCTTCTGATGGCTTTAGGTGTGGTTCTCGTCTTTCGCACCAGTCATATGGTAACATTGCTGGGCATAGTAATCGGCATATATATTCTTGCCGACGCACTGCTTAAAATACAGATAGCTATAGATTCCAGAATCTTCGGCTTGCGTAAGTGGTGGCTGATTCTTTCAGTTGCGGTCCTGACAGGCATAGCAGGATTCCTGCTTATACTTCGCCCGTCAGAAAGCATGAATGCGCTGATGATACTTTTCGGGCTGTCCCTTATTGCCGAGGGCGTCCTGAATCTGATCACCATTCTGACCGCAGTGAAAATTATCAGCAAGCGTTTTCCTGAGCAGATTGACGGATAAGATGACGGGATTTTCTTCTCTTAAAATAATGCGTGTGGTTATATTTAATATCGATGGGTGCTCTGATTTCAGGCAGAGCACCCGTTATTTTTGTTAATGGCTGTTCCTTTCTTTAATTCCTTTCGGATCTGTTGTGCTCTTCCAATATCAAAGGTATATCCTCTCCCCTTAACCTCCTTCACGCTGCTTATAACCATGAATGCTTCTGAATCCATACTGAGTATTGCATCCTGTACCTGCTTTAACTCCCGTGCAGATATCACACACAACAATATCTCTCTTTTTTCTGCATAATATCCGCTTTCTCCGTAAAGCACAGATGTACCAATCACCATATTAGCAAGCATTTTTCGAATTTGTCCGTAATGCTTGCTGACAACAATCAGCTGTACAGTGTTTCCTCCCATAATTACAACCTTTTGGGCTATAATAGAGTACAGAACAGTGGTGATTATTCCCAGCAGTATGACGTCATAACTATCTGCAATAATTATCTGTGATACGAGGATCAAAAAATCAATAAAATACATTGTGACACCTACCGGTATGCCCAGCTTCCTCTGACATATAACTGCAATGACGTCTGTCCCTCCTGTTGATGCGCCTGCTTTGATAACTAATCCCACACCAACACCTACAAATGCGCCCCCATATATTGCCGCAATAATTGGATCGTATGTAATATGCTGTATAGCCTCTATTCCTTCAAATAATCTCATAAATACCGGATACGCAAATGTCCCGATTACAATAGATGCTGCAAAGCTTTTTCCCAGCAAAATTAATCCTAAAATGAATAAGGACGTATTTACAACCACTACTGTAGCGGAAACCGGTATTCCGTAAAAATGCTCAAGAAATCGTCCTATTCCCGTTGCACTGCCTATTATTATAGAATTGGGCAGAATAAAGGCCACCACACCAAAAGCGGCCATTGCAAGTCCGGTCAGAATCATCGCGTATTGCATAAAATACTTTACTATACGGCTCATCATTTCTATTCCTTCCTGTGGAACAAAAGTGGCTTCGCCACGTTGGTGTGATTCATGATTCTTTCATGGGTCACA
>JBJESZ010000034.1:0-2525 GCA_051883055.1 Emergencia sp.
TATATCTGGATATATACCTTGAGGGAATGGACGGATTTTCAGTTGCAAGAGAAATCCGACGTTCAGGATACAAGGGAGATATTGTTATCTGCTCATCAGATGACAGCAGAGCCCTGGAGGCGTTTCAGATAAATGCGGTGAACTATATTGTAAAAGGAGCTACAGATTACGACCGATTCAGGGAGGTTTTCCTTAACTGCTGCCGGAAAGCTGCCGCATCAGTGCATGACAGTATAACACTTACTAAAGACAGAAAGAAGAGAGATATCGCAATCTCTCAGATAAGCTACTTCGAGGTTTACAACAGAATGCTGGTAACCCATTACACTGAAAACAACAGACCATGCAGTCTGGAAACCTACGGCAGTCTGAAGAGAATTGAAGAGCAGCTTACGGGAAAGGAATTCGTTAGAATACACAATTCCTATCTTGTAAACGGAAAACAGATTAAACTGGTTTTTTCAGACCACATAGAGCTCATAAGCGGGGAAAAACTTCCGGTAAGCAGGGGCTATAAGAAAAAACTGGTGGAATATTGGACATCTAACAGACCATAGAATATTTCTATGATCAGATTTACAAAAATGCAGGGAGCCTGCAACGACTTCATCGTTATTAACAATACAGAGGAAAGAATATCGGCAGAAAGGCTGCCGGAGCTGGCAATAGAATTATGCCGTCGAAGGGTTTCAGTCGGTGCCGATGGCGTGCTTGTCATTCAGGAGTTATCAAAACTCACAGATTCCGGTAATCTGCAAAACCGGGCGGATGTCAGAATGATTATTTACAATGCAGACGGAAGCCGGAGTGAAATGTGCGGAAACGGAGCAAGATGCGTGGCAAAATACTGCTTTGACAGAGGTCTGTGCAGCTGCGCAGGATATATTACGATAGAAAGTGATGCGGGGCCTGTAAGTGCATGGAAGGTTGGAAGCGGTATATTAAGGCTGGAAATGAATCCGGCGTCCAGGATTGAACAAGACGTCTGCTTAACCGTGGACGGTAAGGAAATAGTATGCACCTATGTTGAACTGGGAAATCCGGGGCTGCCGCATCTTGTGACCGAGTATAATCTGAAGACCGCTTACGAAAGCAGTCTGTGGACCTTAGGCAACAGATTGAGAAATCATCCCGAACTGGAAAAGGGCGCAAATGTTAACTTCATACATAAGCTGGATAAAGACAGCATACAGATAAAAACCTATGAGAGAGGTGTGGAGGATTTCACCTATGCCTGCGGAACAGGAGCCTGTGCAGCTGTGGCAGCTTTGATGTATAAAGGAGAGAGCAGCGGACGGGGTGTCAGAGTCAGGTCGACAGGAGGTCTTCTTGTTGTGGATGGAGAGTTCGAAGAGAATGACAGAATCAGGCTGTTTCTTACAGGAGAAGCCGTAACAGTATATGAAGGAGTGATATCGTGGAACATGTAAAGAAGACGAGGTTTAGGCACGGTCTCATAACGCTGGTTGTTACAATCGTGATTATGTTTGTGATGGTTGTGGGTTTTGATGCGTCGCCGCATGTACCACTGATACTGGGATGCACCTTTGCAGGCCTGATGGCAAAGTATCTGGGCTACAGGTGGGAGGATATTCTGGATGGAATACTTCAGGGTATCATACCCTCGCTGGAGGCTATGCTGATACTTATTCTCATAGGTATACTTATTGCCGCATGGATCGGGGCAGGAACTGTACCTGCTATGATATATTACGGCCTGGAACTGATTTCGGCAAAATACTTTGTTGTGGCTGTAATGATTATATGCTCTGTAATAGCCATGGCTGTGGGTTCGTGGGGAACTGCAGGGACTGTAGGGCTTGCATTTATGGGGATAGGTGCGGTGCTTCAGATAAATCCTGCACTGACTGCCGGAGCGATTATATCGGGAGCATATATGGGAGAAGCGCTTTCACCTTTATCTGATGCGACAAATCTGGTGGCAGCGGTAGGCAGGGAATCGGTATTTAACGTTTCCAAACATGAGGCTAAGCTGGTTTTGCCGGCATACATAGCAGCGGCTGCAGTGTTTACAATAGTAGGGAGAATGCATGCAACGGAAGAGGGGGCGGCAATACAGGAAAACATTGAACCTCTGATGAACAGCCTGCAGGACAATTTTTATGTCAGCCCGCTGGATCTGATTCCCATGGTTCTTATGGTGGGATGCATACTGATCAAGGTTCCAGCCATTCCTTCGATTATGGCAGGAATCGGTGCTGCAATGATACAGGCTGCAGCGGTTCAGAAGGCAGATATATCTTCAATGATAGAATCCTGCTATAGCGGGTATGTATCAGATACGGGTGAGGAAATGATTGACAGCCTTCTCTCTGCGGGAGGGATTACTGCCATGATGTATTCAGTTACTGTGGTTCTGATGGCTATGGCCTTCGGAGGTCTGATGCAGAAAACCCATCAGATGAAGGCGGTGATCACACCGGTTCTCAGAAAGATAAAATCAGGAGCAGGAATGGTGAGAGTGACGGCACTTACCTGCATACTTATGAATATTATTCTTCCGG
>JBJESZ010000035.1:0-12351 GCA_051883055.1 Emergencia sp.
AATGAGTATAACTCATACTCTCCATTTTTGACAAGTATTTTTTACAATAAAAGGTAAAACTACCGCAGGATTCTTCACATGTGGGGATGCTATTTGTTCTGCTTGTAATCATGCTCGTCCGTATTGGGTGCACATACGAGTCGTATCATCATGCACTTTTTTCATTCCTTATGATTATACCCACAATAGGTGGTTTTGTCTACTAGATTTTTGCATAATTTGGAGTTTTTTCGTAAAAATTCCTTGCACCCTGTCAATAATTAGACACTCTTCTTTTTTGTGCACATTGATTTTCCTACAGGAGAGAAAAAATACGGCAGGGAGCCTAATGCCTCCCTGCCTTGTGGTATCTGTTATGCAGCTTTCTTTGCAAGAACATAGTTTGACCAGTGGCCATAGTATGCTTTGCCGTCTACTGTCTTAACAGCCTTAACTTTGTAATAGTATTTCTTGCCCTTGACTAATTTAGTTGTCTTAAATGTAGTCTTGGATGTTGTAGCAACGCACTTGTAGCCGCTAGTCGGCTTCAGTGATCTGTATACCTTATATTTTACGCCGTCTGCCTTGCATGTATTCCATGTAAGCTGTGAATAGGTCTTTGTATTCTTTACCTTGACTGTGCAGCCATATTCAGCTACTGCCAGCTTAGCGTTGGTGCTTGCAATCTTAGCATTTGCCTCCTCAAGCTTAGCGTTTGCTTCGTCCAGTTGTTCAACTATCGGATCAATAACGTCTGCAGCCTTCAGGATCGTAATTCTTCCCTGAGTCTTTGCATATTCCTCGCCGATAGTTCCCTTCAGATAGTCGTTTGCATAATCAATCAGCAGCTCGTTGTCTACCTTTACTTCATCCTTCAGAATCTTGCTACCAGCAAACATAGTGTATCCGTCGCCGTTTTCCTTCAGTATATACTGGGATGAAGCCACTGTATATGTCTTTGCAGGATCAATAGGCTCGCCGTTAACCTTAACGTTGCCGACTCTTCTTTCACCGGCAACCTTAACGAACATAGCCTTGTCATCAACGACTACTGTTGATTTAACAAATGGATTGATTTCATAAGTTAATCCTGATACCTGCAGGAATCCACCTCTTTCAGCCTTACCAACGTCCTGTGAGCCGTGCTCCAGTGCATCAAGTATCTGCTGGCCTGTTGCCTCAATTACGCAGCCCTTGTTGCTCCATGGGTGAACCTTAATGAAATCACCATAGGTTACATCACCTACGGCAATGTCTGCTCTTATTCCGCCTCCCTGGATAAGACCTATGTCTGCTCCAAGAACTGTCTTATATGCGTCAGCGCAGAAGTCGCCGATGTTAGTTTCTTCACTTCTTACGATACGATTTCCGTTTTCATCATTAACACTCAGCTTAACCTTGCTCTTCGCAACGACTTTTTTAGTTGTTTCTTCGTTCTTTGCAATAATACCAGATACGAATTTTTCCATGTCAGCATCCTTTGCAGACGCCTCTTCCTTGGAAACGTTTACTGCAGAAACTGCCCCTGTGGCAGAAATAGTGATTTTGCCGATGTTTTCAAGTTTTGTTCCTGTAGCAATAACCTGAACGTTCTTGCCATCCTTATTCTTTACCGGTTTAACAAATACAGCGTGTGCATGTCCATCGATAAAAGCATCAATTCCTGTAGTATTTCCAACTACATCCTGTGATGTCCACGGAACGCTTCCCTCTTCATTTCCCAAATGTCCTACTGCTACAACATAGTCTGCTCCGGCCTTCTTTGCATCGTCTACAGCCTTCTGAACAGCATTGTATAAATCTTTTCCGTTGTTTCCTTCACAGAAGCCGTACATGTAGTTGCCATCCTTGTCCTGGAAGTATGTAGGAGTTGACTTGGTAAATGTCTCCGGAGTACTGATTCCTACAAAGGCAACCTTCTTTTCACCAAATTCGATAATCTTGTATGAATCGAAAACAGTCTTTCCGTCCTTATCAACAAAGTTGCAGCTCAGATAAGGTGCATTGGATTTTGCTGCAATCTCGTTCAGGAACTGATCCATGCCGTAGTCAAATTCGTGATTGCCGGGAACGAGAACGTCATATTTCATTTCGTTCAGAATGTCTCTCAGTAATGTTCCCTTGGACAGTGAACCAACGACATCTCCCTGAATTGCATCTCCGGCATCTACAAGGGCCACCTTGTTGTACTGTTCTTCCATCGCTTTCCTGTATGCTGCCAGTCCTGCGTAGCCGATGTTGTCATCTAGTCCGCAGTGTACATCGCTTGTTGCCAGAATAACGATATCATTTGATTTAGCGGGTGTTGTGGAGGCTTCTTCTGCGAATACCATTGCCGGCATCATTGCCAGAGTTACTGCAATGGCGGTCAGAAGAGCCAGAAGTTTCTTAGTCCTCATACTAGCTTCTCCCTTCGTTAAACAGATAACGACTATACTTTTCTTCATTCTATACCTATATGTCTGGAGTGTCAAAGAGAAAACTTCCTACGACTTTTAAATTGCCACTAAGACTAATGAGCTGAATTAGCATCTTTCCTGCAATTAGACTCCCCCAGTTAAAGATTGGTGAAGGCTTCGCTCATGAGAACTATAATGTTTTACTTTAAGGGATATTGATTTTAGAATTGATTATGAACTTGTCATTAATGCTTGGTTAAGGATATAAATTATATTACTTATGTGTGACCGACCGACAAATTATAGCAATCAAAAAGAGGAAGCCATTAGCCTCCCCATTACATTACTCATCCTCTTCAGCAATTTCAAATCTATACTCTTGATCCACGTCTGGATACTTCTCTCGATCTACTTTTGATGCGAACATGTCATATGGCCTGACATATACTGCTTTATCGCCATACAGAGCCCTATAAACAACATACCGCTCCCCAGTCTCTGAATGATTTGCAATTGCTATTACATAATAGAAGTTTCCTTTGAAATGTCTATACTTTCTGCCTTCTAAGATTTCTCTCATTCCTCTACATCCTTTCTAATGAGTCCTACCAAATCCTTGAAGAACACATAAACAATAATCGCTACACATATGGCCACAAAAACAAAGAAAAGAGTCCACGTTTTCATAAAGTCTTCAGCCATAACACTTGTTTTCCACACTTTAATAATCTCAGTCATTTGATTCGCGGCTAAGCCTACAAAAAATGCAAGAATAAATCCTTGAATAATTAGATTTCTTATTTCTTTCAACCTGCGTCTTACGGCCATTTCCTTGGATCTTTTTTCCGCTTGGGCATAAGCCTCTTCTTCTACTTTATTATATATTTCACTGTAAATATCATCCATTATTCGCTGTTTTGCCGCAGTTTTTATGGTTTGCCCTATTTCATTTTCAGGATCATTTGCAGGTCCATCTGTATAGTTATTATCAACAAAATACGAAACAACTTGTTTTAACTTGTCAGACATTTATTCTCCCTTTTCAAATAGCTGTTTAATGAACTCATCTACTTCTTTATTTAGTTTTTGGTCAAGTTTTGAACCTATGAATTTTTGTTCGTCTTGATATGCTGCATCTTTTTTATTTTTGTACTGCTTCTCTTCAGACGGAACACTTTTCAATTCCTCAAAAACTATCTGTGCAATTTTCGTATCCGGATAAATTTTTATTGCATAATCGGTCGCATTAAAAACTCCTAATTTTAGATTTCCATGATAAGTTGAATTACAATGCTGGCCACTCACTATTAGTCCTAAACGAGTAAATCTTGTCCTTGGTCTAACATGTGCAGTAACATTCTCAGGTAAATTAATATCCTCTTTTACAGATACTAAAATATACTCTTTAGGAGATAGAATGTACCCCGAGAACGGCAATTCCTGTTCTTCGTATATGTCATCTATTTCTGCCTGGTCTTTCAATGTAAGACATCTAATGTCCTTCTTCATTGTGGCGATACTTGTTCCAACTGATAAATCATAGGATTCGCTCTGAAGCGCATCTTCGCTAAACGGACAAATCATCATTTCACTATCTTTGGATTTTTCGCACAATTTTCTTATATCTTTATCTACCAGAATCATACTGTCCACCTTTTTCAAATTGAAATATCTTACAGATTATTATACCACAAGTGTCAATACCCAGATGCAAAACATAGTGGTTTCGGTATAGTGTTTCTACCCCTTCTGATATATCCCGCACACAATCCTGTCTCTCTGCGCCAGGTCCTTCAGGCACACCACATTTGCAAACTTGCCGGTGTCTTCTATCAGGCCGGTCACATCTTCCTTCTGGTCGTGACCGATTTCCATAATCAGAACTCCATCCTTCTTCAGGCATTTGTCGGCGCTCTCGATTATCGACTTATAGAAATCCAGGCCGGTCTCGCCGCCGTCCAGCGCCATCATAGGCTCGTGGTCTCTCACCTCAGGCTGCAGGGTCTGAATGACTTCACTTCTTATATATGGCGGATTGGAAATTATCATATCGAACTTCTTGTTCTTGAATCTGCCCATAAAAGGCTCCAGAAGGTCGCCCTCCTTGAAGGTAACCTTCGCTCCCAGCTTCTGGGCATTGCCTCTCGCTACCCCAAGGGCTCCCTTGCTCAGATCCGAGCAGGTGACCTTAATGTGTTTTGATAGAAGGGCGAGAGAAACCCCGATGGCGCCGCTGCCGCAGCAGAGATCGAGAACGTCCCAATCCTTCCTTGCCTTAATCGGCAGCTCCTCACCGCGGAGCTGATTCCTCTCTATTATATCCAGCGCGTCCTCCACCATGGTCTCTGTGTCCTGGCGCGGAATGAGAACATTTTCGTCCACGTTAAACTCCAGGCCCATGAACTCCTGGGTTCCGGTTATGTACTGAAGGGGCTCGCCGCTGCTGCGCCGGTCAAGAAGCGCGAAGTATTTGTCGCACTGTTCGTCAGGCAGCGTCCTCTGGTATTCCAGCAGGAGGGCTGTTGTGGTTATGTTCATGAGATGGCAGTAAAGCAGCTTGCTGTCCAGCTTTGCGTCGGCGATGCCGTGCTCCTCCAGCTGTCTCTGTCCTATCTCAAGTATTTCTTTAACTTTCAGGCTCATACTTATGCCTCCTCCCTTGTGGGCTCCGGCTGCTCCTCGGGAGTCTCGGAAGCCTCAGAAGCATCGGCTTCGTCCGTAACCTCTAATGCCTCGGGTGCCATAGGTGCCTCGGAATCCTCGGAAACAGGTCTGCCGTCCAGGTCGCAGATTCCCTCGAAGTACGGCGTGTCTTCGGGAACCATTACCGCCTTCATTGCGGCGATTGCAACCTCAAGCTGCGCGTCATCAGGTTCCTTGGTTGTCAGCTTCTGCATATACAGTCCGGGCATGCTCAAAACCTTCACAACGGCATTATCGCTTCTGCCTGCCCATTTCAGCAGCTCGTATGAAATTCCCGCGATAATCGGTATCAGCAGCAGTCTGGATATCAGTCTCATCGCCAGGTTCGGCCAGCCGCAGAGGGAGAACAGCACCAGGCTTATCAGCATTACGAAAATCAGAAAGCTGGTTCCGCATCTCGGGTGGAGCGTGTAGAACTGCTGGGCGTTCGCCGGTGTCAGCTCCAGCCCGTTTTCGAAGCAGTGGATTGTCTTATGCTCTGCTCCGTGATATTTAAAAACAGTCTGAATATCCTTCATCCTGGATATCAGCACGATGTACACTACGAATATGGCAAGTCGCAGCACACCCTCAACCAGGTTCAGCACCACCGCGTTATCGGTAAAGCCGTGCAGGAAATTCAGCGCCGCCGTCGGCAGCAGTATAAAAACTCCGATTGAGAAAAACAGCGCAAAAACTACCGATATATATATAAGAATATTCCACGCCTTTTTCTCCCCGAAGGTTTTGTTCATCCACTGGGTGAATTTGTCCTCCTCGATTTCCTCTTCAGGAATGTACTGCTCAAGCACCTCGGCTGAGTACATCAGGGTGCCCGTGCCCTGAACCAGTGAGGTTACAAAGGAAACCACGCCTCTTATAATCGGAACCTTCGACCACCTGCCCAGCTTCTTGTTAGGCTCTGTCTTCATGTGTATTCTGCCGTCGGGAAGTCTGACTGCGACGGCGCTCCTCTGCATGCCGCGCATCATGATGCCTTCCATTACAGCCTGTCCACCTACAGGGGTGGGACATGCATCTTTCAAAAAAATCTTGCTAAAATCCATTTTTTTATCCCTTTAGAAATATCTTCTTTATAATTTGTATGAAATCTTTGTTGTTTTTTGTGTGCGCCAGGTTGTCGAGTATGGTTTCTGCCGCGTCCTGGGTGCCGTTGTTGGCCAGCGCACGTCTCATCGCCCAGATCGCCTCCAGCTCGTCCTGATCCATCAGCAGGTCTTCCTTTCTCGTGCCCGACCTGTTCAAATCGATTGCCGGGAAGATTCTCTTTTCCGACAGCCTGCGGTCAAGGTGCAGCTCCATATTGCCCGTGCCCTTGAATTCCTCGTAGATCAGGTCGTCCATTCTGCTGCCCGTCTCCACGAGTGCCGTTGCCAGAATGGTGATGCTGCCGCCCTCCTCGATGTTTCTTGCTGCGCCGAAGAACTTCTTCGGTTTGTGGAGTGCTCCGGGGTCAAAACCCCCAGATAGTGTCTTTCCTGATGATGGCACTACCAGATTGTATGCTCTTGCAAGTCTGGTGATGCTGTCAAGCAGTATAACTACGTCTTTGCCGTGCTCGGCCAGTCGCTGCGCTCTTGCCAGCACCATCTCTGCCACCTTTACGTGGTGCTGCGGCTGCTCGTCGAAGGTGGAGTAGATTACTTCGCCTCCAACAAGAGATCTCTTCATATCTGTAACTTCTTCCGGTCTCTCGTCTATCAGCAGCACGATCATCTCCACTTCAGGATGCTTTTTCTCTATGCTGTTGGCTATACTCTTTAATAGTGTGGTCTTTCCTGCTTTTGGCGGTGCCACGATAAGACCTCTCTGCCCTTTGCCGATTGGGGCAATCAGGTCGATCAGTCTGAGGGACAGGTTCTTGCTGGTGTCCTCAAGGGTCAGTCTTTCTCTTGGGAAAATCGGCGTCAGTTCATCGAAGTCAGGTCTTCTGATTGCCGCACCCGGCTCGTCGCCGTTTACCTGCAGCACATAGAGAAGTGCTCCGAAACGCTCGCCTTCCTTTGGATGTCTGGTAATACCCTTAATCAGATCTCCCGTCTTCAGGTTGAATCTTCTGATCTGGGTCGGCGATACGTAGATATCCTTATCGCTTGTGAGGAAATTGTTGAATCTCAGGAAGCCGAAGCCGCCTTCTGCGATTTCCAGGATTCCCTCAACCTCCGGTCTCTCCTCAGATGGACCTTTTGCGTCCTTGGAAGCTTCACCGGAATCTGCCGCGGCTGTTGGTTCAGTGTTATCCTGCACCTCTTCAGCCGACTCCTGTTCATCTGCCGTCTCCTGTTTATCCGCTATCTCCTGCTTCGCCGCTGTCGCCTGTTTGTTCGCTGCCTCCTGCTTCGCCGTTGTCGCCCTCGCTCTAGCCGGCTTTCTGGCATTCTTGCGCACAGTTCTGCCCTTTGCGGAGGTCTCAGTTTCAGCCGCCGCTTCCGCCTGTTCTGCCGCAGCCTCTGCCTGCGTAAACTCTAAATCTTTAGTCATAATTACTCTCGGCACTAATGCGTGCCGTCCTTTCTATCTGAATATTCTGTTTTTGGTAATATAAATGTGGAAAATTGTTCAGAATCAAACATTGGTTATCATAGTATTATACTACATTCGTCCGGAAAATAAAACATAAGAAATACGCACTTCGGGAATTTACACTGATAAATAACCGGCGAAGCCTCGCCGGCTGCCTGAAGTCCTTGCTGCGCCTGTTTCCCCTGTTATCCCCGCTGCCCTCTTGGGTTATTCCTGCTACCCCCTTGGATTCAGTTTATCGTAAAGCATATCTTCAATCAAGGAAAATTCAATAATATACATTCGCGGACAGCCGGTTATACCGTCATGGTTCTATCATTTGTGTCACATTTTAAATTATTATGTGCTAATAGGGCCACAGTTCCCTTGAATCGGCTCTTAAGCGGTGGACCATATACGGTGAATCCCAGAAGTAAGCATGGGATTACTATGATAATATGGTAATATACTTTAAAAAATACAGCTGATCTCTTCCGCTGAACTAATACCTCTATGCATGGAATGAATATTATACCTGATTAATGTATAAGGTATGCTGCCCATATAATTTCTTGGACTGCCGTTGGCTCTTTTCTCACAAAAAACAGACAAAAGTGATACATATGATAGAATAGAATCGTAATTAGACGATGCCAGCGGGTGATTTCAGGCTATCCTTCACCGACCTGCGGCTAAAGCATAAATCAAAAGACGAGTTCGGGATGAACTCGTCTTTTTCATATCTAAAGCACTGAAGGCGAGCCCGCGGGCTCGCCTCTAATTATCATACAAATATTAAAACTCTGCTGTCTTCGGTGTTCTTGGGAACGGCAGTACGTCTCTGATGTTGCTCATGCCTGTGATGTACATGATGATTCTTTCGAATCCGAGGCCGTATCCTGCATGCTTTACGCCGCCGTACTTTCTAAGGTCAAGGTACCACCAGTAGTCCTCTTCCTTAAGTCCCAGCTCTGCCATGCGGGCAGTAAGAACGTCAAGTCTTTCCTCTCTCTGGCTTCCGCCGATAATTTCGCCAACGCCCGGCACAAGAAGGTCGCATGCGGCAACAGTCTTGTTATCGTCGTTAAGACGCATATAGAAAGCTTTGATGTCTTTCGGATAATCTGTAACGAACAGAGGCTTCTTGAAAATCTCTTCTGTCAGATATCTCTCGTGCTCTGTCTGCAGGTCGATTCCCCATTCTACAGGGTACTGGAATTCCTTGCCGGACTTCTGAAGAAGCTCTACAGCTTCAGTATATGTTACGCGTCCGAAGTCCGAGTTTACAATGTGGTCCAGTCTCTCCAGCAGACCCTTGTCGATGAACTGGTTGAAGAAAGCCATTTCCTCAGGTGCATGTTCAAGGACGTAGTTGATAATGTACTTAACCATTGCTTCTGCAAGTTCCATGTTGTCTTCCAGATCTGCAAAAGCGATTTCCGGCTCGATCATCCAGAACTCGGAAGCGTGTCTTGCAGTATTTGAGTTTTCTGCTCTGAATGTAGGTCCGAAAGTATATACGTTTCTGAACGCAAGAGCAAAAGTCTCAGCTTCCAGCTGTCCGCTTACTGTAAGGCTTGTTTCCTTGCCGAAGAAGTCCTGACCGTAGTCGATACCGCCGTCTTCGTTCTTTGGAAGGTTGTCCATGTCAAGAGTGGTTACTCTGAACATTTCACCTGCACCTTCGCAGTCGCTTCCTGTGATTATTGGTGTGTGAACATATACGAAATCGTTCTCCTGGAAGAACTTGTGGATTGCGTATGCAACCAGAGATCTTACTCTGAAAACAGCGGAGAAGGTGTTGCTTCTTGGTCTTAAGTGAGCGATTTCTCTCATGAATTCCATGGAGTGTCTCTTCTTCTGCAGCGGGTAGTCAGGAGCAGAATCAGCTTCCATTATGACTCTGTCGGCTTTGATCTCGAAAGGCTGCTTGGCGTCCGGTGTCAGCACCAGAGTACCCTCAACCATCAAAGCGGAAGAAATCGGTGCCTTCGCGATAACGTCGAAATTGTCGATTTTGTCTGCCTCGTATACCACCTGAACGGACTTGAAGAAAGTTCCGTCGTTCAGTTCAATAAATCCAAACTTGTTTGAGCTTCTGTTGGTTCTCACCCAGCCTCTCACAACGATATGCTTGTCTGCGTATTCGGCTGTGTTTCTGTGAAGCTCTCTAAGCTGTATATCCTTCATATTATAATACCTCTCGTGAAAAAAATATCGTTCTATTAGTATATCACATATTCCGGTTTTTAGTAAATACCTAAAAGTTCGCTGTATGCAGTTAGTGCGCCGTCTGTGTCCTTAGCCAGCACCTTCTTCGCAAGGACCTTGCCCAGCTGCACGCCCTCCTGGTCGAAGCTGTTAAGATTCCACACAAATCCCTGGAACATCACCTTGTTCTCAAAGTGTGCAAGCAGCGCACCCAGAGCTTCCGGTGTCAGCCTGTCGCCCACAATGATGCTGGACGGTCTTCCGCCTTCAAAATACTTGTTTTTGTCGTCGTCATCCTTGCCGCATGCAAAAGCCATGATCTGAGCCGCAACGTTGGCGTTCAGCTTCTGCTGGCTTGTGCTGTCCTGAATGACCACGTCGTTTGCCATCTGGCTGTTTTTGAAGCCGACGAACTGCAGCGGGATAATGTCTGTGCCCTGGTGAAGCAGCTGGTAGAAGGAGTGCTGTCCGTTGGTTCCCGGCTCGCCGAAAATTACCGGTCCTGTCGGGTAGGCTACAGGCTCGCCGAAGCGGTTCACGCTCTTGCCGTTTGACTCCATGTCAAGCTGCTGCAGGTGTGCAGGGAAACGGCTGAGTGCCTGTGAGTACGGCAGCACGGCAGTCGCACTGTACCCCAGGATGTTTCTCTCGTACACGCCGATCAAAGCATCCAGCATGGCAGGATTCTTCATTATATCGGTATTCTTTGCAAGCTCGTCTTCTTCTGCGGCACCGCTCAGGATTGCGTTGAAAATCTCAGGGCCGAAGGCAAGTGAAAGAATTACTCCGCCTACAGCTGAGGTTGATGAGTATCTTCCGCCAATGTAGTCGTCCATATAGAAGGAATCCAGATAGTCCGGATTTCCTGCCAGCGGTGAGGTTTCGCTGGTAACAGCGACCATGTGTCTGGATGGATCCAGTTTGGCAGCTTTGATGGCATTCTTGACGAAGGCTTCGTTAGTCAGGGTCTCCAGGGTGGTTCCTGATTTGGAAACCAGCACGAAAATGGAGTGGGCAACGTCTATCTGCGAGAGAATAGCTGATGCATCGTCCGGGTCAACGTTGCTGATGAACTTTGCCTCCATTTTCAGAGTGCCTTCTGTCTTCGCCCAGTTTTCCAGGCTCAGATATAGTGCGCGTGGTCCAAGGTCGCTTCCGCCAATTCCAATCTGTACGGCAGTTGTGAACTTTTCGCCTGCCTCGTTTAAGATTTCCCCATTGTGTATTTTCTCTGCAAATTCAGCGGCTCTCTGCTGCTGAGCCTTGTAGAATTCTCTCTTGTTTACTCCGTCAGCGATTACATCTTCGCCTAACTGTCCGCGAGTCAGCTGGTGGAGCACCAGTCTCTTTTCTCCGGTATTTATCATCTCGCCACTGTACAGTGCTTTGTATTTTTCTGTAAGCTCCGCTTCGTCTGCGAGCTCCTGAAGTACTCCAAGCACCCGGTCATTCACCTGCTTTGCCGCAAAGCTGTATTTCATTCCGCCTGACATGGGCACCTGATACCTGGCAACACGCTGAGCGCCTTCTTCTCCTGCCATTTCTTCCTTAAGAACAACCTCTTCCTTAAGGTTATTCAGTTTCTTGTATGAATTCAGGCAGTCTAAATTTTTCCATTCCATAATTACCTATTCTCCTGTCTACTACGTTTTCTATACTCCATACGTTTAAAATGCTCTACACATTTAAAATCAATATCGACATTGTACTCTTTTTTTTCGCTGATTACAATACGACCTGTCGCTGTTATGTCAAAAAATGCCCCTCCATGGGCAAATCCCTGTGTTGTTGGCGGTGCGCAGAAATCAGAGTGTTGAAAAAATCTGCAGCGTGAATTTCCTGGGTTGTTGGCGGCATGTTCCGGCTGAGCCCCAGCTGAGTATATTGCTCCAATGGGTGCGTCTCATCGGCGCGCCTCGACTGAGTATCGCGTCCCAAGAGTTGCGTCTCAACTGAGTATACCTCTCCAAAGGTCGCGTCTCATCGGCGCACCTCGACTGAGTATCGTGTCCTTGCAAAACAAATTAATGAGATACAGGGCATGCATATCTATACATGGCACGTTTTTTCTGTTATTGTAAATACGGCCCAGATTTCAGGCACGATTATTTCAAAATACCAACTATGGCCCACTTCTTCCTGTATTAAAGTATAATTTCGCAGTGCTTAAGGGATTCGCCATTCTATATAAAGGATAAAACTCCATTCAGTTCAGAGTTTCATTGATAGCAAACACATAAATACACTATCAATTGGTAGCGTAGCGATACCACCGATAGATGCAACACCAAATAATAACAAGTATGCCATTATTTGTAACATAAATATTCTAACTATTAAATATTAATAAATTATGTAGTTTTGATTGTGGGCCATTCTTTGCATTCTAAAAAATTCGTGCCTGAAATCTGGGCCAAAACTGCTGTTCTCATATTATCGTGCCAGAAAACGTGCCAATCAGGCTTTAATCAACATTGAATTGACAATAGTACAATCAACTTTAGAACAAAAGTGGCTTCGCCACGTTGGTGTGATTCATGATTCTTTCATGGGTCAC
>JBJESZ010000036.1:0-12316 GCA_051883055.1 Emergencia sp.
ATGGGCCGTGCCCTGCTGGAATTCATCATAAACCAGATTAACGTGGATATGATTTCCTTCGATGTAAGAATCACGGTGCTCAGCTACTGTCTTTCAGTGGTATTCACCTTCTTCTTCGCATTTTTCGTAAATCTGGTTATGCGCCGCAAGCTGGAAAACATCAGCATGACTGAATCGCTGAAGAGCATAGAGTAGGCAGGCTGCAGATAAAAAAACAGAGGATTGTCATTTCTGATACATGCATGTACCGTAAGATGATAATCCTCTTTTTCTTTTAAGTTTTTTAACTTTTGGAACATTTCTATCTGCCGCATATGCATTCAAGTATGCTGCGTATACTTCTGTCCTCCGGCTCGATAAAGTGTATAGGCTCCTGAATGTCATTCAGTGTATGTGCATCTGAACTGGTCAGTATATTGCAGTTTCTGAGATACGGATGTTCCTTCACAAGTTCTTCAACGTCAGTGCCTGCGACAACCTCTGCACATGTGAACTCGCTGTCCTCCGGAATCATACCCAGGTTGGAAATTATGCTTGTGGAGGTTTTGTTAATATGCGCCGGAACCATAATTCCGTTATATTCCTTCAGTAATCCGGCAACCTCCCCTAACGTGATGTCGGTGGCAGAGACCAGAAGCGTCTCTTCATCGTAAATTATATTGTCATTTACGTCTACCGCATACTGGTGTCCGAATATTGAGACTTTGTTCCTGATCGGAAGAATATGGTCATGAACATAGTCACTGAACCTCATAGCATCTGTAAGTGTATGGAAATAGCAAAGCACATGCACCTCCTCAGCTGTCGTCAGCTCCATTCCGCAGATTGCAGTGATTCCATAGTATTTGGAAGCCTGCACCATTGCGGGACAGTTTGCGCAGCTGTTATGGTCAGTCAGTGCAATTACATCCAGTCCTATAACCTTCGCCAGACCACATATCATGGCCGGTGTCATATCATCATCCCCGCAGGGAGAAAGACATGAATGCAAATGCAGGTCATAAGCCAGTTTAGCCATAACCGGTCTCCTTTTTTATTCTTCTATCGCCTTATGAATTGTAAGTGCAGCCTCAAAAACAGGCATTTCAGTCGCAAAAACTGTTATACCCTCTGATTTTGCTTTCATAAGCATGTTGTCATCACACTTGACATTGCAGCATAGAACGATGCAGGCGCAGTCTGTCAGTGATGCAACAGCCAGAGTGTTCATATTCGCCATAACTGTGCACCAGCAGCTGCCTGAAGGGGCATTTCCCATTGCCACGCTCAAAAGATCACAGCAGTACATTCCACTGATTTCTCTGTCCATGGCTTCGCCTTCTATTACAACGCTGAAGCCTTCTAAATCTGCTATTTTATTAACGACCATTCTGAAGGTCACCTCTTTCCATTTCTCTCTGTTTTTCCTTATCCTCTGCCTTCTTTTTGTTCACAAGCTGGCTTCTTTTGATAAGTTCCTTGTATTCGTCTCTCATCAGGTATATGCAGTCCTCTCTCCTGGCTATGCCCTTGACCACATCCTCTGCAAAGGTCTTGCAGGTCGGTGCCCCGCACGATCCGCAGTCCAGCTTCGGCAGCTCCTCAAGAAGAGCCTCTCTTTCCAGCATTTTTGCCATGCTGTCGCTTATGTTTTCACTCAGCTGATAAACCGGGATGTACTCTATCGGAGTCTTCCACGTCAGGTCAAGATTGTAATCCTTCTCATAATCCTCCCTGCATGCCACGGAAATCGGCATATCCTTGTGTATATAATGGTTCTTGGATGTTGCAATGTATGGATTTTCAACGTTGAGAGTTCCACCTACGCAGCCTCCGCTGCAGGCGGCAAGCTCGATAAATTTCAGGTTGCCCGAAATCTTCTCGTCCTCCAGATCCTCCAGTACGTTTATAACATTCTCAATTCCGTCAGCGGCAAGATAGTCGAAGGTAAACAGTCCTGATGATTCCCCTCCGCTTATACCCCAGCCTACTCCGATTCTTCCGGAGATGGCCAGCTCTTCAATGTCATCTTCCTCCAGCGATTTCATAGCTGTGAGAAGCTTAGGATAGATGTCCTTAATCGCAAGAGCTCCGTCAATCTGGCTTTCCTCCAGACCCAGAGGGTCAACCACATTTGCGATTTTAGAAGCACAAGGTGAAAGGAAGAATATTCCTATATCCTCTGCCGGAAGTCCTGTCTCCTTCATCGCCTTCTGTCTTGCAATATCTGCAGCTACGTCCTGAGGAGAAAGAACAGGAAGCAGGTGTTCAACCAGTCCCGGAAAGCGTACCCTGATCAGTCTGGTTACACTCGGACAGTTCGTACTGATAACCGGCCATTTATCCTTATTGTTTTTGATGTAGTTTCTGGTCTCCTCAGACACAAGTTCAGCTGCGGCGCTTACCTCGAAAACATCATCAAAACCTATTTTTTTCAAAGCTGTCAGTATGAGATTTGTATCTGTTATGTTATTAAACTGGCTGTAAAGCTCCGGAGGCGGAAGTGCCACCTTGTACTTGAAGCTGTCCAGCATCTCCAGACCCTTGCGTCTCGTTTTCTTTGCGTTGTACGGACAGTGCCTTATGCATTCACCACAGTCGATACAGTACTGCGGGATAACTCTGGACATTCCGTTGCGAACCCTCAAAGCTCTGGTCGGACATCGCTTGATGCAGTTTATGCAGCCCTCGCACAGCTTGGGTTCCAGATATACTGAGTGATAAAATTGTGTACTTGTTTTCATTTCGTCTCCCTAACAATTACCTAATATATATTCGATAATCATTTAATAATTAACCGTCATTGTAATTTTAGTTCCGACTCCAACTTCTGTTTCTATCGTCATTTCGTCGGAGGATTTTTTCATATTGGGCAGACCCATACCTGCACCGAACCCAAGGCTTCTTACTTCCTGTGATGCGGTTGAGTATCCCTCCTGTATTGCCAGGCTGACATCACTGATACCCGGTCCAACGTCATTCAGCACCATAGTCAGCTTATCGGCATAGATATCTACATCTATCACACCGCCATCGGCATGTGCAACCATATTTATTTCGCCCTCATACATTGCAATGGCAATTCTTCTGATCGCATCTGAAGGGACATTCAGCTTCTTAAGCTTATGTTTGACATCGCTGCTTGCCTCTCCTGCTCTTGTGAAGTCGTCTCCGTCTACCTCGTAATGAAGATGAATACTATTTTCCATATCCTCTACCTCCTATAAGGCCTGCACTGTGCAGTATTCCGCAGCAGTTGAACATACTGTGATTAGTCGTCATAATATGTATGCCTGTTTTCTTTGCCATATTAACCATTTCCTCGCTTGGTTCCTTTGCTCTTACAAAAACTATAAGAGGTATATCCATCATCTCGCTGGTTCTTACCACCTGCGGGTTGTTCAGACCGGTTACAAGGACAGCATTCTCGAGGGTATATGCAAGAACCTCACTCATCAGATCCGATGCATATGCTCTCGTTATTACATGTTCCATTATCGCCTCTGTTTCCTCTGTAAGGAATCGTCCATCCAGCATTTCCTTAATATCGCTGACTTTCATTGTATCCTCCGTAATACACAAATACCCACTGTCTCCCCGGAGGGGAAACAGTGGATTTGCTGCGTAGTATATTTTTTATTTGTTGATTGTACGTTTTACGTAAGTTGTGTGAAGCAGTTCGTGAGCTCTGTGACTTCCCGGTTCACCAAGATATGTATCATACAGCTCGATGATTGCAGGATTTTCATGTGACTTACGAATCGGATTGTTCTTGTCAATATTGTAAAGAACCTCTGCACGCTTAGCTCTCAGGTCAACAAAGTTTCTTACACGACCCGGCTGCTGCGGCTGTCCTCCGCCGTTTACACAGCCTCCCGGACATCCCATGATTTCGATGAAGTGGTAATCTGCCTCTCCATTCTTGACCATGTTCAGAAGTGTTCTTGCATTGCCAAGGCCTGATGCAACTGCAACCTTTACTTCCATGCCTGCCACATTGTAAGTCGCTTCCTTGATGCCCTGAACTCCTCTTACATCTGTGAAGTCCGGAGCAGGAAGTTCTTCACCTGTCAGTTTCTCAACTGCAGTACGAAGAGCAGCCTCCATTACACCGCCTGTCGCACCGAAGATAACTGCAGCTCCGGTTCCAAGTCCAAGAGGAAGATCGAACTCTTCATCTTCAAGATTTCTGAAGTCGATTCCTACGCGCTTGATCATGCGGGCAAGTTCACGAGTTGTAATTGCAATATCTACATCAGGAACTCCGTTTGCGTCCTGATCGTCTCTTCCGATTTCGAACTTCTTTGCTGTACAAGGCATTACGCTGACAACAACCATGTCTTCCTTAGGAATGCCTTCCTTTTCAGCATAATATGATTTAGCTGTTGCACCGAACATCTGCTGAGGTGATTTGCAGGTTGACAGGTTCTCAATCATATCAGGGAAGTAATGCTCACAGTACTTGATCCATCCAGGTGAGCAGGATGTAATCATCGGAAGCTTTCCTCCGTTCTGAACTCTGTGAATGAACTCCGTTGCCTCTTCCATGATAGTAAGGTCTGCTGAGAAGTTTGTATCAAATACCTTGTCAAAGCCAAGTCTTCTCAGTGCTGCTGCCAGCTTTCCTTCAACGTCTGTTCCGATTTCATATCCGAATTCCTCACCCAGTGCAGCACGTACAGCAGGGGCCACCTGAACAACAACGTGCTTCTTAGGGTCAGCGATTGCATCGAAGATTTCCTGAGTCTTGTCTTTTTCATATATTGCACCTACAGGACAAACAGCGATACACTGTCCGCAGGATACGCATGAAGTCTCTCCAAGTCCCATTGCGAACTGTGATCCGATATGAGTCTTGAATCCTCTTCCGTTTGCTCCGATAACGCCGATTCCCTGAACCTTTTCGCAGGTTGAAGTGCAACGGCGGCAAAGAATACACTTCGCATTGTCACGAACCATATGAGCTGCTGAGAAGTCAAGCTCGCTTACAGTACGTTCGCCGTCATAATATGTCTCATCATCCACACCGTAAGCACGGCAAAGCTGCTGAAGTTCACAGTTTCCGCTTCTTACGCAGGACAGACACTTTCTGTCGTGATTGGACAGAAGCAGCTGAAGAGTTTTCTTTCTTGATTCCAGTACCTTAGGAGATGAAGTCCATACTTCCATTCCCTCGTTAATCGGATATACACAGGATGTTACCAGAGTTCTTGCACCCTTAACCTCAACTACACAGATTCTGCAAGCACCGATTTCGTTTATTTCTTTCAGGAAACATAATGTCGGAATTTCGATTTTGTTAAGTCTTGCAGCTTCCAGAATGGTTGAACCTGCAGGTGCCTGTACATCCACACCGTTTATTTTCAAATTAATCATTTCCATTACCCATTCCTCCATTATTTCTTATAGATTGCATCGAAGCTACAGTTATCCAGACAAGCACCGCACTTGATACACTTATCATGATCGATAGTGTGTACTTCCTTAACCTTGCCGTTGATAGCATTTGCAGGACAGTTTCTTGCACACTTGGTACATCCCTTACATTTGTCAGGATCGATGTTGAACTGAAGAAGCTCCTTACATACTCCTGCAGGACATCTCTTTTCCTTAACGTGAGCGATATATTCGTCCTTGAAATAACGCAGAGTTGACAGTACCGGGTTAGGGGCAGTCTGGCCAAGACCACAAAGAGCATTGTCCTTGATGTAGTAAGCCAGCTCTTCCAGCTTGTCGATATCTTCCATAGTACCTTCGCCCTTAGTGATTTTGTCAAGGATTTCGTACATTCTCTTAGTACCTACACGGCAAGGTGTACATTTACCACAGGACTCATCAACTGTGAACTCAAGGAAGAACTTGGCGATATCAACCATACAGTTGTCTTCATCCATTACGATAAGACCGCCGGAACCCATCATTGATCCGATAGCAATCAGATTATCGTAGTCGATTGGGATATCAAAGTGTTCAGCAGGGATACATCCGCCGGAAGGACCGCCTGTCTGAGCAGCCTTGAATTTCTTTCCGTTTGGAATTCCTCCGCCGATCTCGTCAATAACAGTTCTAAGAGTTGTTCCCATAGGGATTTCAACCAGACCTGTATTATTAATCTTTCCTCCCAGAGCGAATACCTTGGTTCCCTTGGACTTTTCAGTACCCATAGAAGCGAACCATTCGGCACCGTTCAGGATGATACGAGGAATATTTGCATATGTTTCTACATTGTTCAGGATTGTAGGGCTCTCAAACAGACCCTTAACTGCAGGGAACGGAGGTCTTGGTCTCGGTTCACCGCGGTTACCCTCGATTGATGTCATCAGTGCAGTTTCTTCACCGCATACGAACGCGCCGGCACCTAGTCTCAGGTCGATATCGAAATCAAAACCTGTTCCGAAGATGTCCTTGCCTAAAAGTCCGTATTCTCTTGCCTGTGCGATAGCAGTTCTCAGACGTTCAACTGCAATAGGGTACTCTGCACGAACATAGATGTAGCCCTGATTAGCTCCGATTGCGTAGCCGGCGATTGCCATAGCCTCAAGTACAACATGAGGGTCACCTTCAAGAACGGATCTGTCCATGAATGCGCCCGGGTCACCTTCGTCAGCGTTACAGCATACGTACTTCTGAACGTTTCCTCTGTTTCCGGAAGCAAACTTCCATTTCAGACCTGTAGGGAAGCCTGCGCCTCCACGACCTCTCAGACCGCTGTCTAAGATTACCTGAATTACCTCATCAGGAGTCATTTCAGTAAGAACCTTACCCAGTGCCTCATATCCGTCTGTTCCTATGTATTCATCAATTGACTCTGGGTCAATGATACCGCAGTTTCTAAGCGCGATTCTCTTCTGCTTCTTGTAGAACGCTGTCTCATTAAGTGATGTAACCTTGCTGTCAAGAGTCTGTTCAACATAAACCAGACGTTCAACAACTCTTCCCTTCAGCAGGTGTTCTTCTACTATTTCAGCAATGTCATTAACTGTAACTCTTGCATAGCTTACAGCATCAGGATATACGACCATGATAGGACCCTGTGCGCAAAGTCCGTGACATCCTGTCTCAACGACACTTACCTCATTCTGAAGTTCTTTTTTCTTTAATTCTTCTTTCAGTTTCTGGATGATTTCTTTACTGCCACCGGAGTTGCAGCCTGTACCTCCACAAACTAACACATGTGCTCGATACATCTAAAAACCCTCCTTTAACGATACTCTGATTCCAGCATATATTCAGCAACAGGTGTTCCTCCCATAAGGTGCTTTTCCACAACAACTGCCGCCTTATCTGCATCCATTTTGATATATGTAATTTTATCCTTGCCCGGTTCATAAACCTCTACGATAGGCTCGAACTGGCACAGTCCGATACATCCTGTCTGGGAAACAGTAACATTTTCCAGTTTTCGATCGTGAACCTCTTCAACCAGTCTGTTCAAAACAGGTCTTGCACCGCTTGCAATACCACAGGTAGCCATACCGACAACAACGCGTGTACCTTCGGAACTGTCTGCACGAACACCGATATGTCCCTGCATTCTTTCCTTTATCGCTCTTAATTCTTCAAGTGATTTCATCGTTTCCTCCGTTTTTTCTCCTTACTCTTTGCTATCAACACATTGTTTGTTCTCATTCAGATAACTGCGAATAAAATCGCTGACCTCAGGTGTGGAAAAAGGCACATCACCTATGATTTCCCTCATTTCCCGCGTGTCCAGAACAAACTCCTTCTCGTCGCATCTGTAGGTATAAACGAAATCCAGACTGTCATTCATAGTTACAATACTCCAAATAGTCTCCGTTATATCTCCGAGCGGCATGCAGTCAATGTGGTCCGTATGGAACAGTGCTCTCATGGTTGTCCCAACTCCCACCTTGGACCGGATATCAAAACTTCCTCCTGTTCCTTCAGCAGCCTGCTTCAGGAACGGTATCCCCAAGCCCACCTTTCTGGTGGTTCTTGAGGTGAAGAACGGGTCAACAACATTTGCAGCCTGCTCCTCAGTCATTCCACATCCATTGTCCTTAATCTCAAACAGCAGTTCATCTGCTCCGGTGTCAATCTGCACCAGCAGCTCCACCAGTGTTGCTCCTGCCTTGATTGAATTCTGACTTATATCCAGTATGTTGAGCGAAATTTCCGGTAACATTATTCGTACTTCGCAAGGATCATATCAATGTCGTTCACATTCACCTTGCCATATACCTCTCCATTAATCATCATTACAGGTGCCAGTCCGCAGGCGCCTACACATCTGCACGCATCCAGTGAGAATTTGCCGTCCGGCGTGCACTGTCCGTTGTCAATGCCCAGCTTTTCCTTAAGCTTTTCAAGAATAAGACCTGAACCCTTAACATAGCATGCAGTTCCCAGACATACTGAAATCTGATACTTTCCCTTCGGTTCCAGATTGAACATTGAATAGAAGGTTGCAACTCCGTAAATCTTTTCCATAGGCACGCCCATATCATCAGAAATGATCTTCTGAACCTCGTATGGAAGATATCCGTAAATGTCCTGAGCCTTCTGCATAATCGGCATCAATGCACCCTTCTCGTCTTTCATTTCAGCAATGATCTGACGCAGCTGCATTTCCTGCTCTTTAGTTCCTTCGAAAGGAACAGTCGTCTTAGTTTCCAAAACATTACCTCCTTAATATGCTGATCGATTGAAAAATCAATCCATACTTACATACATTTTACACACATTGCTGTTGTCAAATTAGTTTAATAGTACCATTTTTAGACATTATTTTCAACAGCATATTGACAGCTGAAACCGTTAACTTTCTAACAATACCAGCTGTTTTTGGAATTTCAACATTCGTTTTTTTTTTTAACGTTTAAAAAAAATTTTTCCTGCCCCTCAGGCTAACAGAAAAGGCGCGATAAATTACCATTAAATGTAAACTCGCGCCTCTGATTTCATATTATTAAATTATGTTATTCTTATGTATCCGTTCAATGTTACAGAAGACCTTCTACTGTAGCAGACATATCAGCAACCTCTATTACTCCATTATGTCTGATTTCCTTCTTGTCCAGATTCTGAAGACCCCTCGGGATTCTTACTCCTGTCTGTCCGGATAAAACCTCCAGCAGACCGAAGCAGTCAGTTTCTGCCTGAATGCCGATTGCGTCGGCAACGCTCTCTGCAAACTTGAAGGCACTTGCTGTTGAAGCAATAACGGTTACAGTTTCATCACCTGTAGCATTTCTGTAATCTTCATACACCTTATATGCCACTGCAGTATGAGTATCCATCAGGTATCCGTTTTCTCTGTACATACGGCCGATAGTCTCGTTCGTATCCTTCTGGTCTGCGTAACCTCCGTAGAAGTCGCTTAATCCGGCTCTGATGCTGTCGCTGACACTGTATACCTTCTCTGATTCCAGTCTGTTCATCAACTCTCTCACTTCCTCACCGTTGCCTCCGCTCAGGTGATAAAGTAGTCTCTCAAGATTGCTTGAAATCAGAATATCCATGGACGGTGAATTTGTCAGATAGAAATCTCTTCTGATGTCATACACTCCTGTATTTATGAAATCTGTAAGAACCTTGTTTTCGTTGGATGCACAGATGAACCTGTTAACCGGAATGCCAAGCTGCTTAGCGTAGTAGCCTGCAAGAATGTTTCCGAAGTTTCCTGTAGGAACGACGATGTTGATCTTGTCACCCATCTTAACAGCGCCCTCTTCAACCAGCTTAACGTAGCTGTAAACATAGTATGCAACCTGAGGAACGAGACGTCCGATATTGATTGAGTTTGCTGAAGAAAGCTTCACACCTTTTGCAGCAAGTCTTTCTGCCAGTTCGTCGTCGTTAAAGATTCTCTTCACGCCGGTCTGAGCATCGTCAAAGTTTCCCTCTATTGCGAATACATGGGTATTTGCTCCCTCCTGTGTGATCATCTGTCTTTCCTGAACTGTGCTTACTCCCTTGTTCGGATAGAAAACTATGATTTCTGTTCCCTCTACGTCAGCAAAACCTTCTAATGCGGCCTTGCCTGTATCTCCTGAGGTTGCTGTCAGGATGCATATTTTCTTATCCTCATTTTCCTTCTTCAGTGATGTAGTAAGCAGGTACGGCAGAATTGAAAGGGCCATATCTTTAAAGGCCGCAGTCTTTCCATGATAAAGCTCAAGGAAGTGTGCATCTCCCGCTTTAACAATAGGCGCGATTTCCTTTGCCTCGAATTTCTCATCGTAGGCACTGTCTACGCAGTATGCCATTTCCTCAGCTGTAAAATCATCCAAGAATGCCCCGATCACTGTCTTGGCAATCTCCTGATATGTCTTTCCCTCTAAATCCTCTATTCTGCATGGCAGCTTCGGAAATTCATCCGGAACATACAGGCCTTTATCTTCAGCTATTCCCTGAATAATTGCCTGCGCTCCTCTCAAGATTCTTTCACTGCCTCGAGTGCTTCTGTAATTACCCATCGGTCTGTTCTCCTTCCATATATCTGTCACTTCTTTTTCATATTAAAAAAATAATCCTAGACAAAACTATGTTTACAGTATATAATAATCATTGTGATATTTCAATATCATCTGAAATTAAATATGTGTCGCCTTGGTCAAGTGGTCAAGACGTAGCCCTCTCACGGCTGAATCAGGGGTTCGACTCCCCTAGGCGATACCAGATTTTCAAGCAAAGGCGCTTCGGATACACCCGAAGTGTCTTTTTTTCATTATTACAGTAATTTTCACTGAATTGGTTTTGATAGAAGTACGCCATGAAAAAGGCAGTACGCTCAAGGAGGCAGCTGATGGAATACGATGACGATAAACTACATGAGGAATGCGGCGTGTTCGGCATTTGGAGCACGGACAACATAAACGCCGCCCAGTACATCTACTACGGTCTGGTGGCGCTTCAGCACCGGGGACAGGAATCTGCGGGAATCGTTGTCTGCGACACCTGCGGTCCCATTGGGAACATAAACGCCCATAAGGGTATGGGACTGGTCAGCGAGGTCTTCCCCACTGATGTTCTCGATAAGCTGAGGGGTAACATAGGAATCGGACACGTCAGGTACTCCACTACCGGTGCCAGCTGTGAGGAAAACGCTCAGCCTATATTTCTCAATTATGCCAAGGGAACTCTTGCTCTTGCACACAACGGCAATGTTACCAACGCAGGAAAGATGCGTGAGGAACTGGAGGCTGAGGGTGCGATTTTCCGCGGAACAACAGATTCTGAGGTTATAGCATACAAGATTGCCGAGGAAAGAATGAGTCTTGCTTCTATTGAGGAAGCTGTTTGCAAGGTTTCCCGTGAGCTGACCGGCGGATATGCCCTGCTCATAGTCAGTCCCCAGAAGCTGATTGGTGTACGCGATCCATATGGTCTGAAGCCTCTCTGTCTCGGACGCAAGGACAATTCATATATTCTCGCATCTGAGAGCACGGCCCTGGCAGCTGTGGATGCAGAGTTTGTACGCGATATTCTTCCGGGCGAGATGGTTTCCATCACGAAAAACGGCATAGAATCAAGTATTATTATGTCGGTTCCGAGGAAGGCTCATTGTATCTTTGAATATATATATTTTGCAAGGCTGGATTCAGTCATCGACGGTGTAAGTGTATATGATGCACGTGTCCGGGGAGGAATGGCGCTTGCCAGAAGATATCCTGTTGACGCGGATGTGGTTACAGGGGTTCCCGACTCGGGTCTTGCCGCTGCAGCCGGATACGCTAAGGAATCCGGAATTCCGTTTCAGCTTGCATTTTCGAAAAACAGTTATGTAGGCAGAACCTTCATCAAGCCGTCTCAGGAGGAACGGATGAGTGCGGTTCACATGAAGCTGCGAGTTATAGAAAGTGTGGTCAGAGGAAAAAAGGTGGTTCTGATTGATGATTCAATCGTCAGAGGAACGACCATTGCCAACCTGATCGTCATGATGAGAAAGGCCGGAGCAAAGGAGGTTCATGTAAGAATCAGTTCCCCTCCTTTTCTTTATCCGTGTTACTACGGCACAGACGTTCCGGACAACTCACAGCTGATTGCCAACAGGTACTCCTCTGAGGAAATCAGACAGAAAATCGGTGCCGATTCGCTCGGTTACATGATGAAGGAGGATCTGAATGAGATGACCGGTGAGCTGGAGGTGTGCAAGGCATGCTTTGACAGCAGCTACCCCGTTCTTTAGCTTTGCCCGTTTTTTATAATATAAGTACAATAAATCGAAGCATTGCGCAAAAAACACTTGCGTAGTGCTTCGATTTATGTTAGATTATAGTGGTGCATGGAGGATTGACCGAGTGGCTAAGGAGCTTGATTGGAAATCAAGTAAGGTGTAACAGCCCCGTGGGTTCGAGTCCCATGTCCTCCGCCA
>JBJESZ010000037.1:0-4266 GCA_051883055.1 Emergencia sp.
TGAGCTTCAGGATTGTTTTTTTATTGCAGTCATAGTTGCAGCCATAGCTGCAGTTAAAAGGTTAATCTCATCTGATTCCACTTCACACCTCCGTGATTGGAACCGAGGTAGCCTTCGTTTACAAATCCGAATTTGGCATAATAGTGCACGAGCTTATCCTTGCATGTGAGAACCAGCCCCGCGCGGTTCTGCTTTCTCGCATCTTCAATTGCACGCTCAATCAGCTGTCCGGCATATCCATGCTCGCGGTATGACGGAATGGTGTTTACCCCGAAAATCATCTGCCATTTTCCCTGTTCATTATGCATTTCTGCCTTTTCATACATCTCGTCTGCCAGGTCAGGCTCGTCGGTAACAAAACCGTCTACGAAGGCAATAAGCTTGTTTTCATCGAACATAAGCCAGAAATGGTCTGCATAATGAGTAAGTCTGTGTTCAAAATCCTCTCTTGATGCCGCCTCCGCCGGTGGAAAGCATTCTGCCTCAACTGCTGAAACAGCATCTAAGTCCTGCATCGTTGCCGTTCTGATAATCATAATAATATCCCTCCGTTTACAACTTATATCCTCAGCAAAGAGTCTATTACATTATAATTCACAGCCTCTCCTTTTGGCAACAGGGCATCCTGCCATATAAATGAAAAAAGGGTCTTGTGGGTTTTGATGTACGGAAATATAATGAAATGGAAAATTATGTACTCACCGGAGTACCTGTAAGGAGATGGAAAAATGATTGTATTAAGAAATGCGAGAGTGATTCCCGAGCTGGTGGAAGGCTATGAGGGAGACAGAGCCGATATCGTGATTGATGAAGGCCTTATTCAGGAAATCAAAGCACCTAAGTCGGTCGATGCCGGAGAGGTTCTGGATATGACAGAAAAAACCGTAATACCGGGTCTGATAGAGGCGCATCTGCATCTGGATCTTAAGGGAACCAATACATTTGAGGAAAATGTTCAGCCTGACGCATACAGAACTATGACTGCGCTCAAGCTTGCCCAGGACAATCTTAAAATGGGGTATACGACCGTCAGAGATGTGGGCGACAGAAACAATATCATAATAGATTTGGCGAGAGCCGTGCGCGAAGGGTATGCCGTGGGACCTGACATTCTGGCCTGCGGAAAAATCCTTACCCCTACAGAGATGGGAAATGATTATTTCGGAACAATGTATCTTGAGGCAGATTCCCCGGCGGAATTTCAGAAGGCTGTGAGAAAGCAGTACCAGCGTGGTGCTGACTGGATTAAGCTTATGGGAACCGGAGCTGTTATGAATCCGGGCGGAGAGCCGGGAAGGCCGATCGTTACAGAGGAGGAGATGAAGGCTGTCTGCGAAATGGCAGATTTTGTGGGTCGTCCTGTATCTGTTCACTGCCACGGCGCAGAGGGAATTAAGCGATGTATAAGAAACGGGGTGCGTACCATTGAGCATTCTTCAGTAATGGACGATGAATGTCTCCGCATGTACAAGGCTTCCGACAAATCATTTATGATACCGACTTTAAGCGCACCTCATGCTTTTCTTGACATGTCTGAGGGAATGCCGCGTCATTACGTCGAAAAATCTGCGCAGATGGTCAAGCTTCTTGATGAGGGTATGAGGGAAGCTTACCGGATGGGAATCAAAATGGGCTGGGGAACTGACGCCGGCGTTTACGAGGGCAGCCACGGCAATGGAATCTATGAGTTCCGCCTGCGTGTAAACAACCTGGGAATGTCTCCTAAGGACACTTTGATCCAGGCGACAAAGAACAACGCCGAAATTCTGTACATTGATGACTCCGTGGGCACTATCAAAGCCGGCAAAAAAGCAAATCTTGCAATCTACAACGGTAATCCTGACGAGGATATTGAAGTGCTCAACGATGTGGCACTCGTTATTAAAGACGGAAAAAAGGTTAATCTGTAAAACCGCCTGAGGGGTCTTCTCCAAATCGGTCAGCGGTGGTAGTATATAAAATATAATTGACCGAATCGGTTAATGGTGCAAGCTGACATAAAAGAGGTGGAAAAAGAGGTGGCAACATGAAAGAGAGTTTTTTCAGCCTTCCGGAGGAGAAGCGCATGGCCATAATAAATGCGGGGTACAGTGTGTTCTCGCAGAATTCATACAAGCACAGTCCCATGAGCGAGATTGCCGCTGCCGCAGGGATAAGCAAGAGCCTGTTATTTCACTACTTCAGGAACAAGAAGGAGCTGTATATGTTTCTCTGGGACACCTGTGCGAGGACGACCATAGAGTATCTGGAGAAATACCACTGCTACGAGTCTACGGATCTCTTTGAGAGCATGGAGAGAGGGATGATGGCGAAGTTTGAGATTTTTCACAAATTTCCGGATGTGGCAAATTTCGCTATCAAAGCTTTCTACGAGAAGGATCCTGAAATCGGACCGGCAGTTCAGAAGAGCTATATGGAATATCTGTCCCTTAAAGCTGAAAAAACAAAGCTGCAGATTGACCCTGAAAAGTTTAGACCGGGGATTGACCTTAAAATGATGTATCGGGAAATGTATTATGCATCTGAGGGGTATCTGTGGGAAATGGTTCAGCAGGGGAATATTGATGTAAAGAAAATGGAGAATGACTTCCGGGAGCTGATGAATTTCTGGAAGAGCATATATCTGAAGGAGGGGGATGCAAATGGAGGCAATTAAGACAGTCGGACTGACTAAGAATTACGGAAAAGCAAGAGGAATTACAGACCTGAAGCTGAGCGTGGATGAGGGGGAGTTTTTTGGCTATATCGGACCTAACGGAGCAGGAAAATCTACCACTATACGTACTCTGCTGGGATTGATATCGCCCACATCAGGTGAGGCGCAGGTACTTGGCGAGAATATCATTTACGGGAAAAAACAAATTTTGGAAAGAGTGGGATATCTGCCTTCAGAGACTGACTTTTACTCGGGCATGAAGGTGCGTGACTTGCTGAAGCTTTCTGCTGATCTGAGAAAAAAGGACTGCAGAAGTGAATCTACGGAGCTTTGTGAAAGGCTACAGCTTGATGTTAGGAAACGGATCGATGAGCTGTCCTTCGGAAACAGGAAGAAGGTAGGTATTGTATGTGCGCTTCAGCACAGGCCTGAGCTGCTAATTCTCGATGAGCCGACAAGCGGACTGGATCCTCTGATGCAGAGAGAGTTTTTTGAGATTCTGAAAGAGCGAAACAGCGAGGGAGCAACGGTTTTTCTTTCCAGCCATGTGCTGTCTGAAATCCAGAGATACTGCAGCCGCGCGGCAATAATACGCGAAGGCAGGCTGATAGCATGCGACAGTGTGGAAAATCTGTCAAAGACAAATGCGAGAAGAGTGAACGTTCAAGGCAGACTGGATATTGACGGACTGAATGGGATAAAAGATATCCGAAAGGATGAAAACTCTGTAAGCTTCCTCTACAGCGGTGATATGAATACACTTGTTGAAAGACTTGCCGCAGGAAATGTGAAGGACCTCAGTGTTTCAGAACCGGATCTTGAAGAAATATTCATTCATTACTATGAGGGAGGTGAAGAATAATGACAGTGTTAAAACATGAAATCAGACAGGGGAGAACGGCTTTCCTGATCTGGACCTGTGCAATTGCTTCACTTCTTGCCGTTTGTATTTTTCTTTATCCGGAAATGAAGGATGAGATGGAAAACGTAACCGATATGTTTGCCTCGATGGGTGCATTCAGTGCCGCCTTTGGAATGGATAGGCTGAACTTCGGGTCGCTTATAGGATTTTTCTCAGTGGAATGTGGGAATGTGCTTGGACTGGGTGGTGCGCTGTTCGCTTCTATGCTTGCTGCGGGCGTGCTCAGTAAAGAGGAAAAGGATAAAACGGCGGAATTCCTTCTGACTCATCCTGTGAGCAGGGTGCGTGTTCTGTCAGAAAAGCTTGCTGCGGTTCTGCTTCAGATTACGGTTATGAATCTGATTATCTATGCGGTTTCAATCGGGTCAGTACATGCAATTGGTGAAGATATTCCGTGGAAGGAACTGAACCTGATGCTATTGGCTTACTACCTGATGCAGCTGGAACTGGCAGGAATCTGCTTTGGAATCTCAGCGTTTATGAAGAGGGGTTCACTTGGCACGGGCCTTGGAATTGCAGCAGTGATGTATTTCCTGAACATTATCGCAAACATAGCTGAGGCAGCAGAGCCTTTAAGATATATTACACCTTTCTCATATTGTGAGGGGGCAGATATCATTGAGAACGGCTCTCTGGACGGAACTCTGCTTGCAATCGGAATCCTGATCGGAATTGCAGGAATTGTGAT
>JBJESZ010000037.1:4366-12303 GCA_051883055.1 Emergencia sp.
AAAAATCAGGGTGCTTTTTTTCTTCGTGTATGTTAGTATATACGAAGAATTGAGGTGTATTAATGAAGAAAAAATTTCGGACATTTGTTGCAGTTGTTCAGAGCATATTGATTATTGTCATGATGGTTCTTGTATCATCTATGATTTATCAGATAAACTGTCTGCAGGGAACTGCAAGAGTAATCAACTATGCAGGCATTGTCAGAGGAGCTACGCAGCGAGCAGTCAAGCTGGAAATTGTAGGCCAGGTAAATGATGAGCTTATTCTTTACCTGGATGAAATTGTAAACGGGTTAAAAAACGAGTCGGGCAAACACAACCTTGTAAGTCTGGACGATGAGACCTACCAGAGAGACTTAGATGTGCAGCTTGAATACTGGCAGATATTGAAGAACGAAATGTATCGTGTTCGTGAAGAGGGATATGAAGCTACAGATATCGTTGAAATCAGTGAAAAGTATTTCCAGATGGCAGACGATACTGTTTATGCGGCAGAAGACTATTCCGAGTCTATTGCTACTATAATCCGGTATCTGGAGATTGCCACTGCTGTGGATATATCGATTTTGATAATAATTATACTGGCTCGCTCTCTTGAGGCAGTGAGCATGAGGCGAAGAAATCACCAGCTGGAGCAGAAGGCATACACAGATCAGCATACAGGTTTGCCCAATAAGGGTAAATGTGAAGAGTTTTTCTATGATGCGGATGTGATGAACAAACCGGTAGCATGTATTGTTTTTGACCTGAACGGCTTGAAGGAGGCAAATGATACTCTGGGGCATTCTGTGGGTGACCAGCTCATTGCAAATTTTGCCAGACTTCTTAGAAATGCGGTTCCACCTTCAGACTTCGTTGGGCGATATGGCGGTGATGAATTTATGGCAGTCGTTCGCAATGCCTCAAAGGAAGATGCCGAAGCTATTGTAGAAAGACTGCGGAAGGATGTGGATGAGTTTAACAGACTGCATCACGGAGGAGGTCAGTTCGTAGACGTAAGCTATGCCTGTGGATGGGCAGTGTCTACGGATTATCCGAACTGCTCCTTTAGAGTTCTCTTTGACAAGGCAGACAGAAATATGTACGAAGACAAAATGGCAGGCAGACACAGGGCAGACTGAGAAAGTGCTCAGACAGAATAATATGACAGACAAAAACCGGCCTTTGAGCCGGTTAAATTGTTGACAGGCCTACTTGGATTATAATAATCCAGGTGGATTTCATATTCAGCCCCGTGCAAAGGTATTAGCTTAACATTGTGAAACGTCAAAAACACTCTATAGTCTGTAGAGTTTCATTCATGAATCCCCCTCGCATTCAATATGTCGTTAAACCATGTCGTTAAACCGAGGCTGTTGTTTACTCGCGCCGGATAAAAAATTACAACGCACTTTACGGCTCGATTCCGCCGATAAACAAGCAGAATACATCGTTTACGGCTTAGCTTACTTCAAATGTTAACTCATCTTGATTTCGAGGACTACCCAAAGGCAACGGATGTTTACTGGATTTAGAAAATAAAGCAAATATTGTAAGGGTTTTATATGGAAACAACGTGTGAAATAACGATTCCGGCGTCAATCTGGGTCTATATGTGTAATACTGAAGCCGTACGGACGCCGTAATCTTAGTGTTCCTTTCATAGGTCGGCGAATCCGAGCCGTAAACTTGTAAAAAGTCAAAAATGTCGGCGAATCCGAGCCGTAAACTTAAAATTAATCAAGTGGGCCGGCGACTTGAATAGGCCGGCGACTTGAAAATTAAACCTTGCTTTAACCCATAGTATGCCGCAAATTATCAACCAGGCTTGGAACCGATCTTTCAATCCAATCGAGTGGAATTTACTGTAAAGCTTCCAAATCTGAATTTTAAATCATCAAATAATGAAGCTTTAACCTACAATCAAAATTTATTGCTCGGTATTTCTAATCAAAATCTAACTTAATGACATTGCGGCTGAGACTCCGGGAAACTGTAATTCTCCAGTTTGCTGCGAATAGCCTGTTCCTGAAGCTCCTGCAGATAGTTAAAAAATCTGATTCCCTTTTCTGCAGATGAGGCTGTCGGATCGCCCATCACACCGATAGTGCTGACGGACTTTACTCCTTCATTAAAGAATCTGTCGAGCAGCTCTGCATTGAGTTCTCCAACGTGACCGCACTGAAGTCTGTCTCTTCTTACATATTCATCGTTCAGCATCATCATAAGGGAGGTTTCCCACTGGCATGCATGACCTCCGCAGGTGCCGATAGTCTGGTTTTCCATCTTATCCATTTCTATAAGAGATGCGTCAAGCTCTTCAAGGCTGCAGCCTGTGACTATACGGTTTTTCGGATATAGAGAAGCCTGTTCGCGGGCAATTACTTCCAGAGCCTTGAAATTGCCTCCATGTGAGGAACACAGAACGATGTTTTTGAATCCGTGATGAACATAGGCAGAAATATAGTCCTCAACTATTCCTCTGAAAACCTCAGGTCTCAGTGTGATGCTTCCGGGAAAGCACATGTGGTGTGCTGAAAGCCCCGGTCTGATTACCGGTGCCACGAGGGTGCCACCCAGTCTTTTTGCCAGATCCGTCGCTTCAGCATAGCCGAGAACCGTATCTGTTGACTCAGGAAGCGCAGGTCCGTGCTGCTCAATGGATGCCGCAAAGATTATGACGGTATCAAAACCGCTCTTCATAGCCTCCTCTATTTCAACCCATGTCATTTCTTCAAGCAAAAGTGTTTTCATAAGCTCCCTCCGATCTATAACTTCATTTTTATTCCAAGCTTCATTTTATCTGCAGCATCCGTAATCTCAGATGCAGTCATAAGATCCTGCAGGCCTATACCGGTACTGTCGAAGATTGTTATCTGTTCATTGCTGTCACGGCCTGAAGCTCTTCCAAGTATCACATCACCTATTTCTGTAATATCGTCACGCTTAAGAATCCCCTGTTTAACTGCCTTTTCACATTCTCCTACGCTGACAACCTGCGTCAGATCATCACAGAAAACCTTACCGCGCGCCAGAAGACTTTCCTCCAGTTCCTGCTTTCCCTCCATATCAGAGCCTATACAGGAAAGATGAGTTCCCGGTCTGATCCAGTCGGTTTTGATAACGGCCTGACGTGAAGGAACTGCCGTGAGTATGATATCCGCCATACCAGCAGCAGCCTCAAGATCCGTTACGGCTTCCATGTGAACCTTCAGCTGAAGCTTCTCTCTTACATCGGCAATGAAGCCCTCCACCTTGTGAGGCGAACGGGGATTGCATACGAGAATCTTTTTTATGTTTTTCATTACTCTGAGTGTGGCATCCAGAAGAACCGGCCCCTGCGCGCCTGTGCCAACAAGGAGCAGAACCTCTGACTCGGGGCGTGCAAGATATTTGCAGCCTACAGCGCCGGCTGCACCTGTACGCATGTTGGTGATAAGACCGCCGTCCATCATACTCTTCAGCATACCTGTTTCACGGTCGAAAATCAGAATTGTTCCCGTCAGCCGCGGAAGATTATATTTATCGTTGCCTTCGAAAGCACTTACGATTTTCATGCCGAAGATTCCGGCACCGTCCATGCTTCCGCTTTTTATGTCAAATTCGCTCACTCCGTCTTCAAAAGAATGGGTAACAATAGGAAAAAGTTCAGCCTTGTCATCGCACTTGTATGCATAAGCCTTTTCAACAGCAGAAATAACACTGTCCATTCTGATGACGGACTGAATTTCTTCTTTATTCAGTATGGTAAATTCATTCATTATTTCGTTCTCCTTTTTCAATCTTCATTCGGTATATACCAGTATGAATGAAACTTATAAAGATAGGTTCTTGACCCTTTAGGCATCTGGGTGAGGGCATTGAAAATGTTGTAGTAATCTCCTGCACCCATTCCCGTGGCAAGGATGCCGAGGCCCAGCAGCCAGCCATACTGCGGAAAAATCATTCCAAGCGTGTACGGAATAATTCCAAATACCAGATTTGGCAGCAGGGACATGAAAACAAAACGTCCCTTGCTCATGGTCTCCGGTCCGACCACAAACAGCATACCCTGTCTGAAATTCGTGTACAGGTAAACATCCTCTTTAAAACACAGGGCGTGAAGGATTTCGTGTGGAAACAGAATAACAAGGGAAAGCAGGGTTCCTATCCAGAGCTCAAATGAATAGTCTGGCATGTATTCACCGGGATCACCCGAAAAAAAGCTAAGGCAGCGCATTACAGCCGGAACCGCAAGGATAACCATGATTACAAGGGCACTGACATTGGCTATTACAGCCATTTCCTTAGTGCTCTCCGCTTCTTTGAACCGAACTGCACCTGACATGTGCTCGCCGTGGGGCAGAGAGTCAGGATCCAGGTTGTATTTTTTCATATAATGAAGCTTCATACGATTTCATCCTCCGGATTATATAAAAAGTTCCGGTTCTTTCCGAACCTTGCAGGTTGCCAGAAGAAATTCATGAATTCTCTTTAACGTGGCGTTATTCAGCTTTCTCGCACCAACAGGGCAGACCGAGATGCAGCCCATGCATGAAATGCAGCGTTCCGAATCGCCGGTCATGCTGTCATCTATGGCTTCAACAGGGCAGCAGTCACGGCAACGGCCACAGTTTACACAGGTTTCATCGGCCTGGGGACAGTTGGAGCCTGGAGCTAAAGCCTTGTACGGTCTGCTTCCCGGTATGCTTTCAAGTCTGTTCAGGCTGCCGGCTTTCTCGGCTATTTTCTCGCCGAAGGCCATCAAAACTTTCTCATCGTCGCCGTCAGGGCGTCCTTTGGCCATTTCTCTGTCTATTGAATGCTCTGCTATGCCGGAAACTGCTGCAATGGGAATGAATCCGCACTGAACAGCTCCGTCGTACATTTCAATAAGAGTATCCTCATATTCTCTGTTGCCGTATGCTGCAACAAGAACGCATTTTGCGTTATTTCCGTGAATTGCCGCCAGACGTTTCATAGCCGTCTGGGGTGCCCGTCCCCCGTAGGAAGGTATTCCGATAAAAACAAGGCTGTCGGAATCTACAGAGATTTCTTTGTTTTCAATATCCCTGCTCATAAGGTTTATTTCTTCTATGTCGGCTCGGATGCCGCTTAGGACAGCATCCACAACACGTCTGGTACCGCCTGTGGGACTGAATATAATGCTTGTGATTTTCAATGGTTTACCCCCTTGTGAATAGTAATCTATGAGTAAATTATAATCTTTCCGGGGTTATTCATCAATTTATTTTTCCTGTGGGTGGGAAGACTGCTATTTGACAGTAACAGACCATACAGTGAGCAGTATTCCTGAAATGACAGCAGCAAGATAAGGCAGGTGAGCTATGGTGCCGCTGACACCTTCAATTGCTGAAAGGATGGCCGGTGTAAGGAACTGAGCCAGGTATAAAGCCATAGAGACAAGGGGCAGGACGGTGGTGCCTGCCGTTCTGCCGGCTTTTTTCGATGCCGTTGATATTATCAGCGGGATTCCCAGACCGTTAGCAAAACCGATAAATACAGAGCCGATGATCGAGCCGGCCCATCCTCCGAATAGAAACAACAGTGCATATCCTGCTGTAAACAGAAGAGGTGCAAGAAATCTCGTCTTATCACCCATTTTCTTTTTTATGTGCACGTATGACAGGCCACCGGCAAAGGCGATAAAGTCCATTCCTGCCATAATAACAGTAACTGCGCCTGTTGAAAGGATACCGTCCTTTGCAGATTCAATTGCAAAGGATGAGGGATAAATGAAGAATGTAAACATAAAAATGAACATTGCTGATATAAAAGGAAAATACTCCCTGAAAACTCCCTTTGACCTGGAATCGCTTTTGTTTCCGGCAATCTTCTCGTTTGGGAGAAAGATTACCGTAAGGATAATGCACAGCAGTCCCATCAGATAGACAAGAAAACTGGCTCTCCAGCTTATACCTGCGAGCAGGCCGGAAATGAGCGTGGCTATTACGCCGCCCATCTGATTCATTGCTGAGGAATATCCCATGAGATTATCCTGTTTGTCGCGGGTATAGTAAAATGCCAGGAGACCTGTTGACATAGGCATAATTATGCCGACACCGACTCCTACAAGTGCACGCATTGCAAGCAGCGCATAGATATTGTCGAACATGCCGGCGCAGCAGCCTCCTGCCACATACAGAAGTAATCCGGTCAAAAGCAGGCCTTTGGATCTGAAACGACCTGCGAGCGCAGGAAATATCAGATTAGTGAGAGCGATAAACAGTGCGGGTATGCTGATTATCATCTGAATAAGCATCTGGCTTTCGTCTGAAAAATGCTGCCTGATTACATCTAAAGCCGGAGCGACGGCGGCACCTGCCATTACAGTCAGAAGTGACAGGGATAGTATGGTGATGGTGAGAGACTGTTTCTTTTCCTGATTCATATTTATTCTTCCTTTCGTCTTGGATATCATAAAAAAAAGAAAGCGCAAGCCCGTTTGGACTTACGCTTTCGCAACTCAACATCACGATTATAGCACTTGAAAATAAAAAAAGTCAAACAATTCTTGACAGCTAATGTTTATTAGCCTATAATGTGGCTAATGGATATTAGCTTTGTTTTTGGGAGAGGAAAAATGGCTACGAAAGACAGAATTCTTCTGGAGGCACTCAGGCTGTTTTCGCAAAGAGGATATGACGCAGTGAGTGTGGAGCAGATTGCGGGTGCAGTAGGAATAAAGGCACCGTCGCTATACAAGCATTACAGGGGTAAGCAGGATATCTTTGATGCAATATTTGAAGAGACATCAAGAAGATATGAATCGTTTACAGCTTCTATCTCTGTTCATGTGAATGAGTCTGAAGAGGGAGTAACTGTATCTGAGAACATAACAGCTGACTACCTTGTGGAAAAGGTAAAATCGCTGATTGATTATTCTCTCAATGATGAGTATGTCAGCATGTTCAGACGGATGATGACTATCGAGCAGTTCCGATCCAGGGAGCTGTCGGAGCTTTATTCAGAAAGATATGTCAGACAGATGCATGCGTTTCACACCGGACTCTTTACAAAAATGATTGCGGCGGGGGTTTTGACAGATGAAAATCCTGAAGCTCTTGCGATTATGTATGACGCGCCGATTATGGTGATGCTGGGCGAATGTGACCGGCATCCGGAGAAAAAGGAAGAGTATATGAGGGTGCTGGAGGAACATGTACGGCTGTTTCATAAGACGTTCACCCGGAAATGAGTAAATTTGAGAACCCATTGGGGCAATGATGATTGGAGGAAGAGAAATGATAAAAGCGATTGTTTACACAAGTAACACAGGTACTACCAAGGAATATGCAGAGTTGCTGGGCCAGCAGATAAATATGCCTGTTCACAGTCTGGATGATGCAAACAGGGTGCTGGAAAGGGGAAGTGAGATAATATATCTGGGCTGGCTGATGGCTGGAGGTATCAAAGGATATAAAGATGCCGAAAAGAGCTTTGATGTGCAGATGGTGTGCGCTGTCGGAATGGGTGCGACGGGAACGCAGCTTCAGGAAGTCAGAGAGAAAAATCAGATTCCTGAGTCTACGGCGGTTTTCACGCTCCAGGGTGGTTTTGATATTGGAAAACTCCGGGGAGTTTATAAAATGATGATGAAAATGGTCATTAAGACAATGGGAAAAGAACTTGCCAATAAGCAGGACAAAACGCCGGAGGAGAAAGACATGCTGGATCTGATTGTCAACGGGGGAAGCAGAGTATGTCCGGAAAACCTTGCAGAGCCGTTAAGGTGGTATGAGGAGAGAAACGATGTGGAATAGAAATTTTATTATGATACTGGTGGGGCAGATTATTTCTTTGTTTGGTAATGGAATTCTTAGATTTGCCTTACCATTATATCTGCTGAATGAGACAGGTTCTGCTGCTCTGTTCGGTGTTGTTACTGCGTGTGCGTTCATTCCGATGATCGTGCTGGGACCGATAGGTGGCATTCTTGCAGACAGGGTGAATAAGAG
>JBJESZ010000038.1:0-12268 GCA_051883055.1 Emergencia sp.
CACCATTGCCGTCATGATTTTGGTAGTGCTTGCAGGGTAGCCCTTTTCATCGGCACTCTTCTCGTAAATGCATTCTCCGCTTCGTCCGTCAATCAGTATCGCCTGCCGGGCACTTATAACCGGAATGGACGGGATTTCCTCTGCTGTTGGTTTTGATGCGGGCTCAGCCTGATAGAACCAGAAGAGCATCCCCAGACCGAAGGCAGCCATCAATCCGATAAAAAACAACACTTTTCTCATAAAAAAACTCCCTTACAAGGTATATTCCTCGCAGGGGAGTTTAGTACAGAATTTTGCCGGCTGCCCGCAGCAGCAAAATATTTATTAAAAGCAGATTCTTCTTGCAATTTCAGTGTACACACCTGAAGCTTTCATTAACTGCTCCTTTGAAATCCGCTCATGCACTGAATGTGCAACCGCAATTTCACCCGGTCCTAAAACGATACACCGGCTTTTTGTAAATTCATTCATAAAGCCCGCATCTGTCCATGCCGGAAAGAATGTAACTACAGGGCTTATTTCCTCCTTTTGAAGTGCCTCCTTGGCTGCCTCAACAACCGGCGATGTTTCCGGTGTGCAGAATGGGATGTGAGGCAGGGTCTGTCCTTCAAAAACATCCGATATCTCAGCCACGAATCGTTCATCCTCTGCGTGCAGCCTGTCAATGATATCCTGCAGTTCAGAGTACACCTGCTCGATGGTCTCTGACGGCAGACACCTTCTGTCGAGCTTTACGGTGCATTTGTCGGCCACAGTGCTTGGCTGATCACCGCCGACTATTGTCCCCACATTTAGTGTTGCTGCACCAAGAACAGGATGAGTTCTGCGACTCAGCTCAGGTATATACTCAGTCTCGAGAACGTGCAGAAAGCGGCTTGCCATCATAATTGCGTTCACGCCGTTTTTCTGATCACCGCCATGAACCTTTTTGCCGGTAAATCTGACCTCTATCCATTCCAGCCCCTTATGGCCCAGGGCTATTGCCATATCCGTAGGCTCACCGACAATCGCAAAGTCCGCCTCCGGACCGGTTTTGATCAGATCGCGGGTTCCGATCCCTGCTTCCTCTTCATCGCACACGCCACAGAATATCAGATCACCCTTAGGGCGGTCCTCTGACTTATTTATGCTGACCATCGCACACATCATTGCCGCAAGAGCACCTTTCATGTCACAGGTGCCTCTTCCGTAAACATATTCTTCATCGTCATTTCCCGAAAAAGCATTCTCAAAATCATATGCAGGCACAGTGTCCATATGGCCTGTAAGAAGCAGTGATGATGCGTTCTCGCAGTCACTTCCGTCAATAACAGCAAAAACATTGAATCGGCCCGGCTCCACCTCAGTTCGCCATGTCCTGATTCCATGCTCTTCGAAGAAATCCAGGATGTATTTCGACACCTCATCCTCCTGCCGCTCCATAAAGGAATAGCTCTTTATTCTCACTAAATCCTGCGTTAATTTTACAACGTCAGGCTTATTATCAAAACCCATTAGGCACTTTCTCCTTCCATTTGCAGATAATACGCATAAATCTCTGCACATTTAATGTAACCTTCCATGCTCTGCTCCTCATTTTCCATGTGAGCACAGTCGGAATCCCCCTCAAATACAGGACCCCAGCTCACAAAATTCTCGAGACACTTTGCATAACTTGAACCCTGCGCACTTCTGCATTCTCCAGATATTCCGTATTCCCGGCTTGCAGCCTTCATCCGCATGATGAATTCCTGATTCTCATCAACAAAAATAGGATTGTGTAATTCCGTAATTTCCACAGAAAAGCCGTACTGTTTTCCCTTAAGCTTCAATGCTTCAGCAATGCTGTCTCCTGTCACGCAGTACGTATTCCTGACATTAAGATTTACCGTAACATTTTTCCCTTCCGTTCTGACAGTCGTCGGCACTATTGTCAGGTCGCTCTTTCCACTTGTCTTTCCATCTTTTCTGGCGAAGGGAATCGCCGACTCATACCGGCCCTCCGGAAAATTTTCACAGATGAACTGTGCCATAGGAAAGTCATACTTCGCCATAAGGTCGCTGCACATTAACACGATGGAATTTAGTCCAAGCTCAGGCGTGGAACTGTGCGCCGCCTTTCCTGCATAGCAAAGAACATCTCCGTTCACCAGTTCACATGTCGCAGCAGACGGAATACTGTTCTCAGCATCGCCGCCTTCAATTCGTCTTACTGCATCAGGCAAAGCGTTTTCAAAAGTAAGAGAAATATCAATATATCCGTTCTCCTCATTGTAAATCGGAAAATTACCATCCGGGGAATATCCGTAATCAGGATGAGGAAACTCCTCTTTAAAATGCTCCATGTCTGTCCAGACTGATTCCTCGCTCGTCCCAACGATAAGCTGAATCTTCTTTTTCAGCTTCATTCCACTGTCCACCAGGTATTTCATAGCGTAAAGGTTTGCAATAACCGGTCCCTTGTCATCTACAATTCCCCTGCCATAAAGCATATCTTTATCAATCGTAAGCCCAAAGGGTTCATATTTCCACAGGTCAGCATTACCCTCACCTACAACATCTACGTGAACCAGGATGCCAACAGCAGTATCCCCCCGACCAATCTCCACAATGCCTATGTCTTCATGCTTGCCAATTGTGGTCTTCATGCCGAAGGACTCGGCCAAACTGAGAACAAACTGAAGAGCCTCCCTGCAGCAGCTGCTGTCATCGGTCACACTTCTGTACTCCATCAGCCTTGCCAGGTTCCTGAGCATATCATCCTTTTCACGTTCAAAAAATTCATTAATTCTCATCGGTAATCCCCTGCTTATATTTATGACACATTACAAAATGTCCCGGAGTTACCTCCACGTTTTCCGGTTCAATGGTATGACATATTTCCATCGCTTCAGGACAGCGCCCGCAAAACTTGCAGCCTTCAATTACCGCTCCTGCGTTTGGAGTCTCCCCCTCCAGAATCTGTCTCTTTCCCGTAAGCGTCTTTCCCGGTATGGGCATAATATTAAGCAGTGCCCTACTGTACGGGTGAAGCGTATTGTTTACAATTTCATCAGCACTTCCGATTTCCATAATCTTTCCAAGGTACATTATTGCAATTCTGTCAGAAATCAGCCATGCCAGTGACAAATCATGCGTGATGAACAGATATGCAGAGCCCTTCTTCTCCCGTTCCTCAAGCATCATTTTAATTATACTTGTGCGAATGCTTGCGTCCAGCATGGAAACAGGCTCATCCGCCACCACAAAGTCAGGTTTCATAATGAGTGCTCCCGCGATGGCAGCTCTTTGGCGCTGGCCTCCGGAAAGCTCGAAGGGTCTCCTGAACATATAATCCTCCGCGGGAACCAGACCTGCACCTTCCAGAGCCTCCTTGATTTTCCGTGTTCTTTCCTCCTGGCTGGAAACCATCCCGTTAACATCCAGTGCTTCACCCACGATGTCGGAGATGTACTGTCTCGGGTTCAGCGACTGATAAGGATCCTGGTAAATCATCTGCGCCTGCTTTCTGAATTCATGCAGGTTCTTTTCGCCGGCCATTTCCTTTCCCTTGAATTCTATGCTGCCCCCGCTTACAGGTGCCAGCTGGAGGATTGCCTTTCCCGTTGTGGTTTTTCCGGAGCCTGACTCTCCCACCAGAGAAAGGATTTCCCCTTTCTGAAGGTCAAAACTCACTCCGTCAACGGCCTTTATTATTTCCGGTTTTCCGAAGAAGGTCTGTCCGATTCCCTTTTTAACCTGAAAATATACCTTTAAATCTTTTACCTTTAACAGTGCGTCTGACATCTACAGCTCACCGCCCTTCTCTATAAGATGACACGATACATAGTGCTCATCTCCAACCTTGATAAACTCCGGCTCTTTATGACCACAGGCATCAGTCCGTTCTGTGCATCGAGGGCAGAATCTGCAGCCCTCAGGAGGATCGATGAGGCCCGGCGGATTGCCCGGAATTCCATCAGGAATCACACGCTTTTCATTTGTAATATCGGGAAAACATGCGAGCAGGCGCTTTGTGTACGGATGCATCGGATGGTTGAATATGTCATCCACCGTTCCCATTTCGGCAATTTTACCCGCATACATTACGGCTATTTTATCACAGGTTTCACCTAATATGGACAAATCATGAGTTATGAGAATCATTCCCATGTTAAGTTCTTTTCTCAAATTTTCAAGCAGCTCAAGAATCTGAGCCTGAATCATTACATCCAGAGCCGTTGTAGGCTCATCGCCTATTATCAGCTTAGGATCGCAGGCTAAAGCCATTGCAATCATTGCTCTCTGCTTCATTCCGCCGGAAAATTCATGAGGATACTGAGTTACTCTTTCCCTTGCTATGCCAACAAGCTCGAAAAGATCTCCCGCTTTTTTCCACGCATCCTCTTTGGACATTTTCTGATGAAACATGCATGCCTCGGCTATCTGCCATCCCACCTTTTTTACAGGGTTGAAGGCGTTCATTGCCCCCTGAAAGACCATGGCGACATCATTCCATCTGTGTTTTCTGATTTCCTTGTCATCCAGTGATGCATAATCTATGCCTTCAAACAGAATCTCACCGCCTGCAATCTTACCTTCCTTTGGCAGCAGCTGACAGATAGACAGAGCCGTTGTAGTCTTGCCACATCCGGATTCCCCAACGAGGCCAAGACACTGACCGTAATCAAGAGAGAAGGAAACGCCGTCGACGGCCTTTGCCATGCCCTTTTTAGTGTTGAAATATGTTTTCAGATTCTTTACTTCAAGAAGTTTAATATCGCTCATTCGTAATATACCTTACCTTTCCTTAAGCTTCGGGTTAAGTATCTCATCGAATGCATATCCCATAAGAGTGAAGCCTAATGCAACTAAAATAACGCATATTCCGGGGGTAATGAAATACCACCATGCACCCATTGTCATGGCACCCGTCTCATAGGCATCGTTCAGCATGGTACCCCAGCTTGGATTTGTCGGATCCCCAAGTCCCAGGAAAGCCAGTGATGTTTCCGTAAGAATTGCTCCTGATACAGTCAGAATTCCTTCGGAAAACACCAGAGGGAATACGTTTGGGAAAATATGCTTCAGCATTATATATCCATTCTTTGCACCAATTGACTGAGCCCGTTCAACATACTGCTGTTCCTTTACGGAAAGGGTCTGTGCACGTATTATTCTCGCTGTTCCGGACCATCCCGTGAGACCTATTACAAGAATAATGTTCCACATGCTGTTTCCAAGTATTGCCGCCAGAACCATACAGAACGGCAGCCATGGCAGTACCAGGAAGAAATCTGTAACTCTCATAAGCAGAGTGTCAACCCAGCCGCCCCGGTATCCCTCAACGATTCCTATCACTGTTCCCAGAACCATGGAAATAACAGTGGCAGTGAGGCCCACAAACAGAGAGCTTCTCGATCCGTTTACCGTATAGGCCAGTACATCTCTTCCCTGATTGTCTGTTCCCAGCAGGTGCTCAAGAGATGGGCTGTTGAAAATCATATCTCTCGAGGTTGCAATAAAGGTTGTCTTAAAAGGCATCAGTACGGGACCGATTATTGCAACCACAGCAAAAAAGCCGATAATCAGAATTCCGGCTCTCGCCATTTTATTACTCCAGACTTCTCTGAAGAATTCCCTGGTCTTCATCTGCCTGAGATTCTTTTTTAATTGCCTTGTATCCGATTCTTTTTTCATAAGCTCTCACCTACTGATTCTTTACTCTTGGATCGATAAATCCATACAGAATATCCATAATGAAGTTCACAAATATTACTGCAATTGTAGAAATGAAGAAACATCCCTGAAGAACAGGAAAGTCACGTTTGTTCAGCGCCTCATACATCAGTTGCCCCAGTCCCTTCCAGCTGAACAGCGTTTCCAGCTGAATTGCACCGCCAAGAATTACCGCTATGTTCAGAGCGATAATTGTAGCCATCGGCAGCATTGCATTAGGAACTGCATGCTTCATAAGAATGTATTTTTCCGAAAACCCCTTTGCTCTCGCAGTATTGATGTAGTCTTCTGTCAGGATGTTTATCATGGTGCTTCTCATCGTTACTGTATAGCAGCCGATCATCAGTATTCCCATGCAGAGCATCGGAAGGATCATATGCTTGAGATAGTCAAGCACAAAGGCCATACCGGAATAATTTGTGCCCGGTGTAATGATTCCTCCTGTCGGGAAGATTCTTAACGTCGCACAAAAAAGGAATATGAGTAGCATCGCAAACCAGAATGTAGGCATGGAATATAACACAAGAGATCCGGAAAGAAGAGTTGTATCAAGCTTGCTGGCTCTTTTCTTCGCACATATTATTCCGATAAAAAGTCCGGCGACTATAGCTATTATTTCAGCAGATAAAAGCAGAATTACAGTGTTTGGTATTCTTCCGACTATGATGTCCAGCACATCAGATCTGCCGTCGTATGAGTAAAAGGAAGTGCCGAAATTACCGTGCAGCATATCGCCTATATAGTTAAAGAACTGTGTGAACAGCGGTTTGTCAAGTCCTGCTTCCTCTATCAGTCTCTGTTTAACAGCCTCGGAGGTGGTAGACTTTGCAATTATTGTCTCCACGTTTCCGGGCATTACCCTGAACAGGAAGAAATTGAATGCACATACAAAAAACAGTGTTATCAGCGCATATATAAATTGTTTCAAGGTCCTCTTAGCCAATTTTAGACCTCCTTTCGTTTAATCGAGCAGGGGCTAACAAAGTAGCCCCTTCCCAATATACATATCTGTTTATTTCGGCTCAACGTTTACGTACGCGTCAATTCGTTCGTTATCGAACAGTCCGTGTGAATTTGCAGTGTAGCCTGTCCACTTGTCACTGTTGACTGCCTGCACTACCTTTCCAAAGCACAGATAAGTGTATGGACAGTCCTCATACAGCAGAGCCTGCGCTTCTTCAATCAGTTCTGCACGCTCTTTTTCATCAGTGGTCAGATACATTGCTTCATACAGCTTGTCAAATTCAGGATTCTGATATGATGATCCTGAATATCCATCAGTCTCATAATCCTGGAACAGGCACAGTACGAATCCCGGATCTGCGTCTCCGCCCCAGCCTTCAATCTGGAGCTGCCAGTCTTCGCTTCCGTCACAGCACTTGTCCCAAAGAGCTGTCTTTTCGATCGGATTCCATGTGATTTCGATTCCCGCCTTCTGGCAGTTTTCAATCAGAAGGTTTACAGTTGCACTCTGCCATGAGCTTCTCTCTGAAGCTGTAGACAGCTCAAGACTTATTTTCTTTCCGTCCATTTCGCGGTATCCGTCGCCGTCGTTATCCTTATATCCTGCAGCGTCCAGAATTTCATTGGCCTTGTCAATATTAAAGTCCCTCTTGTTTTCCGGCTCATATCTGTAGCCTTCATTACTTACAGGTCCGTAAGCAGCATCGCCTAATCCGCTGTAGCTCATCTCAATAATTGATTCTTTGTCTGTACAGTAGTCAATCGCCTGGCGGATTGCTTTCTTGGAACAAAACTCATCCAGCAGGTTGTAACCCAGGAATTCAAAGTCGAAGGTGTCGTAAGAATTCATGTCGATTCCCTCTACATCCTTCAGGGCATCAATCTGTGAGTTTTCGAGGCTGTAGCATGCATCAACCTCGCCGATTTTCAGCGCCTGTACCATGGCATCAAGGTTGTCGTAAACAGTGAAGCACAGTACATCAACCTTTGCCTTCTGTCCCCAGTAGTTTTCATTCTTCAGGAAGGTTGTGCATCCGTCATTGCTTCTTTCAGGGCTGTAGATAAACGGACCTGATCCTACAAGCTCTGTCGGTTCAAATTCAAGTGGATTCTCTACCCCGCTCCAGATATGTTCAGGCAGAATCGGAATGATCTGATACAGCATGTCCGGTTTTGGATATTCACAGTTGAATACTACTGTATAATCGTCAGGGCAGTCGATTGACTTGATTCCGCCTGCATGGGTTGAGTACATATAGCTGTCAACTGCATTTTCATAGGTCCACTTTACGTCTTCTGAGGTTAAAGGCTCTCCATCAGAGAAGACAATGTCATTTCTCAGATTAAATGTCCATGTAAGGCCATCATCTGATACACTCCATTTCTCTGCCGCTCTTGGTATTGCATTGTAATCCTCGTCATATGCAATCAGAGAGTCATAGCAGAAATTCAGCCAGTTGTATACGGTGGAACTCTCAGTCGTAAGAGCATTCAGTGAGTCTACACCACTGCTCAGCGCAATATTAAAGGTTGTCTCTCCACCTTCATCATTGCCCTGTCCTCCGCAGCCTGCAAATGAAAATACCATTATCAGTACAAGTGCTGCAGCTAATATCTTCTTCATCTTTTTCATAACGTCCTCCTTATCTCACACCGTTTTCTAAAACGGTAAATGACTTTTTGTCTGCGTCCAGCTCGCAAAGCACTCCCATCGGGATAGTGGCCAGATCGGGTGTATGTCCAATCGGCAAACCGTACAGCACAGGTTTGTGAGCAGATTCAAGGTAATAATACAGAACATCCTCAAGGCTGGTATCACACAGGAATCCCGGATCATACTTAAATGGAACACAGTTCTCACATTCTCCCACAAGAACTGCCGCACAGTCATCCAGCTTACCTGCATTGCGCAAATGACACATGTTGTGATCGAAAATCCATGGCTCGGTATCTACATCCTCAATAAAGAGTATTTTATCTTTACAGTCAATTTCGTAATCAGTTCCAAGGCTGGCACAAATAAGAGTCAGATTTCCTCCCACTACGGGAGCTGTAACCTTCCCCTGCCCCATTGACACAAGATATTTCTTTGGGTCCGCAAGCTCTATTTCATAAGGCTCACTGATTCCTTCAAGAACCTTAAAGAAGCTTTCCTTTGTGTACTCTGTCAGCTCCTCCTCGTTGAATCTCGCCATTCCCGGTGCATGAAAGGAAACCATGTCACAGTGCTTCTGAAATGCAAGATGCAGAGATGTTATATCGCTGAATCCGGTAAAGATTTTGGGATTATTTTTTATTAAGTCATAATCCAGCTTGTCAACCAGCTGGGCGCTGCCGTATCCTCCCTGTGTAACAAAAATGGCGTCGATGTCATCCCTTGCAAACATCTCGTTGATATCAGCGGCACGATCCTCTTCGCTCGCTGCTGTAAAGCCCTTGGTTTTATTGACATTTCTCCCTATCACAACCTTATAACCCATCTCTTCCAGATAGGCCGCGGCCCTTATCACCTCACTTCTTTTTTCTGAAGGGCTTGCCGGTGAAACCACACCGATGGTATCACCCTTTTTTAAAGCTTTTGGTTTAATCATAGTCTTCTTCTCCTCTGCTGTAATAATCTGATTCTCAGGATTACCGCAGTGCCCAGTGCTCCTGCAAAAAAGGCTGTAACAGCGATAATTGCATCCGGATCAGTATTGCCCTGCAGCAACATTGAACTGTATCCGTTAGCCATCTGTTCTGTGTCTAACGATGCATTCTGTCCGATTACAGTCATTAAAGCCGCAGTGTCCACAATGCAAAAAGCTGTCAGTATGCCAATCTGTCTGTTAAGCCTGCATCTTCTGATTTCATCGACTCTTTTCAGAATACATTCATTCCTTCTCCTTACATCCAATCCTCTCAACCTTTCTTTTCCTTTTAACACTTTATCTCTATATAATATAAAAGGTCAAAAAACAAAAAAACTTCCACCCTTCGATGAAAGTTTTTCTGTATTTTTTCGAATTCCTCTAATTCCTCTGTTTTTTCAGGATAATTCCGTTGACCACGCAGAAAATGCCGATTAACAGGCACGGGAAAATATACCCGATGTTCTCCCATACGGTGTTTTCTGCAGTTATTAAAAGGTTATATGTGGCATGAAAGGTTATGCACATGCCGAGAGTGCCAACCGTCCCGCTGTAAACAAGCCATCTTTTATTAAATGAAAAGGACAGTCCTTTTCCGATTGCTATTCCGCACAGAATGTGAAGCGCGCCTGCAGACAGACCTCTGATTGCAAGAAACATCAGGTTCTCAGCTCCGTTTGCCGTCATATAACAGACGTTTTCAAAAGTAGCAAAACCGGCTGCAATTGCAATTGAAGAGATCATTATTTCCGAAGACTTCGGCTCAAAAGTCAGTATGAAAATCAATAGAGGAAGAAACTTGAATATTTCCTCACATATCGGTGTTATTTCAATTGCGCCCGTCGTCGAATCCACACCGTAGTACGCAATAAGATAGCTGTTAAAATATGAAGCCAGAAGGCATATCAGCATTCCCAGGCACACAAAGAAAGTATACTTTCTCTCTTTTGACCCGATCAGCGGCACGGACAGCAAAAGCGGAACTGACAGGCAGATAAAAATATTCTCGATGTATGTCATCTGTTCCACCGCTCCTCTCTTACATAGAATACCAGCATCAGTGCACATGATATGGTAAGCAGGATATCAATTGCAAAATAGAGATTGAAATGTGTAAGATCGCTGTAAAACGAAGATACGTAATATACAAGAATGTCCAGGCAGATTATTACAGGAATAAAGACTTCCAGACAGGACACCCTCCTTCCTTCTCTACGGCTCTCCTCAATCCGCCAAATGGCAAGATAGACGGTAATCCCACTGATTCCGGCAAAAGCAATTACGAACAGAAGCATAGGTCCAAGCACCTCATTATAAAGAGCAGAAGCCACAACTAAGGCCGCACCTGCCGCAGCTTTCAGGGAAAAGTTCTTTCCACTGCCGCCTGTACGCTGGATAATTATCTGCATCATGAACAAAAATGTCGTAAGCCAGGAAATCTCAGCGCAGTATGAGATGTGCGGGGTTTCACCTATTATTATAAGATGCAGAGAATAGAACAGTGTTCCGATCATAAAGCTTCCATACATTCCTGCCAGCGACGTAAACATTTCATCCTTACGCTTTACTGCGAAAAAAACTGAAGTGAGGAAGCATGTCAGCATCACGGCAACCTGAAACATATTGTCGATTATTTCGAAGCTAACCAAGATCATTCCTCCTTTTCACCATCGTCGGATCTGCCGGATTCTCCGGCTTTATCGGTTTTGACGGATCCTCCGTACTTTTCGTGCAGCTTAGTCAGAAGAATTTCAGTAAGCACGCCTAATACAAACGCTGCGACTCCAATTATTACATACTCCAGTGTGTTGCCCTCCCCGACGATGCTGGCAGCATGTAAGTTCAGACTGTCTGCAAAACTATGGATTCCCCGGGAGTCTGAAAGTCTGTATCCTAAAACGCATATGACGAACAGGCATGAAGCATATGCGCCGCAGCGTGTCAGGAACTGACGTCTTCTGTTTATCTTTTTTCTCTTTTCTGCAGTTTTCTGCATTATGCTTTTGACTCTTTCATCAGTCGTTCTCATATCTAAATCCTTCTCTTTCCAAAATGGTCTTCAGGCTTTGTTTTCCTCTATATACAAGTTTTGTAATCTGTGCTTCTGACTTGCTCATTATTTTGGCAGCGTTCCTGTAGCTCAGGCCCTCGAAGTACACCAGAAATATAGCTTCCTTATATTCTTCTTTAAGGCTGTTCATGGCAGTATAGAGAGTTCTCTGTCGTTCATCTCTTAAAAGCGGAGCATCCGCAAGCGCATCACTTTTCGGATCAAAACTCAAGTCGCAGAACCCTATAATGTGATTCTTCTTCTTGTAATACTTTATTCCAAGGTTTCTTCCAATCCTGTAAAGGTATGCGCGAAAACTGCCTTCCTGATCAACAGGCCTTTTCTTTGCAAACATCAGTGAAAATGCCTCAATCATAAGATCCTCAGCATCGTAGATGTCGCCGGTAAATCCCGCAATATACATTGTAAGACTGTCACCGTATCTCTCTACAAGCTCTGTGGCAGCGCTGTCATCACCGTTTTGATATTGTATGTAAAGTAGTTCGTCACTTACCATAAATATATCCTTTTTCTGTTCGAAAACTAATCAAAATACTGCTGTACTTTTAAAGTTACAGCAGCATCCTGTCATTGTCAATTTTAAATTTCTCAACCAGCTTCTCCACAGTCATCTGAGTGCGCTCTTCGCCCTTAATGTCCATGGCAATGCGTCCGTTCTGCATAAGAAGCGTTCGGTTTCCGTGTGCAAGAGCATCCTTCATGTTGTGAGTAATCATCATAGTGCACATGCTTTCTCTCTGCGAGAAGTTCTCTGTAAGCTGAAGTACCTTGGCCGCAGCTGACGGGTCAAGAGCCGCAGTGTGCTCGTCAAGAAGAAGTACAGACGGTTGTGCGATTACTGCCATAAACAGCGTCAAAGCCTGTCTCTGCCCTCCGGAAAGAAGCTTTACCTTCTGGGTCATCTTGT
>JBJESZ010000039.1:0-12249 GCA_051883055.1 Emergencia sp.
GAATCTCTGGCTCAGTACGACGAGCTGAAACGTTCAAATTTAGCCAAGTCCAAGAGCAAATCCCAGTATATAAGGCGGACTCTTATGGACAATGTGCGGGAATATTCCAATGGGGAGAATGCATTTCGCTATTTTACTCAGAGGATCGACCATGACGGCATATACATTCTGGACGAGCCGGAAAACAGTCTCTCGCCGGAGCTGCAGCTGGAGCTGGTCAGATTCATTGAGGACTCGGCCCGCTTCTATAACTGTCAGTTTATCATTGCGACTCACTCTCCATTCATTCTATCCATGGATAATGCGAAGATATATGACATGGATTCTGTTCCGGTGGGGACCCGCAAGTGGACAGAACTGAAAAACATGAGAGCATATTATAAGCTGTTTTCTGAAAGAGCTGATGAATTTGAAGACAGGTAATTAGTACAATGCCGGACTCTACGGAGCGTCGATTGTGGTGCATAACCTGCTGACATTATAATGGAGAAAAATGAAGCTTTATTATGATGTCAGGAGGTATTATCGTGAAAACAAAACCTGAGTTTACCCCTTTGGATTTGCAGACGTGGGAGCGGGGCCAGATGTTCTACTATTTCTCAAAGATGGCGCCGACGGGCTATTCCCTTACGGTGAATCTGGATGTGACCAGGATGCGCGCGGCGCTGAAGGACGCAAATCTCAAGTTTTTCCCGGCCTATCTGTGGCTGGTGACCAGGAATCTCAACAAGCAGCGGGAGTTTAAGATTGCAGAGACGGACGGCTGTCTTGGCTATTACAATTGTCTGACGCCTCTCTACGCGTCATTTCACGACGACGACAAAACTTTCTCACTCATGTGGACTGAGTTCGACGACGATTTCCGGAACTTCTACAACGCATATATTGACAATCAAAACCGTTACGGCAGCAATCACGGGGTTTTGGCTCAGCCCGACCAGGTTCCGCCGCCAAACGCATATACCGTGTCCTGCGTGCCGTGGATTTCCTTTAACCATTTTGCTGTTCATTCCTATGAGAATAAGCCATATTACTTTCCGTCCGTCGAGGCCGGCAGGTTTTTCGTGGAGGGCGGACGGCTGAAGATGCCGCTGTCCATAACATGTCACCACGCCGCCACCGACGGCTATCACGTGAACCGCTTTCTGGAGGAGCTGCAGGCAGAGGCAGATGAATTCGAGCGGTTTCTGTGATCAAAACTGACTGAATGGAGAGGATTATCTGTGGGAGTGAGTTTTGATGAAGCGGTGAATACCTCAGTAAAATAACCATCCCAGCAGTATCATGGTCAGTTTGCCCAGGAGCAGGGAGATGAACAGGCTGGTCATCCATACGAAGGTGGCGCGCCATGGGCCTTCTTCCTTGAAAAGCAGGACGGTGGAATTGAAGCATGGCACAGTGAAGGTCATCATTATGAGGAGAGCCATGAGCTGGACTGCGTCGAAGGCTCCGCTCCCACCCACCATCATTAGCGTCGCGGAGCCAAAATCTCTCTTCAGCACGTTAAACAGGAGGAGGGTCACGGTTTCCGGAGGGAGTCCCATATAAGTTTCGACAACCGGCTGCAGCTGGTAACACAGTATTTCCACGAGGCCATAATACATGGCAATACTGATAATGATGCTGCCGATACAGAAGGAAAATGCGGAATCCATTACACCAAGGAAGGATTCTTTCACAACGCCGAAGAGGCGTTTTGTTATTTTTTTGTCAGTCTTGGCGCCACTTTTACCATACTTTTCGGAAAAACATATATATGAAGTCGGACTGATTGTTTGCTTAAGAGCAATACTACTCAGCATTAGAATTCCTGCGAAAATAACTGCAATGAAAACAAGGCATAGAGTTACATATGACAGAAACACCCGTGTTGTGACCATGGATGCAAAGGTTGCAATCAGGGCAATCTGGGATGAGCAGGGGATTATGAGGACCAGGGTCCAGATAAGGGTTGAGCGTCGCGCCTGGAGGGATTTCTCGGAATGCCCAGGATTCTCCCCAAGAGCTTTCCCGCCGGGCTCAGGCTTCCCGCACCCATCAGGAAACTCTCGGTTCATTCCAGGGTTCCTGCACTTTCCAAGGCCTTTCTCGCCGCGATTAGGCTTACCGCACTCGTCAGGTGACTCCCGGTTCATTCCAGGGTTCCTGCACTTCCCGCACTCACAAGGGAGTTCATCGCTGCGGACGGAATTTCTGCACTTCCCGCACTCACCGCCGGAACTCCTCAGCCCGGCCAGGGCTGCCGTGGTGCAGCCCAATCCAGTCAGCAGAGTGAAGATATCATCTCCGATTGGCAGACGGGAGAGAATCTCCTTTATCAGGCCGACCAGGGTCATAATGGGGAAAAGCACCAGGAACAGATATCTTGGCGTCATTGTCAGGAGACCGAAATCTCCGAATAGAACAAAGTGGATTAAATCGGTCATTATTTCTTTCTAATCCTTCCGAATAATGTTATAATTATAATTATCTATATGCAGGTGCGTAATTTTCATTAAAAGGATTACCAGAAGGAAGAAAGGATTTTGGCGCCAAAGGTTTTACAATTAGGATAGGATGTTTTGTCTCGCGTTACATCATAAATAGATGTAATAGAATAATCAGAAGATCAGGAACATTGTTCTTGCTATGCATAATCCGAGAATTTTATTCACGTGCCTGATTTGGCGATTATTTTCCCCAATTCAGCCGCGATTTGCCCGGATTTAACTTGATATGAGTCAAAACAGGCGCGAAATCTAAGCGGTAATTGTCTTATACATACTGATAATAGTCTGTATAGAATTTAAAATAGAAAATACTGAACGATATGTAATATTATACCAGTTATCTTGCCGAGCCAACATATCACTAACTGCTGAAAACGATTATTTTAAGAATAAACATACAAACGACGAAATATTTATTATTTTTCTCATACAAAATTCTTGTTGCAAAACAGCAACGCGCCTGATTGCCTAAGAAAATGGCCGAAATCCGGCAAAACGCGCCTGTTTGCCAAGAGAAATAGCAAAATCGGGCGCGCAAGCCGCTTGACTCGCAAGCCGCGCCCCGCAAGAGTCGAAAACCGCGAAATCCGGCGCGCAAGCTGCGAAATGCGCGCAAGCCGCAAAATCGAGCGCGCCGAGCAAAAAGCACAAATCTGAATTAAAACACAAAAAAGGGGAATAAACAATTTGACAACTAATATTTTACTTGGTCTGATTCTTGCAGTTCTGGCACTGAACCTGGTGCTGATGATTATGAACCTGAGCAAGACCGGCCATATAAAGAATTCAATAGAAAACAGCGACCGGTTCAGCGAGATGATGGGCGGCGTGCTGGGTGAGCTGCTTGAAAACTCACATACTCAGCTGCGCGAGGACCTGCGAAAAGAAATCAAGGACTCCAGAATGGAAACAATCCAGTATGTGAACCAGTCGTTTCAGACCTTTGGCGACATGATGGCAGGCAGCCAGCAGACTGCGGCAAAGGCACAGGATCTGCGCCTCGCCCAGCTGAACGAGAAGTTCAGTCACATGTCGATGGAAAATGAGCAGAAGCTGGAAAACATAAGAAATACCATGTCGCAGAAGATCAGCGAGCTTAATGAAGAGAACACAAGGCAGCTGGAAAAGATGAGAGAGACAGTTGACGAAAAGCTTCAGAAGACACTAGAAGACAGAATCGGCCAGTCCTTCAGGCTGGTCAACGACAGGCTTGAACAGGTTTACAAGGGACTCGGTGAAATGCAGACTCTGGCATCCGGAGTGGGCGACCTTAAGAAGGTTTTGACCAATGTGAAAACCCGCGGGATCCTGGGAGAAATCCAGCTTGGCGCCATTCTGGAACAGATTCTGTCACCGGACCAGTACGAGGAAAACGTCAGGATTAAGGCAAACAGCAGCGAGAGGGTTGAGTTCGCCGTAAAGCTACCCGGCGACGGCGATCAGACGGTTTTGCTGCCTATAGACGCGAAATTTCCGGGGGACACCTACAGCAGGCTGGTTGACGCCTACGACAGCGGTGACACTGTGGCCATAGAGCTGGCAGGCCGTGAACTGGAGCGACGCATAAAAGCCGAGGCAAAGGACATCAGAGACAAGTACGTCGAACCGCCGGCCACCACTGATTTTGCAATACTCTTCCTGCCTTTTGAGGGGCTGTATGCAGAGGTGGTAAGGCGCGGACTTGTGGAGACTCTGCAGCGGGATTACAAGGTGAACATTGCAGGACCGACGACCATGGCGGCGCTGCTTAACAGTCTGCAGATGGGCTTCAGGACCCTGGCAATCCAGAAGCATTCAAGCGAGGTATGGGACATACTGGGTGCTGTGAAGAACGAATTTGGAAAATTTGAGGATGTGCTCATTTCTGCACAGAAGAGAATAAATCAGGCCAACGAGGACATCGACAAGCTGGTTGGCACGAGAACGAGAATGATGAGAAGCAAGCTAAAGAAGGTTACGTCTCTGACCGACGAGGAGAGCGTACGCCTTCTGGAGACGGAGGAATAAAAAGGAATATTTTATGAATTTATACGCAATTGGAGATCTGCATCTTTCCTTTGACGAGCGTATTGAAAAGCCCATGGATATCTTCGGACCCAGATGGAAGGACCATTACAGGAAACTCGAAGAGAAGTGGCGCGAAATCGTAACGGAAAATGATGCGGTGATTATTCCGGGAGACATATCCTGGGGTCTGCGGCTCGACGAAGCACTGGCAGACCTGGAGTGGGTACACAATCTGCCCGGAAAAAAGATACTGACAAAAGGAAATCACGACCTCTGGTGGATGGGTGTAGGCAAGCTGAACAGGCTGCACAGCGACATGGTTTTTCTGCAGAACACCAGCATAGAAACTGCGCCCGGAGTTTACGTATGCGGAAGCCGCGGGTGGATATGTCCCGGAACAGAGGGTTTCAGTGAACACGATGAAAAGATATACAAGAGAGAGCTTTTGAGACTGGAATTCTCCCTGAAGGAGGCGCAGAAGCAGAACCCGAAGGCCATTATCGCGGCACTTCACTACCCGCCGACCAACGACAAGATGCAGGGTTCAGGGTTTACTGACCTGATGGAAAGGTACGGGGTCAAAACCTGCATATACGGCCACCTGCACGGCAAGGAGGCCTTCAAGAACGGCATACAGGGAGTTTTTAACGGGGTAGAGTACAGGCTGGTGTCACTGGATTATCTGGAATGTACACCAAAGCTGATTTATGAGGAATAAACGGACGCACGGCAGTTCCTGCCGGCGCGAAATTTAACGGGTGCACGGTGTTATGGGCTTACGCTGAGACAGTTCCTGCCGGCACCTGAAAACGAGGAGGGATTATTATGAAAAGAGTAACAGTAATCGTAATGGACAGCCTTGGCGTGGGCGAGCTGCCGGATGCGGCGAACTACGGCGACAAGGGAACCAATACATTTACACATATTGCAGACAACGTGCCTGAGCTGGCGATTCCGAACCTGGCAGGTCTGGGCTTCGGCAACATCGAGGGTGCGGCAGGCGGCAGATTTGCCGTTGACGAACCGGCAGGTGCTTACGGCAGAATGAGCGAGGTTTCCAAGGGTAAGGACACTATCACAGGCCACTGGGAAATCTCAGGTCTTGAGACAAAGACACCGTTCAAAACCTACCCGGACGGATTCCCTCAGGAGTTTATCAAAGCTTACGAAGAGGCAATCGGCGTGGAAGTGCTTGGAAACTGCACAGCCTCGGGAACGGCTATTATCGAAGAGCTGGGTCCACTTCACGAAGAAACCGGAAAACCTATCGTGTACACCTCAGCAGACAGTGTATTTCAGATTGCGGCAAACACTGCAGTTATTCCGATTGAGAGACTGTATGAAATGTGTGAAATCGCAAGAAAAATGCTGGTTGGTGACTGGGCCTGCGGACGTGTAATTGCAAGACCATATATAATTGATGAGACAGGTGCGAGAAAGAGAACTTCCCAGAGGAAGGACTACTCCGTAGATCCAAGCGGAAAGACCGCCCTCGATAACGTTAAGGACGGCGGCCTGACAACATACACAGTTGGAAAGATCAGCAACATTTTCAACGATCAGGGCGTAAGCGTTTCAGTTCATACAGACAACAACATGGACGGTGTTGACAAGACAATCGAAGCGTTGAAGCAGGACTTTGACGGCTTCATCTTCACCAATCTGGTTGACTTTGACTCCGAATACGGTCACAGAAGAGACCCTGTGGGATACGGAAAGGCAATCATGGAGTTTGATGCAAGAATTCCTGAGATCATAGAGAATCTGAGCGACGACGACATTCTGATCATCTGTGCAGACCACGGAAACGATCCTGTACACACAGGCTGGGATCACACCAGAGAACACGTTCCGGTAGTGGTTTACGGAAAGAAGGTCAAGGCCGGCGTAAATCTGGGAACAAGAGGCAGCTTTGCTGATATCGGCGCAACAGTATGCGAATATCTTGGCGTTGCACCAACTGCCATCGGCACCAGCTTCCTGGGTGAGATTCTGTAGCCGATCATAAGGAGCGGGTCTTTGCACAGCGCCCCTCGATTCCCGTCGGCGCACCTCTCAATTCCTATCGGCGCGCAGCGCGATTCCTGTCGGCCGCGTCCCTCGATTCCTGTCGGCACGCGACGCAATGTTTTACCGCCCCGCGCCGTGTGATGCTATACCGCCCCGCGCTACGCGATGTTTTACCGACGTGCGCCGTGTGATGCTATACCGCCCCGCACCGTGTGATGCTATACCGCCCCGCACCGTGTGATGCTATACCGCCCCGCGCTGTGTGATGCTATACCACCTAGCGCGAACAAAAGTATTATTTTAGCAGTTAGCATATGCTAATTTAGCCTATGCTAACTACAAAAAAATATCACTTGGTTTCGTCGCGCGTGCACGTTGAAATCAGTGGTATCCTCGCAGCCGAGAACCACATTTTTACGGCGCCAAATCGCGAATGTTAGCATATGCTAACCGCAAGGAGGACACATATATGAACATAGTTGACATAATTACCAAGAAAAGGGACGGCGGCAAGCTGTCCAAAGAAGAAATAGAATACTTTATCAAAGGCTACACTGACGGCTCCATTCCGGATTATCAGGCGTCAGCCCTTCTGATGGCTATATTCTTTCAGAAGATGGATAAGGAGGAGACCTTCCAGCTGACTGATGCCATGCGCCGTTCGGGGGACATAATCGATCTGTCGGCTATCAGAGGCATAAAAGTTGATAAACACTCCACAGGCGGTGTAGGGGACAAAACCACCTTAGTCGTGGCACCTCTTGCTGCGGCCTGCGGCGTGCCCATTGCCAAGATGAGCGGCCGGGGACTTGGATTTACAGGTGGAACCGTTGATAAGATGGAGTCTATTCCGGGCTTCAGAACAGCTATGGAACCGGAAGATTTCATGAAGCAGGTGAACGAAACAGGTCTGGCTGTCATCGGACAGACCGCCCATATAGCACCTGCTGACAAGAAGATATACGCACTTCGTGATGTTACGGGAACGGTAAACAACCTGAGCCTGATTGCTTCAAGCATTATGAGCAAGAAGCTGGCTGCGGGAAGCGACGCAATTGTGCTGGACGTAAAGTGCGGCGACGGAGCTTTTATGAAAACTCCTGAGGATGCATCGGCTCTGGGGCAGATAATGTGCGAAATCGGTCAGTCGGCAGGAAAGAAGACAGTGGCTGTCATCACTGATATGAACCAGCCTCTGGGAAGAGCCGTAGGGAATTCCCTTGAGGTAATAGAGGCGATCGAAACCCTTAAAGGCAACGGCCCTGCAGACATAACGGAGCTTTCCCTGAAGCTTGCCGGCGTGATGATATACGTAGGAGGAAGGGCTTCATCAATTGAAGAAGGAGACAAAATGGCCAAGGATGCGCTGGAGAGCGGCGCCGGACTTTCCAGGCTGAGGGAGTTCATCTCTGCCCAGGGCGGCGACCCGAGGGTAGTCGACGACTATTCCGTCTTCGGCAAGGCGTCTGTATCGGTGGACATTGTGGCCGACGTTGACGGCTTTGTCCAGCAGATCAAAGCTGAATCAGTGGGACTCGCTTCTCAGCACACGGGTGCCGGCAGACTCCGCAAGGAGGATCCTGTGGACCTTCTGGCAGGAATCTATCTTCACAAGAAGGTGGGAGACAGAGTGACAGCAGGAGAAGTGCTTGCAACTGCCTGCGGCAACGACCGGGAGAAGGTTGAGAACGGTGCAGCCGAGGCGAAGCGTGCTTTCGTAATAGGCGAGGACGCTGCGGCTGAAGAAGTTTTGATAAAGGAAATACTCGGACTTTAGGAATATCACCCCTCTTTTCTCATAGAATGTTATGGGAAGTGAGGGGTGTTTTTTGTGAGAAAAAGGAAGCTTGCAGGAATCTTCTGCATAGTATGTGCTGTGGCGATAGCCTTCGGCGTAATTGGCGTCAGGTACATATCAGGTCAGCCGGATGACCCTGTTATGACTGTAAACGATGACGATAAGGCCCTTTTGGAGGAGGCGGATAAACAGGGAAATCTGAACCTGGCAGCCAAGGCGGCTGTACTTATAGACGCCGAAACGGGGAAGGTTATCTACAAACAGAATGAACACAAGGAACTGCCCCCTGCGTCAGTTACCAAGGTAATGACCATGCTTCTCACGATGGAGGCTGTAGATGCAGGCAAGGTGAAGCTCTCTGACGAGGTGACCATATCTGAGAGAGCGGCATCCATGGGCGGAAGTCAGATGTATATGGAGGTCGGAGAAACTCATACTCTGGAGGAACTGCTGGAGGGAATCGCAATAGTGTCGGCTAACGACGCCTGCGTTGCAGTCTCTGAGTATGTGGCAGGCAGTGAGGAAGTCTTCGTGGAGAAGATGAATGAGCGGGCAGAGCAGCTGGGCATGCGGGACACTCATTTTGTAAATACCAACGGACTTCCGGTAGCAGATCACTACACAAGTGCATATGATATAGCACTGATGTCTCAGCGACTGCTGAAGTATGAACACACCCGGGAATGGTTCAATACATGGCAGAAAACCATCAAGGTCGGCCTGCCCGGCAAGGAAAAGGAGTTCGGGCTTACAAACACTAACAAGCTGATTCGTCAGTACCCCGGGGCCAATGGTATAAAGACAGGATTCACGGCCGAAGCAGGATATTGCCTGTCTGCATCTGCAACTAAAGAAGAAACGACTTTGATAGCTGTTGTTCTGGGTGCGGAGACGTCCAAAACCCGAAACGCTGAAGTGGCGAAGCTTCTCAACTATGGATTCGCCAACTATAAGTCAGTAACCCTTGCAGAAAAGAATCAGAAAATGAAAAAGGTTAAGCTAGCTAAAGGTGATCCTGAGTTTGTAAATGCAATTACCACATCACGGATTACTGCTTTTCTGGAGAAGTCCGGCGGAGAAGAGGCAAAATGTAAGGTGACCATTGATGAAGGCATCAAGCTGCCTCTGTCGAAGGGCGAAAAGATTGGCAAGGCCACTGTATACGTGGGTAAGGAGAAGGTTGGCGAGTACGACCTTGTGTCGGATCGGAATGCCGCCAGGGCTTCATTCTTTACCTATTGCGGAAGAGTGATTAAGGGGATTTTCAAATAAAAGGGTGTTACTGCACACCCTTTTATTGTGGCATGATAGGGTGGCTGGGATTCTATCACTTTTGGCACATTTCGACTTTTTTGCAGGTCCAGGGACAAAACCCATTGAATCTTATTGATTTTCACTGATTTTCATGGGTTCGAATGGTACCTTTGCCTTTGAAAATACCTTAATGTGGGCAAGGTGCGCGCTGAAGATGACATGTGGCTTCACCGTTAACACCATTAGCTATGGGAATCTTTGCTGAAACAGGCGATAGCTATAGCTGTTTTGTCCCAATGATGAGAAAAATTTGCATTTGTGCCAAATTTGATAGAATCCACCAAGCCGGCAACTCGACAATCATCAACGTGACGAAGCAGCGGCATTATGATATAATAATCAGGCGTACATTTAAAACAAACACCATATAAATGAGCAAAAGAAAAACCGTCAAAAGGAGATTGCATACATATGATAAAAAACGAATTTGCAGAAATAAGAAGAAGATGGAAAAACGACTACAATGCCGTAAGCACTGTTTACGGATATTACATAAACAGCAATAAGGACATCATTTCGTCCTTTGATACCTCTCTTGGGGTTATGGAGCCTGCAGAGGTTGATATGTACCTGTCCATTCTGAAAAAAACACTCTCAGGAGCAATCGGAAGAAATCTCTTCGAGATTCCATTCACCACTGACCAGGTTGAGGGAAGTGAGGAGCACAGTCTTCTGATGAAACTGAAGGACAGCGACCTTAAGGACAGCGAAGCGAGAGAAAAGCTGGTGGCAAAGATAGTGCCCAATGTGAGTTTTGATGAAGACAACTTTCTGATTCTGATGGCCCACGACGCCTACGATGTCGCTTACCGTGACGCAAACCTGGAGGACATGGACGAAGGCGGCAGCGAGGTGTACAAGTACTTCCTGTGCTGCGTGTGCCCGGTGAAGCCGCCGAAGATGAAGCTGCAGTACAACGGGGAAGACGGTGAGTTCCACACTGCATCTACGGGACAGATTGCGGCGTCCCCTGAGCTTGGATTCATGTTTCCGGCTTTCGACGACAGAACCAGCAATATCTACAGTGCATGTTTTTACACTAAGAAGCCTGCCAACATGTATCAGAAACTCCTGGAAGAAGTCTTCCATGTCGAAAATACACCGATGAGCGCACCGCAGCAGCGCGAGGAATTCCAGAACGTGATGGCAGAGGCACTCGAAAAGGAATGCTCCTTCGATGTTGTGAGAGTTCTCAGCGAATGTGTGAGAGATAAGATTGAAGATCATGAAATTTCCAAGGACCCGGAAAACCTCGAATTTTCAATTTCCGCCGTAGGGGACATGCTGCAGGAAAGCGGTGTCAGCGCAGAAAAAGTCGAGGAATTCACCGATGCCTGCAAAGAGCGATTCGGGGAACACGCTGTTCTGAACCCGACAAATATTATTGAAACTAAAAAATTCCAGATAGAAACTCCCGAGGTGAAAATCAGCATCGCACCGGAAAACAGCCATCTCATAAGGACTCAGGTCATCGACGGCTGCAAGTACATTCTGGTTCCGGCGGGCAGCGGCGTGGAAATCAACGGCATGGCTGTGAGCCTGGACAGTATAGGCGAATAACAGCAGCCGGAGCAATTATCAAAACCAGCAAAAAGGGCGCGTCACTTAACTGGACGCGCCTGAATTAATTACAGTACTGCCGGTACATTAAACTTCATTGCCTTAGGTACAATCTCGAACTCAACTGTTTCAGCGGTGGTAATCTCGCCGTCGGCACAGAGTCTGAATTTTCCTGCCTTTGGAATCAGGGTAAGTGACTTGTGTTTGCTTACTCTGATGACATCCTCAATTCCCTCGATTTCCAGATGCTTTCCTGCCTTGTAGCTCGGGAAGAGCTTGAGAAATTCTATTCTGGAGACGTCGCGGATAACACCCAGATCGAAGAGCCCGTCATCAACTGTTGCCTGAGGCATGGTGTAGACGCCGCCTCCGCAATAGCTTCCGTTAGCAATGGAGCAGAGCAGGACGTTGTCATCCACAATTGTTTCACCATCTGCGACCAGCTTGATGCCGATGGTGTCTTTTTTTACAAACTCAGTGAGAATACCGAGCAGATATGCCAGAGAGCCCGCGATTAAGGGCTTCTTTTTCAGTTCTGCCGCAGCTGCCACGCAGTTGCAGTCAAAACCTATATTGAACATGTTGGCACAGTACCTTTCCTGGTATCTGCCGTCTATTACGCCTGAGTATCTGATCAGGTCAACGTCTACGGCCCTCCCCAGAAGCTGCGCCTTCACTGACATAAAATCCCCTGCGTCAGGAAAGTTTCTAATCCAGTCATTTCCCGTTCCGATAGGCATTACGCCTACGGAAATATTATCAAAACCCCTTGAGCCGTTAATTACCTCATTGTTGGTACCATCGCCTCCGCAAACGACAAATCTTGCCTTTTCCCCTCCTAATCTTTCTGCTATGTAGCGGGCCTGTTTTTCCCCGTCCAGAACTGACTTGGTTATGTAAATATAGCTTTCCAGTCCCAGCTCATGTGATACCTGTTCAATTTCCTTAATTAATTTCTCGATGCCTTTGCCTTGACCAGCGGCCGGATTAATAAAAAAGTAGTTTTTCATACTTTTATTTTAAACTCGCTTTGTTTTAATTTCAAGAGCTTTAGACGATAATCCAAATTCT
>JBJESZ010000040.1:0-11953 GCA_051883055.1 Emergencia sp.
GGCGGAGATAACGCTCCTCAGGAAATAGTGCAGGGTGCAATCGATGCACTTAAGGAAATTGATGGTGAAATAATTCTTATCGGTGATCAGGAGCTGGTAAATAAGACCCTGGAGGACAAGCATTACAAGGGAGACAGAATCAGCATCGTACACACAACTGAGGTGATTGGAAATGATGAGGCTCCTGTCAGAGCAGTAAGATCAAAGAAGGATTCTTCAATTGTTAGAGGTTTGAACATGCTGAAGAACGGAGAAGGAGATGTATTCCTGTCAGCAGGAAGCACAGGAGCACTTCTGGCAGGCGGACTCTTTATTCTTGGCAGAATCCAGGGTATAGACAGACCTACACTTGCAACAGTTTATCCTGTTATCGGACATCAGCCTTCAATTCTTGTGGACACAGGTGCCAATTCAGAGTGCAAGCCTAACAACCTGCTTGAATTCGGAATTATGGGAAGCATATATATGGAAAAGGTTCTGGGAAGAGAAAAACCGACAGTAGGACTGATTAACAACGGAACCGAAGAAGGCAAGGGAACTGCGCTGACAAAGACAGCGTACGACCTTTTCAAAAAGAGCCATCTGAACTTTGCAGGATATATAGAAGCAAGAGAACTTCAGAATGCTGTCGTAGACGTAATCGTAACTGACGGATTTACAGGAAACGCAATTCTGAAGCTGACAGAGGGAATGGGGCTGATGGTTCTTAGAGAGATGAAGTCAAGATTCCTGGAGACAACAAAGTCCAAGCTGGGAGCAATGCTTCTGAAGAAGCAGCTTATGGGCATCAAGAAGGAGTTCAACTATGCAGAATACGGCGGTGCGCCTCTTCTCGGAGTTAAGGGCGCAATGCTGAAAATGCACGGTTCTTCCGACGCACTGGCAGTAAAGCAGACCATTATCAAAGCCGTTCCATACGTAGAAGAAAAGGTTGTAGAAACAATTCAGAATTCAGTTCTTGAAATAGAAGAAATACTGATAAGCGAATAAGACGAGGCCAACAGGCAAAAAGGGGTTATCCCGGGAGGAAACAGTGAACAATCGCAGGCTTGAGGAAATATTACAGTACGAATTTAATAATAAGGAGCTGCTACAGTATGCGCTTAATCACGGTTCTTACTGTGTGGAGCACGGACTCAGTCACGAACAGAGCAACCAGCGGCTGGAATTCCTGGGCGATGCTTATTTCGATGCTATCATAAGTACGGAGCTTTACAGAAGAATGCACAGCGACGAGGGAAAGCTGTCACGGACCAGAGCTGCAATTGTATGCGAAAACAGTCTGGCCTCAGTGGCGGAGAGGCTTGGAATCGGAAACTTCCTCAACCTTGGAAAGGGCGAGGACAATGCAGGCGGAAGACATAAGAAGTCCCTGCAGGCCGACGCTGTGGAGGCAATCGTCGGAGCAATCTTCCTTGACGGAGGATACGAAGCTGCAGAAAGGTTCGTACTGAGAGAATTCGATGACATCATCACTGAAGCTCTGACAGGAAATCTTGTGCTGGACTACAAGACGAAGGTCCAGGAGGAGTTCCAGAAGAAGGGAAAGAAGATCAAAATCAGCTACGAGCTGGATAAGACAACCGGTCCGGATCACGATAAGACATTTTTCGTACACCTTACATGTAACGGTAAGAAATACGGAAGCGGAATCGGTAAAACGAAGAAAGAAGCTGAGCAGCAGGCTGCGAAGGCTACAATTGAAGGAGGCATTTAATGTATTTTAAAAGACTGGAAATGCATGGCTTCAAGTCATTCGCAGAACCTGTTGTAATAGAATTCCATGAGGGAGTGACCGCAATAGTAGGTCCTAACGGAAGCGGCAAGAGCAACATCAGTGACGCCATCAGATGGGTTCTTGGTGAACAGAGTCCGAAGGCATTAAGAGGCGGAAAGATGGAGGAGGTAATCTTTGCCGGAACTGCCAGCAGAAAATCGAGGGGAATGGCAGAGGTTACACTTGTAATCGATAACTCCACAGGAATTCTTGACATAGATTATAACGAGGTGGCAATTACCAGAAGAATGTACCGCTCAGGTGAAAGCGAGTATATGATCAATAACAACCAGTGCCGTCTGCGTGATATAAGAGAGTTAATCATGGACACGGGAATAGGTGTAGACGGATATTCTCTGATTGGTCAGGGTAAAATTGCCGACATAGTAAGTAACAAACCGGAAAGCAGAAGAGAAATCTTCGAAGAGGCCGCCGGCGTAGTTATGTATAAGAGCAAGAAAGCCGAAGCAGAGAGAAAGCTGGCATCAACGGCAGGTAATCTGGACAGAGTCGAGGATATCATAAACGAGATTGAAGGCCGGATTGACAGCCTGAAGGAGGACAGCGAAAAGGCCTCCGAATATCTTGCACTTAAGGACAGATACAGAGATTTAGAGATAAATATAACTATCAGAAATGTTGAGGGAATTGTAGAGAAAAACGACAGCTATAGAAACGACATTACAGATCTGGAAAAGGAAATCACAGACATTTCTGAAACCAAGAAAAAGGTGGACGAGCAGGTTAACAGTGACAGACAGAGAAGCGAGGATCTTGAAAATCTGGGAAATCAGGCAAGGGACAAGCTTCTTCGTATTGTTGAGGAAATCAATAAGGTGACGAACCAGAGCCAGCTTAACGAGGAACGTATTTCCGGAATTGACAAGGAAATGACGCGTCTGTCCAGGGATATTTCAGATCTGACCGGCCGTCTGAAAAGAGAGAAGGCCAACAGAGAGGAACTGCAGGAGTCACGCAGGGATATCGCGGCAAAAGCCGAGGAAGCTTCAGCACTGCTTCAGTCCAAGGCCGAAAAGCACAGCAGACTTGCCAGAGAAGCCTCAGAGCTTTCTGAAGCAGTAGAAGAAGGCAGAAGCAGACTGTTCCAGCTACATAACAGAATTTCTGCCATGAACAGTGAAATCAAAAGCTACGACAGCATTAAGGAAACACTTGCAAAACGAAAGGAACAGCTTATTTCAGATACCGAAGGTGCAGACAGAAACAGTGCGGAGAACAATGCACAGCTGGAGAGGGCAAAGGCAGAGAGAGATGAGCTTTCTGCACAGGCTGCCCGGGCACAGTCAGCACTGCAGGATCTTATGGCAGAGCAGCAGAAGCTTACGGCACGCAATCGTGAGCTGAACGTTCAGATTGAAGATTTAAAGGTAAAAGGCGGTCAGAAGACCTCACGTAAAAAGACCATAGAAGAAATGGAAAACAACTACGAGGGGTACAACTATGCCGTTAAGTATATCATGAAAGCCGGACTTCCCGGCATAGAGGGCGTGGTTGCAGAGCTAATGGATGTCCCATCCGGTTTTGAGGTGGCCATCGAAACAGCGCTTGGCGGCCAGATGCAGAACGTTATCTGCGACACTGACAACAACGCGAAGAAAGCTGTCAACGCACTGAAGGAGAGCAAAGCGGGACGTCTGACCTTCCTGCCGGTTGCATCTATCAAAGCTTCCAGAGCCAGAGTAGACAGCCGCATTGAGAGTGACCCGGGATATGCAGGCCTTGCTTCAGACTGTATAAAGTGCAGCGACAGGCATAAGGCTGTATTCGAATATCTGCTTGGCAGAGTTGCTGTTGTAAAGGATATGGATGCGGCAATCAGACTTTCCAAGATCTCAGGCGCCGGTCTCAGATTCGTAACCTTTGATGGAGAAATAATCAATGCCAGCGGAGCCATTACGGGCGGAAGATTCAAGAACAAAACGGCTAACCTGCTTGAGAGAAAGAGTGAAATTACACGTCTGGAGCAGGAGATAGAAGAACTGAGAAATCAGATTCAGGAAGCTTTGATCGAGGGGCGTGCCGCAGACGAGAGAATGCATGCCATCGAGGCGGAAAAGCGTCGAACGGAGGAAGAGAAGCGAGAAAAAGAGCTTGCTCTTGCGGGGCTGGACAGCACCATCAGGGCTTTGAGCGAGGCGATTTCCGGCATAGACTCAAACAGGGAGAAATTCGGAAGAGAGCTTCAGACCATCGAAAAGGATATGGCTGATGCAGAGAATACTGTTGCTAATCTCAAGTGCGAGGTCGAGGCGGCAGACAGGGAAAGCAAATCCATAAACGACGGTATGGAAGCCGCGATGAACGCATATGAGGAAAAGAAGGAAGAGGTCAGCGCGGCAAGTGAAGAGATAACAGGCACCAGAATTGCCGCGACTGAATGGGAAAACAAGCTTAACAATATAGATACTCTCCTGGAGAGAGTGAAGGAAACTGAGGAGGATTATGCCTTCCAGATTGAAAACAAGAAGCATCAGAAGGATCTTCTCGAGGATGAACGAGACAGAATCTTCTTCGGTAACGAAGGCAGTGAGGATGCAATTAACGAGCTGCTTGAAGAAAAGGAGAATACAGAGAACTATATCGAGGAGGTTACCTCTGAGAGAAGCAGAATCGCTGAAATGCTGACAGCTGTTTCAGCGGAGCAGAAGGCAGCGGCAGAGAAGCTGAATTCATATCAGGATCAGAAGTATCAGCTGGAAATCAAGCTTGCCAAGAACGAGATGCAGCTGGAGACAATGAAGGAAAGGCTGTGGGATGATTTTGAGATTTCCTATGCCCAGGCTATGGATTTCAGACGTGAGGATTTTGTCATGTCTTCATCAGTTAAGGAAAGCAGGGAAATCAGAAACCGGATCAGAGAGCTCGGAGATGTAAATGTAGGAGCAATCAAAGAATATGCTTCTGTAAGCGAAAGATACAGATTCCTGACAGAGCAGAGGGCTGATATCGTGACGGCAATAGATGAGCTGAAGAAGATCATCAGTGATATGGATAATACCATTAAGACCAAGTTCAAGGAAAACTTTGATCAGATAGTTGAAAACTTCGAGGAGATTTTCAAGGAACTGTTTGGAGGCGGATATGCTGAGCTGAGAATGGAGGATGAGAACAATCCTTTAGAGTCCGGCATTGAAATTGTTGCACAGCCGCCCGGAAAGAAGCTTCAGAACATCAACCTGATGTCCGGTGGCGAAAAGACGATGACAGCAATTGCACTCATGTTTGCCGTCCTGAAGACCAAACCGACACCGTTCTGCATTCTGGACGAGGTTGAGGCGGCTTTAGACGATGCCAACATTGACCGGTTCTCCAAATATCTGCGGAAGTTTGAGGGAATTCAGTTTACACTGGTTACACACCAGAAGGCCACCATGGAGCATGCGGACGTTCTTTACGGCGTTACTATGCCGGAACAGGGCATTTCCAAGGTTCTCAGCCTGAGACTGGGTGATGACTTTGAATTATAGACTTTGGATAACAGACTTAGAGTAACAGACTTTAAATATGTAAAAAACTTTGAATACAGGAGGTAATGATATAAATGGCACTATTTGAAAAGAAAACAAGTTTCTTTGGCAGATTGTCATCCCGTATAGGTGATGTTATCATGGGCCGTCCGAAAATCGACGAAGACTTTTTCGACGAGCTGGAGGAAATCCTGATTACTTCTGACATCGGTATGGATACTACTATGAAGATTATGGATAATCTTCGCACGTATGTTAAATCCAACGGACTGACTGATTCGGAAGCTATAAAGGAAGCCCTGGTAAAGGTAATTGCTAAAATTATGGATAAGGGTGAGAGAAACAGGCTTTGTGACGAGACACCGCTGGTAATTCTCATGATAGGAATCAACGGAGGCGGAAAGACTACTTCTATAGCAAAGATCGGGCACAAGCTGAGAAATGAAGGCAAAACTGTGCTTCTGGGTGCAGCTGACACCTTCCGTGCAGCTGCCGGAGAGCAGCTTGAAATCTGGGGTGAAAGAATCGGTGTCAACACTGTAAAGCATCAGGAGGGTGCTGATCCGTCAGCAGTTATCTACGATGCTATTCAGTCAGCTAAGGCAAAGAATATCGATGTTCTTATCTGCGACACAGCAGGAAGACTTCAGACTAAGAAGAATCTGATGAACGAGCTCGAAAAGATGAACAAGGTTATTTCCAGAGAATTCCCTGAAGCAAAGAGAGAGACGCTTCTGGTTCTTGATGCCACTACAGGAAAGAATGCAATTTCCCAGGCTAAGGAGTTTAATGACGTTGCAGAAATCACAGGTCTTGTTCTGACCAAGCTGGACGGTACAGCCAAGGGTGGAATTGCGATCACCGTTACGGATGAGTTCGACATGCCGATTAAATTTATCGGTGTTGGTGAAAAGATGGATGACCTGAAGGAATTTGACCCGATAGAATTTGCAGGAGGTATTTTCAATGAGTAAACCGATAGTTGCGGTTGTAGGAAGACCGAATGTTGGGAAATCAACATTTTTTAACAAAATAGTCGGTCGGAGAGTATCTATCGTTGAAGATACTCCCGGTGTTACGAGAGACAGAATATATGCAGAAGCAGAGTGGAACGGGGTTCATTTCGCTTTGATAGACACAGGGGGAATAGAGCCTGACAGCGAGGATGTCATTCTATCTCAGATGAGGGAACAGGCACAGATCGCTATGGACATGGCTGACGTCATTCTTTTCATCGTTGACGGCAAGGCAGGAATGACTCATGCTGACCGTGAGGTTGCGGGAATGCTTCGCAGAACGGGTAAAAAAGTCGTGCTTCTTGTAAACAAGATTGACAATATCAGCAATCTTCCTATAGATTTCTACGATTTCTATGAGCTTGGAATGGGAGAGCCGATTCCTATTTCAGCGGCTAACATGCTGAACTTCGGTGATGTGCTGGATGAAATCGTTGCAAGCTTCCCGGACGATGCTGATACGGATGAGGAAGATGACATCAAGGTTGCCGTAATCGGTAAGCCTAATGTTGGCAAGTCATCGCTTATCAATGCTCTTCTGAATGAAAACCGTGTAATTGTATCAAACATTGCAGGTACTACGAGAGACTCCATCGATACACCTTTTGAATGGGGCGGTGACAAGTACACACTTATTGACACTGCGGGAATCAGGAGAAAGAGCAAGGTAAACGAGGATATTGAAAGATACAGTGTAGTTCGTGCAGTAGCTGCAATAGAAAGATGTGACGTGGCGCTTCTGGTAATCGATGCGCAGGAAGGCATCACTGAGCAGGACAAGAAGATTGCCGGGGTCGCACATGAAGCCGGCAAGGGAATCATCGTTGTTGTAAACAAATGGGATCTTATCACCAAGGAAACAAATACGATGAGAGATTACAAACGTGAAATAGAGTCTGAGCTTCAGTTCATGTCATATGCTCCGTCTATCTTTATTTCCGTTCATGAGAAGCAGAGAGTTTTCGAGGTTATCAAGCTTGTAAAATATGTTGCAGAGAAGAGAGCGCTTCGCGTGCCGACAGGACAGCTTAACAGCCTGATTACGGATGCGACTATGATGAAGCAGCCGCCTTCAGACAAGGGAAGAAGACTGAAAATCTACTATGCAACTCAGGTTGGTGTAAAACCGCCTCTATTCTCCTTCCAGATAAACAAGAGAGAGCTTATGCACTTCTCTTATGCGAGATATCTTGAGAACAGAATAAGAGAGGGTTTCGGCTTCGAGGGAACCTCAATCAAATTCGTATTCAGGGAAAAAGGAGAAAAAGAGGAGTAATGGAGTATACATTAACAGTCATAGCAATTGTACTGGCATATTTTCTTGGAAATATTTCACCTTCAACTCTTCTTGCAAGGGCTGCGGGTAAGGACATAAAAAAAGAGGGAAGCGGAAACGCAGGAACTACCAATGCGCTGAGAGTGCTTGGAAAAAAAGCGGCAGTCATTACCCTTGTAATAGACATCGGTAAGGGTGTTGTGGCAGTTTTAGCCGGAGGACTCATCGCAGGTCCAACAGCTGCCATGTGGTGTGCTCTGGCTGCTTTTATCGGTCATATCTGGCCTGTAGTATTCAGGTTCAAAGGAGGAAAGGGTGTGGCGGTTGCTTTCGGTGCTCTTCTTGCGGTAAACTGGCAGATGGCACTGGCACTGCTGCTGATTGAAGCCATTGTAGTGCTTCTTTCACGAATGGTGTCCCTGGGTTCCATCATAACAGCGGCATCATGCCCTGTGCTGTGCCTGTTTATGGACAGAGAATTTCTGCCTTTTGGATGCGTCATGGCCGCAATCCTTATTTTCAAGCACAGAGCAAACATCGGCCGCCTGATTCGCGGAGAAGAAAACAAACTGAGCTTTAAGAAATAGATTAACCGATAGACTAACAGGTATACTGACAAGCGGAGGCTTTAGAATGAAGAAAATTGGCGTAATCGGTGCCGGAAGCTTTGGAACGGCGCTGGCACAGACACTGGCAGACAAGGGTCACAGCGTAAGACTGACAAGTGTGACGAGAAGTCACCTGGAGGAAATGGCTGAAAGCAGAGAAAACAGCAGATATCTTCCAGGCATAAAGCTTAACGACAACATTGAAATTGCATACTCTACAGAAGAGGCGCTGGACGGTGCAGACATCGTTCTCTTTGCAGCACCTGCCCAGAAGTTCAGGACTGCTTTCGAAAAGGCAATTCCTTTCCTGGAGGACAATATGATTGTTGTCAACGTTGCCAAAGGTATCGAGGTGGGCAGTCTGATGAGAATGTCCGAAATAGCAAAACTGCTTAAGCCGGACACAAAGTACGTTGTACTCTCCGGTCCGTCCCACGCGGAGGAGATTGCAAGAAAAATGCCGACTACGATTGTAGTGGCATCTGATCATATGGAATATGCGGAAGAGGTCCAGGACGTGTTCATGACTGAGCGTCTTCGCGTATATACTAACGACGACGTCTGCGGCGTAGAGCTTGGAGGCGCACTGAAAAACATTATCGCTCTGGGTGCCGGAATATCCGACGGAATAGGATACGGTGACAATGCCAAGGCGGCACTTATGACCAGAGGAATTACTGAAATGTGCAGGCTTGGAAAGGAACTGGGCGCTGACATCGCAACCTTTGCAGGTCTAACAGGTGTGGGGGACCTTATTGTTACCTGCACAAGTATGCATTCAAGAAACAGAAGATGCGGCATCATGATAGGTGAAGGGCTGAAGCCTGCTGAAGCAGTTGAAAAGGTTGGAATGGTCGTTGAAGGAATGACCACCGCCGAGGCTGCATACGAGCTTTCACGCCGTGCCGGAATTGAGATGCCGATTACGGAGGCAATCTACAGCTGCATTAAGGAAAAGATTACTGCAGCCGAGGCGGTGAGCCTTCTAATGGGGAGAGATAGAAAGAATGAGAAAAACATTTAATATAACTACCTTCGGATGTCAGATGAACGAGCATGATTCTGAAATCATGGCTGGTATGCTGATTGAGGAAGGATTTCAGCAGGTTGAATCGAGGAAGGACGCGGACATTGTAATAATCAACACCTGCAGTATCAGAGACAATGCGGACAAGCGCTTCTTCGGCACTCTCGGCCAGCTGAAAAGGAGAAAGAAGGAAAACCCGGAATTTACGGTCTGTGTATGTGGCTGCATGATGCAGCAGCAGCACGTTATAGATACGATTAAGGCTAAATATCCATGGGTTGACGTCATTTTTGGGACTCACAATATTCACAGGCTGCCTGAACTGCTTGCCAACATAGTTGCTGAGAAGGGCAAGCAATTGGATGTGTGGCCCGAAGGCGGTGAAATCGTCGAGGGGCTTCCTTGTGAGAGACTGCACAAAAGCAAGGCTCTCGTGAACATTATGTTCGGATGCAACAATTTCTGTACATACTGCATCGTTCCGTACACTCGCGGCAGAGAAAGAAGCCGCAGGCCGGACGATATTCTCGGCGAGGTAAAGAACCTGGTCGCTGACGGGGTTAAGGAAATCATGCTTCTCGGCCAGAACGTAAACTCCTACAAGGGTATCAAAACTGACAGCGCCGATGAGATCTGTGATTTTGCGGATCTTATCTACATGCTTAACGATGTGGAGGGTCTGGAGCGCATCAGATTTATGACATCTCATCCGAAGGATCTTTCGGATAAGCTGATACAGGCTTTCGTTGACTGTGACAAGCTGTGCAAAAACATCCATCTTCCGGTTCAGTCCGGAAGCAGCAGGATTCTGAAGGCGATGAACCGACGCTATGACAAAGAAAAGTATCTGGAGCTTGTCGAAAAACTGAAAGCAGCGGTTCCCGGAATTACGATGTCAACAGATATTATCGTGGGCTTCCCCGGTGAGACTGAGGAGGATTTTGAGGAAACACTTGACCTGGTCAGACAGGTGAGGTATGATTCAGCTTTTACATTCCTGTACTCAATCAGAAAGGGCACGCCTGCTGAACAGTACGAAAATCAGGTTCCTGAAGAAATCAAGCATGAACGTTTTAACCGTCTGGTTGACCTTGTCAACTCCATCAGTGCAGAGAAAAATGCGGCATACGTAGGCCGCACTGAGAAGGTTTTGGTCGAGGGTCCGAGCAAAACCAACAGCAAAACCTACGCAGGCAGAACTGACGGCTTCAAGCTTGTCAACTTCCATGGCGACGAGAGTATGGTTGGCCGCATGGTAGACGTGAGAATCACCGAAGGAAAAACCTTCAGCCTGGAGGGAGAGGTCCTCTAGCATCGGCTTCACGGGCAGCGCGACTCGCCCGTTATCGCCGGATGGCTTGCCCGCAAATCGAGCGCCGTAAAACTGAAGATTTATGAATAAGTCCGCTGTGAACTTCATACTATTTCATATAAGTATATGTATATGGAAAGAGGATGAAGGTATGGCGGACATTTATTTTAATATAGCGGAAAGAACAGGGGGAGAAATCTACGCAGGCATAGTCGGCCCTGTCAGAACAGGAAAATCCACATTTATCAAAAGATTTATGGAGCTGTTCGTTGTGCCTGCAATAGAGGACAGCTACAGTAAAATGCGTGTCACCGACCAGCTGCCGCAGAGCGGTGACGGTCGTACTATTACCACAACTGAGCCTAAGTTTGTGCCTGAGGAGGGTGCTAGGATAAACCTTGGAAACGTTGAGGCATCCATTCGCATGGTGGACTGTGTCGGATACATAGTTCCGGGTGTGATGGGGCACGAGGAAGAGGGGAAGAGCCGCATGGTCCAGACTCCATGGAGTGAGGAAGCTATGAGTTTTCAGGAGGCGGCAGAGCTTGGGACTACCAAGGTGATTACGGAACACTCCACTGTGGGGGTTTTGATCACGACGGACGGAAGCTTTGGGGAAATACCCAGAGAAAACTACGTCGCTGCCGAAGAGAAAACGGTGGGAAAGCTGAAAACACTCAACAAGCCTTTTGTAATTCTGCTGAATTCGTCTAACCCGGGGTCACGTTACGCGATGAATCTTGCTGATGAACTGTCGGAGAAGTACGGAGTGCCCGTGCTGCCGGTGAACTGTCTGACTATGGAGACGGGGGATTTTGAGGACGTTTTTGCCAGTCTGCTCACACAGTTCCCTGTGAGTGAGGTTTACATAGATCTGCCTGACTATCTGGAGGCTTTGTCTATCAATCATTCTATCAAAGCCGGAATCATGGAAACGGCGAATACCTGGATGAACAAGCTTGGAACTATGGCAGATATCGAGTCGCTGCTGGCCGAAACCGGCAATGAGAATATCGCATCTGTGGAAATAATACGCAAGGAAATGGCCACCGGACGTGTATATGTCAACATTCGCCTGAAGGAGGGCTTATATTACGGCATAGTTTCTGAAATACTGGGCATTCCTGTTGGAAATGACAAGGAAATGTTTAGCATTCTTCATGAATGCTCGGAGGCCAGACACAAGGTAAATCAGATGTCAGGGGCTTTTGCCGATATTGACCGATGCGGTTATGGTATTGTTTCACCTGATTTACAGGAAATGACTTTAGGTAAACCTGAGGTATTCAGGCAGGGCAGTAAATATGGCGTGCGAATCGTGGCATCTGCGCCGTGTCTGCACATGATTCAGACTGAAATAACAACTGAAATTGCACCAATTGTGGGAAGCGAGCAGCAGTCAAACGACCTGGTAAGGTTCCTTATGGAAAAATATGAGGGCAGTGCCGG
>JBJESZ010000041.1:0-37466 GCA_051883055.1 Emergencia sp.
CTTTGGATTCATTAGCTACTGCTTTGTCAACGATCTTGTCCGCTGTAGTCTGGTCAACAACAGCCTCAGTCTTTCCGTCTGATATAATTACTTTATCTGTAATATCAGCACTTGTTGTTGCGTCGTCTGTGCCTGCAGTTCCTTCATTTGAAACTGGATCCTTTTCAATAGGAGTTGGAGATGCTACGTAAATCTTGGATACAGTAAACTTTGAATCAGATTCAGTTACCTCATATCCATCAGCAACATATAATGTTGGATTTGATGAGAAAGTACCACCAGTAATCGTCAAAGAGCCGTGGCCACCAGAAGTCATCGTAATTGAACCAGTGTAAGTACCACCTTCAATAATAACATCCGCATTTTTTGCCACTACAATCGAATTAGCAGTACCGTTTTTTACAATAATCTTTGCATTGTCAGCACTATATCCACCATAAAAAGTGCTACACTCTATATTATTCAGAATTGCAGTACCATTATCAATATACAAGCTCGAACCTGGACATCTCAAACTGCCGGTGAAAGTGTAAACGTCACAGTATAAATCAATCATACCATTCTTAGTTACATTTTCATTTACATTGTCAAGTAGATGCAGAGCACCATCCTGGATTCCTTCCTGGACGCGCTTATAATAAGTCGAGGAAGATGCCATCTTGGCTACCGCACCGGCGGCAACAGCCTCATCATCTGTCATGGTTACTTTTTCAACAGTGAACATATCATCACTCTCATTGGCCTTTGCACAGTAACCAATGGTCATCCATGCGTCATCAGGCTTTGCGTTGAAGATACCGCCGGAAATAGAAACTATGCCACCCTCGACATTAGTAATCTTGCTCAAATCATATGTACCACCGCTGGTAATCTTTAAAATACCGTTATTATCAACCTGGGCGGGGCCTTTCAGTGTTAATGTGCCATTGTTCACAACCTGAGCAGGATCTTGCAGCGTCAGCGTACCATTATTGGTCACTGCACCGGTCATGCTATTGCCATTAGCGTAAAGGATAAGGGATTTACCCTCTGAGATTGTGATAGCGTCAGAGTAGTCAGTGCGCAGATAAAGTTTAGTCTTACCAGCCGCAATACCATCTTCAACAGTATTGTAGAAATATGCAGAAGATTCAGTAGAAGAAGCAACCTTCTTACCGGCTTTGTCCGCCTGGTCAGCTGTCATCTTTGCAACAGTATAAGTACCACTCTCCTCGTTATAATTTGCAATGTAAGATTCAGCTATCATTGTATCTTCAGGTTTCGTAGCGAAAGTACCACCTGAAATAATAATCTTACCTGTTCCAGTGATTTTACTCAAGTCATAGGTTGCACCAGAAGTAATTTTTAAAATACCGTTATTATCAACCTGGGCGGGGCCTTTCAGTGTTAATGTGCCATTGTTCACAACCTGAGCAGGATCTTGCAGCGTCAGCGTACCATTATTGGTCACTGCACCGGTCATGCTATTGCCATTAGCGTAAAGGATAAGGGATTTACCCTCTGAGATTGTGATAGCGTCAGAGTAGTCAGTGCGCAGATAAAGTTTAGTCTTACCAGCCGCAATACCATCTTCAACAGTATTGTAGAAATATGCAGAAGATTCAGTAGAAGAAGCAACCTTCTTACCGGCTTTGTCCGCCTGGTCAGCTGTCATCTTTGCAACAGTATAAGTACCACTCTCCTCGTTATAATTTGCAATGTAAGATTCAGCTATCATTGTATCTTCAGGTTTCGTAGCGAAAGTACCACCTGAAATAATAATCTTACCTGTTCCAGTGATTTTACTCAAGTCATAGGTTGTACCAGAAGTAATTTTTAAAATACCATTATTGGTTATATAATAGCCGGTCGCTGTTGTACAGCCTAGACTCAAAGTACCATTATTAATAATTGAAGCCGTACCACCAGCATTAGTGCCAGAAGAGACAGTCAATGTACCGTTATTAGTAACCATACCAGACATCTCGTGTTCTTTAGGATAAATTGTAACGTTCTTACGTGCAGGTATAGTGACATTTTCAACATTATTCTGCATTAGATAAACGTAACTAGAGGTGCTGTTAATAGCATCCTGAAGCGTATTATAGGCGGTAGAGCCGTAATACGCAGCAGGGAATAAATCATCAATATCCTCGTCTGCCTGAGAACGTGCAGGATAAATCTTGTACGCCAATCCATTTCCACTGCTACTTGAAGAAATCTCTACATTCTTCGTAGATTCAAACCAGTTGCCGCTTACATTCAGGCTGCCAGCCGCAAAACCCCAAACGCCGATGTTCGCAATCGCATCCGCAGAGGTGTTTTTTGTGCTGTAGAACTTGTTATCGGTAATCGTAATATTTGCTGCACGATTAGAAACAATATTGCTTCCAGATTCATTTCTAGCCTCCAGATGGATATAGCGCAACTGGCTATAATCTACTGTACTACTGTGGGAGAAGGTGTTGCCAGTAATATTGATAGTGGCTCCTTCCCAAGGGGTCATCTGAATTGCATCCCAGTCAGCATTATCGAATGTGCAATTTAAGATATTGGCAGTACCTTTCATGACTTCACCATAAATTGGTGTTTTTGTGCCTCTCTTTTCAGTCCACCCATACCATTTACAGTCACTCTCACTAGCCATACTTCCATTATGAATATATTTGAAGACAACATTCTTTATTGTAGATGTACCATTTTCTTTAGAGTACATGTACACCGAGACATTACCTCGGATTTCATGATTATTACCATCAAGAGTAACTCCATCTTTTAGCGAAAAGTTTACACCGTTTGAAAGATCCGCGTTTTCAAAATCTCTGAGCATTTCAATAATATCACCGCTCTTTGACGCCGAAAACGCTGCAGCAAGAGTATCATAATGCATGGAACCTATTGCTGCCGCATGAGAACACGATTCTTCGCCTTCAGAAACATCAATAGAATCCGCAAATGCCATGCTCGGCATCATCACCATTACCATGGCGACTGACAGCAGAATTGAAAATATTTTTCTTCTCATATTTCTTCCTTTGCCTTTCTTTTAATGTCTTTGAGAAATAACGTATAATTGCATTTATTTTTACACATATGCTATGTACAGGTGGATATCAGCTTTGGCAGCTGATTGATATAACGTATATGCAAAATGCAATCGAAAAAAGTCGCTTTTCCAACTTTTATGCCTCTATAGTACCCCCCCCCGAAAAATTTTTCAAGCCCTAAATTGACACCAGTTTGTTTGTAATTAATCTAACATCCCGTATTATTATTCATATCTGGAACTTTCCCCAAAAACAAAGAATGAGAGCCATCTCCAGCTCTCACTATATCTCTGCTCATTATAAAATCTTCTCATCCAAAATAATCGTAAACGGGCCGTCGTTCAGCAGCGAAACCTTCATGTCCGCACCGAACTCTCCGGTTTCCACCACCGGAACCTGCTTGCGGCACTCCTCGATGATGTATTCGTACAGTTCCTCTGCCTGCTGCGGCGCACCCGCCTCAACGAAACTCGGGCGGTTTCCCTTCTTGCAGTTTGCGTATAAGGTAAACTGCGAAACCAGTAGCAGCTGTCCGTCCACATCCTTCAGCGCAAGGTTGGTCTTTCCCTCTTCATCATCAAAAATTCTCAGTCCGATCAGCTTCTTGATGAACTTGTCCGCAATCTCCCTGGTGTCCTCCTGGCCCACGCCGATAAAAACCAGGAATCCCTTCCCAATGCTGCCGCTCACCCTTCCATCTATGGTAACGCTCGCTTCAGTAACTCTCTGTATTACAAATTTCATTATATGTTCCCCTCACATTCCGTTATATTTCTTCTGCGTCTTCCCGAAAAACGCGTCCCATAGATTATACACCATTCTTTTTCCCATTCACAAGAATATACTCGTTTTTTCCGCATATAATTTAAACATGCTAGTGGATTTTAATAAGAAAAAACTGAAAAAAATATGCATCCCGCTTCTGGCGGCTGCGGTTGCGGTCGGCGGCTATGCCGGGACGAAGATCTATCAAAACCAACTGCGCAGCGAACACGGTTATCCGGTTTCGGCACCTGCAAACTGGGGTCTGTCCTTTCAGCAGGAGGGTCAGCTTCCAATAGGAAATGCCTCTGTTTCTGAGCTGTCTAAGTATAATGCCTACTACTGCGCCGATGCCAGAAAGAAGGAGCTCTATCTCACCTTTGATGCGGGCTTTGAGAACGGCTGCACCGATGAGATACTCGACGTGCTGAAAAAGGAGAAGGTGCCTGCTGCCTTTTTCCTTGTAGGAACCTACATCGAGAAGAACCCTGAGCTGGTAAAACGTATGGTGGATGAAGGTCACATCGTGGGTAATCACACCTGGAGCCATCCGGATATGTCTGCAATCTCTGACAAGGAAACCTTCTCGCGGGAGCTTTCCAAGGTTGAGGATATGTATAAATCCATCACCGAAAAGGAAATGCAGAAATATTACAGGCCGCCGCAGGGCAAGTTCAGTTTTGATAACCTGGCGATGGCGAAAGAGCTGGGCTACACCACAGTGTTCTGGAGCCTGGCATACGTTGACTGGTACGTAGACGACCAGCCGACCCGGGAGGAAGCGCTGCAGAAACTGCTGCCCCGCACCCACAACGGAGCGATAATCCTTCTACACTCAACCTCCAAAACCAACGCGAAGGTTCTCGACGAACTGATACAGAACTGGAAATCTGAAGGGTATAAGTTTAAATCTGTCACGGAGCTGAAGCCTCTTTCATAGAATATAGAATTTAAAATAAGAAAACTGGGGTGAAGATTAATTTCTTCAGCTCCAGTTTCTTTGTTAATATAGAAGAGTACCACCATTTTCAACCATTCGGACTGTTATCTTCTTTTATCATCTGAATAACTGCTGCAACATTACTTGTTAGCTTTCCAATAACATCTTCAATATTTTGATTTAAGTTCTGCTCTTCCATAATCGCTGTATTTATTCTTACTGCTAGTTCTCCGATAGAAGCGTTCGTCTTAGGGTTCATACCACATTTTTCTGATAACAGTTTTGTAATGTATCGTCTTTTTCCAGTCTTCTTATTTTCTAAGATTTCTCCTTCATGTGGCTTAATAATCTCCTCATAAGAGTTCTCCAAATGCAGCAATAAGAATAATTCGAAACTTGGGTATGATACTGCAAATTTGTTGCTCGACTGACTCATTTCCATTATTTCTTTATAGTCGCTTTCCTTGTTTTTATAGATGTCTGCATCGAAAACAATCACCATTTTATCATACTTTTCGTCAAACCCGTTATTACTTACTTTTTTCTGCACTTCAGCAAATTCAATAAGAGCTTTTGGATTGGAGCGTGATTCATCTTCACCTGTTTTTTCCATTAATCGAATATCGATGAGCGGATGTATCTCTAACCGCTTCCTTAAATCAATTAATTTCTTAAAATACCAGACTTCAGTATTTGTGCCCTCACATATAAAAAAATACTTTCTGTATGGTTCTATTTTATCTTCTTTATCAGATGCTCTTTTGTTCCAATCTGTATATGTACGAATAGGGGGCATTACTATTCCCCCTTTCTGAAACTGAATTCGGAAAACACCGGAATTGCTCCATATCGCCCTTCTAAATATGCTTTGCTCAGTTTTGTATCGTACCTTTCTTTAAATAAATCCAGCGAATATATCCTGCTCAGATTTTGGTCATCTCTCTCTATGAACCAGATTTCATCTCTTCTAAACAGATCCTGGTCCATAATTGATGGTTCATGGGTTGTAAAGATTAACTGTATTTTATCATCCTCATGAAGCCTGTTAAATAAGTTTAGGAATTGATAGGTCAGTTTTGGATGAAGGCTTCTCTCTAATTCATCAACTATATATACCAAATCTTCATCTTTTGTTAATAGCATATCTATTAAATCAAATATTCGTCTTGTGCCGTCTGATTCCTCCTCAAAGTCAAAATCGTAAAACGAAATTCCATGGCGTAGTTTTATAGTTGTAATTTTAAGTTCCTCGTCTTCCATAGCCTCTATACTGAAAATAAACGTGTCGGAGCGCCCTGACAATCTGAAATTGGGGTGATTTGGTATCCTAAGCTGTTCTTTTACTCTGTTAGTTACATCCATAAATATGGGCTTTGGCAGCATTCTTGCTAACTCTGCCAGGTCAATTTCCTCTGTGCGAATACTGGATATACCTGTATCAAAAGAACTTATTAATCTGCTAACATTTTCTAAAGATTCCATATCAAAATAGTACTTTAAATCCTTCAATCTAGAATTAGGAGTAATAATAACAAGGTGTTCAGTAATCCAATCATACACACGTTTAAATTCCTGAAAACTCGAGTTTCTGTCGAAGCTCTTCCCCCTATTCATTTCCGATAAGAACAACGCATCTGTCGTATTTTCAAAATCCTTTGAATATGTCGTGAATCTATTTCGTTCATCAGCAGTGACCTTAATTGAGTCGCCTAATTTAGGCTCAGACATATAGTCTCTTTCAAATATGCACTTTGATGATCCGTTTTGATGCAACCTGTAAAGCCATTCACCTGTTATTTTTCTCTCTGCAAGAATCGCTGAGAAGCCATATGCATAAAATTTTCCACTCACGGAAAACTGCAATTCGAAATTACTTGGTTTTTCTTCATTACCTGCATTGTGTCTGCAAAATGCGTTTGTGCTCCACAACGGTAGCCCTTCTTTTACAGTTGTCTTGAAAAATTTAAAAAATTCAACAAGATTAGTCTTTCCCGATGAATTTGCACCATATACAATTGCATGTTTTAAAAGCCTTGTCTTGCTACCCACCTTAACACGATGGGTTTCCTTTGATCTTATTTTCGTAGATGATATCATGGTCATCTCCGTTAATGCGTCAAATGATTTAAAGTTTTCCACTAATACTTTAGCTAACATAACACTTACCCTCCATATTGATTCCTATTATATTGTGAATCTACATTTTAGTCAACGTTATTTGCTGTATTTAACGATTTTTCCTCTAAATATCAAACTTAATTTCTTATATCTTACTATATTATTGTCTGTATTATGTACAATGCTACCAAATATTAAACTGATTTAGAGTAATTTAAATCTGTCACGGAGCTGAAGCCTCTTTCATAGAATATAGTAAATTACTATGAAAGGGGTTTTTTTCGTTTTGAATAAGCAGGAACCTTATGTTGGAATGCCCATAAATCTGCTGGAGCTGGAGGAGCTTCCTCTTGGCTGCCCTAAGGACACCTCGGCTAGTGCTTTGTCGGATACTTCGGCGAATACTTCCTCAAAGCAGAAGCTGCAGCCTATGGTGCTTGCCATGGCTTACGTTCCGTGGCAGCGTTTTGAGAAGACATACGATCTGAATGAGGCTCTGGAGATTGGCACGATTTTTCCTGAGCTCGATTTGCCGTTTTTGGGGTACAAGGGAGGTAGACAGAGATGAACAGAGAAGATGCTATGCGCGATGATGCTATGCGAAAGGTCCAGATGTACAGCTTTGCCCTTGTAGACACAGGCCTGTTCCTGGATACCCATCCGCAGAACAAAGCGGCTCTTATGTTCTTTGACCAGGTCAGAGACGAGTATGCAAAGGCTGTTGCCGACTACGAGGAACGGTTCGGCCCTTTGACCGCAAGAAATACCGATGTCAGTGAATCATGGGAATGGGTTTGCATGCCTTGGCCATGGGAAATGGAGGATTAATAGAGTATGTGGACGTATGACAGAAAACTACAGTATCCCGTAAGGATAAAAAATGCCAACCCTGCCCTGGCAAAATTCATCATTAGTCAATACGGCGGCCCGGATGGTGAGATCGGTGCCTCTCTAAGATATCTGTCTCAGAGATATTCCATGCCGTTCAAACAGGTTGCCGGTATTCTCACGGACATCGGTACTGAGGAGATGGCTCATTTTGAGATGGTTGCGGCCATCGTGCATCAGCTGACACGCAACATGACCATGGAGCAGATTGAAGAAGCCGGCTTCCAGGAATATTTTGTTGATCATACTGCCGGAGTTTATGCTCAGGCGGCAGCAGGCTTCCCGTTTGATGCGCTCTGCTTTGCATCCAAGGGCGATGCAATCACCGACCTGACCGAGGATATGGCGGCAGAGCAGAAGGCTCGAACCACCTACGACAATATTCTTCGAATGGTTGACGATCCGGACGTAATCGATCCGATCAGATTCCTTCGCCAGCGCGAAATTGTTCACTTCCAGAGATTCGGTGAAGCTCTCAGGATCGTTCAGGATAACCTGAACTCTAAGAACTTCTATGCATTTAATCCGGAATTTGATAGAAAATAGTTTGATGGGCTGCAAAGTCGCTCAGGCTTTGCGGGTTCAAAGTGCGGGAGGCATTGCCTGATGGCGGTGCCTCCTGTTTTTTCTGCGCGGGATGACTGGTGCGGCCGGTTCTAAGCGCGGGATAACCGGTGCAGCCGGTTCTGCTTATCGCAGTTGTCCCATTTGGCCTTTTTTCTTATCTCAGTACCAAAATTTTATTGCCCGCGGGGAAGCATCCCTGATTATATTAATAAAACTTATATTTATGCACAGGCAGTTAGATAACCCAGGCACTTCTACTCACCGGATTAAGCATTTCCCCATAGATTTTCCTGTTAATTGCCGATTATCTGACTTCATAACAATTAAAAATCCATCAAAACTCCCATGCCGCTGCTACGCCAATAATGGTTTTGGTATTATTCCTTCAAAAAATCAAAAATGTGCCAATGGTGATAGAGCCACAAGTAATCGCGAGCCATAATGATCTTGATATCCGTTATAGTCTATGCATATCCGCCGTATTATGGACAAATCTTAAAAAATCGGCACCAAGCAAAGCCGGCACAAGAGTTCATGCCGGCCATGGTTCAGGCTGATTGCCCGGTAATTGCCCATTCGCTCAATATCCCCCCTTATCCAGAAATATCCATGAAGATTCCCAGTAAAAAAAAGACGACATCACCCATCTAAGCGATATCGTCTCGTCCAATACTATTTTCTATTTTTCTGTGTCAGAATTTGTGCCTTAAGCGCCCCCACACTCTCGGCACCGTCTTAAGTTTTGACCGGTCCGGTCACTTCTTCGGCCTGCTCGACCGTTACATCAGCTGCCTCGTCCTTACGAACTTCATCCTCAGCTGCCTCAGTCGTCACGGCCTCTGCTGCGAGTTACTCTCTGTCCTCGACTTCTTCTTCAGCCGCCTCAGTCTTCTCGGCAGCCTCACAGACAGCGGCTTCAGCTGCATCATTCGCCTCAGCCTCTGCAGAAGCAGCTTCTGCCTCAACGGTCTCCTCGACCTCTTCGATTACCTCGACTTCAGCCTCCCCTTCTGCTGCGGCTTCTCCGTCGACGTCAACCTCTACTCCCTGTTCCTCTGCAATCACTCTGATTTCTTCCTTCTCTTCGTCGGTCAAAGCTTCCAGAGGTATGTCAATTCCGTCTTCCTCATCGTCCTCGTCTTCATCATCCCCATTGATAAAGTACATGTACAGACCTGCTGCAAGAGCGCCTCCGATTAGCGGACCTGCGATGAAAACCCATACCTGAGTCAGTGCTTCAGTGCTTTCGAAAGCCTGTATCAGGGCAGGGCCAAATGATCTTGCAGGGTTTACAGATGTTCCTGTAAAAGGCACGCCCATAATGTGAACAAGTGTCAGTGCCGCACCGATTACAAGGCCTGTAATGCTGCTCTTTTCAGGTCTGGATGTGACCTTCAGTACGACGGATACAAATACAAAGGTCAGAACGATTTCCATAACCAGGGCTACCGGAATGCCTACGCCAAATGTGCTTGCGCTGCCGTAACCGTTTGCCCCCAGACTTCCTCTGCCGCCGATAAAGAATGCAAGAAGAACAGCACCTGCTATACCTCCGAGAAGCTGTGAAACCACGTACCCGGCGAAGTCCTTCACGCTCATTCTCTTGCTCAGCAGCATGGCAAGTGATACTGCAGGATTAACATGTGCCCCGGATACATCTCCGAATGCACAGACAACAGCGGTCAGTGCAAGACCAAAGGCTACTGCAATAAGCAATGTGGTAAAGGCAACCGGGAGCATTCCCATTGCAGAAAACATAGTGTTTGCCGCAACAGCGCTTCCACAGCCGAATACAACGAGAATTGCAGTCCCAATGAATTCTGCCAGATATTTTCTCATTTTATGATTCCTCCTGTGATGTTATTTATTTATGTGAAAATATTCAATTACTTTATATATACTAACCCCGAATTGTGACGATTCGGTTAAGAATATGCTAAGAATGTGCAAAGTTCCGCTAAACTATTCCGGTCAGTCACCTCGGTTCGGTAATCAACGCAGTCCGGCACGTAGCGGATCGTCTCCGCCTCCACACATTCATCGTATTATATCCTTTATCACCTCTCCGCCGATTATCAGGCCTGCAACAGACGGCACGAAGCTGATGCTGGCCGGAGTTCTGACCCCCGTCCTCACCGGCTCCTCCGTGGAAAAAAGAACCTTCACATCGCGAATTCCACGATTGCGAAGCTCCTTGCGAATAACCTTGGCAAGAGGGCATACACTCGTTTTGCTGATGTCAGCAATCCGGAAAAGGGTCGGGTCCAGCTTGTTACCCGTTCCCATAGATGAAATCACCGGAACACCCGCAGCCTTGGCTTTTTCAATGATCTCCAGCTTTGCCGCCACAGTGTCGACAGCATCGACAACATAGTCATAGCCGCTGAAATCCATGCTGTCACTGGTCTCTCCGGGCAGGAAAAACATCTGAAAACCCTTCACCCTGCACTCCGGATTAATCGACCTGATTCTCTCAGCCATGGCCTCAACCTTCGGCTGCCCGATATTATCGCGCGTGGCTATTATCTGCCTGTTTATGTTGCTCTCCGCAACGGTATCCCCGTCAACCAGGTGTATTTCTCCTATTCCCGCTCTCACCAGAGCCTCACACACATGGCCGCCGACGCCGCCCACGCCGAATATAAGAACCTTCGCACCAGCCAGCCTGCTGACAGCCTCACTGCCTATTAACATTTCCGTTCTGTCCAAAAAACTCATCTTCTCAGCTCCCCGATTATTCCGTAAATTACATCCGTACTGTACCCTCTGGACTGTAGCCTTCTGGCCACCCTTCCAATCACCTTCTCCGAGCAGGGCGGCTCCTCTCCCGCCATCCTGAGAACCTTCATGGCCTCCCCCATGGCAAGCTGCCTCTCGTCCACGTTGAATTCATCCTCGGCAAAAACATCCTCAACGACGAAGTCATCCACCCCCAGTTCTCTTAACTGACGTGCGATCATCGCCTTTCCCCGGCCCCTGTCAAGCTCCCGGCGAAGGTACATTCTGCAGTACTCCTCGTCGTCCAGGTAATGCATGCTGCCGAACTCTTCCACCAGTCTGTCGATTTCCTCTTTATCAAAACCCTCTCCGCCCAGGTACTTTCTCATCTCCTGAACCGTCCTCGGCCTAGAAGCAAGTTTTTTCAGTGCTTTATCGTATATATTCATAAACCTTCCCTTATCTCAAAGCTTATTTCAAACTCCCGGCTGCTTCCCTCCTGACATAGTGCACAGCTGAATCCCTCATCAATAACCACGTCAGAAAAATAATATTTATTTCCCTTCCATTCCACAATGTCCAGAAGGTTGCCGTCCTCACCTACCAGTTCCGGTCTCTCTCCGAAAATTCCGTCTCCTGTGCACTTTGCAAAGGCCTCCGTCCTGGTCCATAATCGGTAGAAGGCATCCACGATGTCGCCATCTGGCGCTGCCTCCACCGAATCCGGAGCCGTGACGCCCAGGCTGTCGTCCCGGGATGTGATGCTTCTGCCGGCATTCCCGACTCCGCCGCCACCGGCCATCTTCAGGTACCTCATTTCCCTGTCTGAGAATATTCTCTCCCCGATACGCCTGTAATTAATCTCCTTTTTCAGCTGAACATCCAGGCCGCAGGGCGCCTCACTGTACACGCAGGCCCACAGATCATCGCTGTGTGAAAGTGAAAATTCCATAGGACTGTCCGAAAAATAAGGTTTTCCCTTCGAGTGGGTTTTGATAACCGATGGCCTTGAAATTCCAATCGAATCGGCAAACGCCGATGCACATTTCACAACCCTCGGATACCCCTTTTCGCCGTGAAAAACCTTTCCTCTGCATACATAAATAATATCCAAAATATCCTCCCGTAAACATGCTCATGAAAACAAAAAGCGTGATGACATTTTTACCATACCATCACGCCGGATTTCTTCTATTCCTTTTCCTTGAGTCTTTCTATTACAAGCTCATAACCGCCTGCGCCGTATACAAGGCATTTGTTTATTCTGCTTATTGTAGCAGTAGACGCCTTGGTAAGCTCTTCAATTTCGCTGTAAGTTTTTTTATCTGCAAGCAGTTTGGCTACCTGCATTCTCTGAGTCATGGCACGAAGCTCGTTGATTGTACACACATCCTCAAAAAACCTATAACAATCATCCAAATCTTTAAGCAGAAGTACGGCCTCGAAAAATTCATCCATTACCTCACTCTTGAATTTTGAATCGTATTCCATAGCAAGTGCTCCTTTCATCGCTGTTCTTCACAGTTACTAGAATTGTATCACACTAATGCATTAAAGTCAAAAAACTATTTCAGCAGAGAAATTGCTTTCTGCAGCTGGGTGTCCTTGCTGCTTTTCTTTGACTGCTTCACCACATAGTCCGGTTTGATGCCCTTTTCGTGGATGTGGCTTCCGTCAGGTGAAAGATATTCCATGGTGGTCAGCTTGATTGAGGAACCGTCCTTAAGCACCTCCATAGTCTGGATGATGCCCTTTCCGAAGGTCTTCGTTCCCACGATCTTTCCGCCCTTGTTGTCTCTCACCGCGGCGGCAACAATCTCCGAAGAGCTGGCCGTATCACCGTCCACCAGAAGCACGTATTTCAGTCTGGTGCACTCCCCGTCCGAATTGTAAACCTCTTCCTTGCCGTTTTTGTCCACAGTCTTGGTTATCACACACTCCGGAAGCAGCATGTCGGCAATGTTTATGCCTACCTCTGCTATCCCGCCTCCGTTGCCTCTGAGGTCAATAATCAGACCCTTAAGGCTGCGGTTTTCCAGCTTTGTGAGGGCTTCCTCAAACTGCTTGTCTGTTTCCTTCTCAAAAGCCGAAATGTATATATAGCCATACTTTTTATCTATTACCGTGGAGCCTACCGATGGCTGCTCTATGGTACCTCTTACGAGCTGGACGGTCCTGCTTTTGCCGTCTCTCTCGAAGGTTACCCTGACCCGGCTTCCAAGCTCGCCCTTGAGCGCTTCCGCCACCTTTTCAATATCCTCAAAGGTCTTGCCGTCCACCTCAAGGATGATGTCGCCCTTCTTTATCCCCGCAGAATCAGCAGGGCTGTCCTTAATCACACTTCCTATCGGATATCTTGTCGGGTCATCCTTTGACTGGCTGAATATTATGCCTACCCCCGCAAAGGTTCCGTTGATGTATTCCGTCAGCTTCTCCGTTTCCTCCGCGTCGTAATAAGCAGAGTACTTGTCCCCGAGAGATGACACCAGTGCCTTGTACACGCTGTCCATCTGGCTTTCCTCATCAACATCCCACAGATAATTGTTTTCAATCATCGTCTGAAGTCTGTAAAGCTTCCCGTACTTTTCTGCAATCTCTTCGTATGTCTCGTATTTTTCTTTGTTGACCAGCGTGATGCCGTTGGCCGCCATAAGCCCGTAACCTATTCCCCCGGCAATAAGCACCGCGGCAATCATTGACACGATTATCGCCGTTACCAGGCTTGACTTCTTAATCTTTATCATAAGTCCCTCTTATTTTTCGACAGACAGCACCGTGGTCTGCAGGTACTCTCTGCCATTCCAGTTCTGGGATTCCAGTGTTCCTATTATGGTAACATATTCGCCGCCTTTCAGCAACTCATCATATTCCGGCGCGTTCTTAAAAATCACGCAGGTGTGCTCCTTCCCGTTTTCCAGAACAGCCGTAAACCTGGTATACTGCCCGTCTGTGCCCATTTTCCTTATGCTGCAGGGCCTTCCGCGGAAAGAAAATACAGGCTGCGGGTTGGCCGCACCGAAGGGTTCCAGAAGCTCCAGCTCCTTCACAAGCTGCAGACAGATGTCGCCGGCCTCAAGGTGTGAATCCACCTCCAGCTTTTCCTCCATCAGGTCAGGTTCCTCTTCTATCAAAACCTCCAGAGACCGGTTCAGATTTTTTCTCAGCTCATCCACATTTTCCATTTTCATGGAAAATCCGCAGGCTGCAGCATGGCCGCCGAACTTTTCGAACAGCCCTTCACACTCCTTAAGAAGGCTGTACAGATTTACCCCGGGGATGCTTCTACCCGTTCCCTTTACTAATCCATCGCCTATCGGCGTTACGATTACTGCAGGTCTGTAATACTTTTCCTTTATCTTTCCTGCTACAATTCCTGTGATTCCCTCATGGGCATCCTCAAGCTGAATAACAAGGAAATTATCGTCCATATATTTTTCACTTATCAGCTTCTCGCACTCTTTGAATGCGGCCTCCTGCCGGCTCTTTCTCAGGTTGTTGAACTTAATGAGCTTTGATACTCCCTCTCTTGCCTGAGAGATGTTCTCTGACATTATCAGACGCGCCGCAGTATAGGCGTGCTCCATTCTGCCCGCCGCATTAATGTGGGGCACGATGCCGAAGGAGATGTTCCCGGAGTTGATATTTCCCTTTTTCAGGCTAATTCCCTCTATCAGGCTGCTGATTCCCGGTCTTTCGGTAAGATTCAGCATTCTGATGCCGTACTTTGCGATGGTTCTGTTTTCGTCCATCAGCGGAACGATATCTCCGATAGTTCCGATTCCTACCACATCAAGTGTTTTCGTCACCACGGATTTTGGCAGTCCCGTCACCGTTACGATGGCCTGTGCCAGCTTGAACGCAACGCCCACACCGGCAAGTCTCTTGAATGGATACGGGCAGCCGGGCTGCATCGGGTTGATAACAGGGCAGTCCGCTATTCTGTCCGCAATGGTATGGTGATCGGTTACCAGCACCTTCAGTCCCAGAGACTTGGCATATTCAACCTCGTCATAGGAAACGCTTCCGCAGTCGACAGTTACGATCAGGTCCACATTGTCGGCTTTGATCTTGTCTATTGCCTTGCAGTTCAGGCCGTAACCCTCGTCAAAGCGTGACGGAATGTAGTATGTAAGGTTGTCTGTCAGATTTGACAGCACCTCCATGAGCACCGCAGTCGAGGTTATTCCGTCTGCATCGTAGTCTCCGTATATGCAGATGCGCTCTCCCTCGTCTATGGCTGACAGTATTAAATCCACCCCTTCTTCCATATTCAGAAGCAGGAATGGATCGTATGTCTTCTGAGGTTTATCTGAGAGGAACTCTGAAATCTCAGAGTCCCCCACAATTCCTCTATTATTCAGTATTTCTTTAATCTTTGGATGTATATTCATTTAACCTCTTTTAATATGTATTTTACAGGTAACTCAGCGGGTTGACGTACTCGCCGTTGATTCTCACCTCGAAATGAACGTGAGGACCTGTTGACCATCCTGTTGAACCGCAGCTTGCAATGACCTGTCCTCGTGAAACAGTCTGTCCGGCGCTTACAGCAAGTGAGCTGTTGTGTCCGTACAGGGTGCTGATTCCGCTTCCGTGGTCGATGATTACCGCATATCCGTATCCGCCGTACCACTCAGCCAGGATTACTGTTCCGGACTCGGAGGCGTATACAGGTGATCCGTATGAAGCTCCGATGTCTATTCCTGTATGTCCTGTGTAGATTCCTGTTATCGGATGTATTCTTCCACCGAATTCTGATGTTATGTATCTTGAATCTGTCGGCCATCCGAACTGACCGTTACCTGTGTATGCAGGCTGCTTGTTTTTGTTTGCCTCCTGCAGCTGCTTGATCAGACCGCTGATTCTGTTGGCCTCTGCATTAAGCTCATCCAGCTTTGCCTGCAGCTCCTGCTTCTTGCTGTCAAGCGCGTCCTTCTTTTCCTGAGCCTTCTGCTTTTCTTCCTTCAGCTCATCCTGCTCCGCCTTCAGAGTCTTTCTCTTCTGTTCCAGCTCATCCTGCTGTTTCTGAAGAGTTGTGATGGTATCCTGGTCATTCTTGTATATTCTCTGAATCATTTCCACATTGGAAAGGAATTCAGAGATGCTGTTTGAGCCGAACAGCACGTCCAGGAATCCGACAGAGCCGTTCTTGTACATTACCCTCAGTCTTTTGTTCAGTTCCTCTTCTGTGGATGCTATTTTCTTTTCCGTTTTCTGAATGGATGCAGTTGCCTCTTTGATTTCCTCCATCTTCTGATTGATGGTTGCCTGAATGCTGTCGATTTCCGCCTGGCCCTCTTCAATCTGGCTCACCAGCGTCTCCATGCTCTGCTCTATCTCGTTGCGGTTGTTTTCCACTTCCTCCAGGGCCTGCTGCTGCTCTGAAATAGATGTTCCGTATACTATTGCGGAGCTGCTTAAGGTGAATACCAGAATCAGCGACAGTACAACTGCTGTAATCTTTTTTCTTGTCTTCATGTGATAATCCTCTCTAATTCTCCCCTACGTTCTTAAGAACTTTCTCATGGAAATAATGCTTCCGCAGGCTCCGATGCTGACACCTATCGCCATGAAGATGCATATCAGATTTCCTGCAAGGTATGCTGCCGGAACAAGAGGTGATGACAGTATGGTCATAACCTGTATTCCTATAATCGATACAACCCTGGAATATGCCAGATAGGTTATCAGTGCCGCAACAAGGGAGGAAATGATTCCGATTATAATTCCCTCCACCAGGAAAGGTCCTCTGATAAACCAGTTGGTTGCTCCGATGTAGCTCATTATGGAGATTTCCTTCGATCTTGCGAATACGGTAAGCTTGATGGTGTTGGATACGACGATTACCGAAACGACAACCAGAAAGGCCATAATAATAAGGGCTGTAAGCTGAAGAAAGTCAGTAACCTTGGTGAGCTTCTCCACAGTCTCCTTATAGTATTTCACGTCCTCTACGCCGTCAATCTCCTGTGCATATTCGGTAACCTTGTCAGCCTTCTCCAGACTCTTTACGGTTACGATTACAGAACTCGGCAGAGGATTCTTGTTCAGAGAATCCAGCAGGTAGCCGCTTTCTCCCCATCTCTGCTTCATTATCTTAAGAGCATCCTCTTTACTTCTGAATTCAACCTTCTCAACGTCCTTCTGATCCTGAAGGTTTGCCATTATCTGCTGAATCTCAGCTTCACTGCACGAGTCCTCGATAAATATTTCCACCTGTTCGAAGTCCGACTTGACCATTTCGGAGAACAGGTTCACATTCACTGTGATTACAAAGAACAGACCCAGAATAAGCATCATCGCCGTGATTGCGCATATGGATGCAAAGCCCATTCCTTTGTTTCTGCCCAGCTGACGAAATGCCTGCCGGATGTTATAGCCTATCGTTCTCATCCTTAGGCACCTCCTCTTCCTTAATATCCCCTTCTGTTTCAGCTTCGCCACAGTCGCCGTCGGCAGTTTCTTCAGATTCTGCAGTTTCTTCTGCGGCATCTGTTGCGATTTCTTCAATTACCTCTTCCCCGGCTGCCGGCACAGGTTCTCCTGCCGCCTCGGAACTTTCTACCTCGCCGGACGCCTTTGCTTCACTTGCGGCTGCGGCCGCAGCTACAATTCTGTCTACAATTTCCTCTGCCAGCTTTTCCGTATCAGTTTCTGCTGTATTATCATCCTCTTCGGCTTCAGCCTCCTCAGCAGGCTCGGCTTCAGTCTCATCCTCAGGCTTGGTATCATTATCGTTCTCTGCCGCTGACACGGGTTCAGCCTCTGTTTCTGCCACAACATCTTCCTCAGCAGCTTCATCCTCAGCCGCGACTTCACTCTCTCCGTATTCCCCGCCGGACTCCTCTGCATATCCGTACTGGCCGAATTCATCTCTTACGATGTGACCGGACTCAATTGCAATTACGCGCTTCTGCATGCGGTCTACTATATCCTTAGCGTGAGTGACCATCAGAATCGTTGTTCCGGTTATATTTATCTGGTTCAGCAGATCCATGATTTCTGCAGCTGTATCCGGGTCAAGATTCCCTGTAGGCTCGTCCGCAATAAGGACTGTAGGCTTGTTGATGATTGCTCTTGCAATCGCCACTCTCTGCTGTTCACCTGCAGACAGCTCGTTGGGATACTTGTCCGCTTTATCCAGGATACCTACAAGGCTGAGCACTTGAGGTACCTTCTTTCTGATTGTTCTTTTTGGTTTGTGCAGTATTTCCATGGCAAAGGCCACGTTTTCGAATACTGTCTTGTTTGGCAGAAGTCTGAAATCCTGCCATACTATACCGATGCGTCTTCTCAGCTGAGGCACCTCTCTGTTGCTCAGCTTAGTGACTTCTTTGCCGTTTACCTGAATGCTTCCTGAATCGGCGTTTATCTCCTTCAGGATAAGCTTTATAAAAGTGGATTTACCGGCTCCGCTGGGACCTACCAGGAAGACAAAATCTCCCTTGTTGATTCTGACACTCGCATTTTCCAGTCCTACGTTGTCGCCGTCGTAAATCTTTGTTACATTTTCAAATACAATCATATGGAATCCTTTCATATATCAGCACATTCTCATACATTGTCAATTATACTACATTTTCTGCTAAATTTAAAGCGTAAACGGCATTTTTTCAATTCCTATTTTATGTAATTCACCTTCAGCTCTATCTCATCCGGCAGCCCCTTCATATCCGCACGAACTACTGTATAAGGGTAGCTTTTCACCTGGGCAAGCCGCTCCGGATGCTCAGGATCTGCAAAATCCGCATATACCGTCAGCTTACTCTTGTTATCCTTTGCCGAAAGCTCCATCTTATCCACACTTACCTCAAATCCTGTGGTAGGCTTGGTGCCTCTGGTTACAACAACGTACACCTCATCTCCCACTCTGCATGCAAAGGCGCGCTCCAGTTCCCTGTATTCCGGCATTATCTCCGCGTCTATTTCTCTCGGTATTTTCTTTTCGGATATCTGCTGAAAGTCAACCCGGGCAGGACCTATACTGATGCCGAAGTAAATCATCAGCCCGATCAGTACAACAGCAGCCAGACCTATGGCAATAAACTGTTTTTTCATATAAAAACTCCCCTCCTTATTCTACAATTTATGGGGAGGGGAGTCTTATTATTACATTAAACCTTTAACTGCCGCCACAATATCAGCCGCTGTCATTCCGTATTTTTCCTTCAGCTGGTCAGGCTTGCCGGATTCACCGAAGGTATCCTTCTGTCCAACCATAGCCATCCTTGCAGGAGCCTTCTGGCAAAGAACCTCAGCAACTGCACTGCCGAGTCCTCCGATTACAGAGTGCTCTTCAGCAGTAACGATTCTGCCTGTGTCGCCGGAAGCTTTGATAATGATTTCCTCATCGATAGGCTTGATGGTGTGCATGTCGATGACTCTCACTTCGATGCCTTCAGCCGCAAGAGTCTCAGCCGCCGCCATAGCCTCTGCAACCATGATTCCTGTTGCAATTACTGCAGCGTCCTTGCCTTCTCTCAGAACATTAGCCTTTCCGATAGTGAATTCTGCATCTTCTCCGTAGAATACCGGAACTGCTGCTCTGCCCAGTCTTACGTAAGCAGGACCGTCAAAGCCGATTACCTTCTTAAGAAGCTTCTTTGCACTGACACCGTCGCAAGGATTTACTACCGTCATGCCCGGAATCGTTCTCATAAGTGCCAGGTCCTCGAAGGTCTGGTGGCTTGCACCGTCCTCGCCGACAGTGATACCTGCGTGGGTTGCACAGATTTTAACGTTTGCACCTGTGTATCCGATTGAGTTTCTGATGATTTCAAATGCTCTTCCCGCCGCAAACATTGCGAAGGTCGAAGCACATACAGTCTTTCCTGAAAGAGCGATTCCCGCTGCCGCAGCATACAGGTTCTGCTCTGCGATTCCCATGTTAAAGAATCTGTCAGGATATGCTTCTCCGAATTTCTTTGTCATAGTTGAACCTGAAAGGTCGGCATCCATAACTACAAGGTTAGGATTTTCAGCACCTACTTCAACTAATGTTTCACCGTAAGCCGCTCTGGTTGCGATTTTATCTGCCATTACCATTCACCTCCCAGTTCTTCAAATGCCTGCTTAGCCTGTTCATCGCTAGGAGCCTTTCCGTGCCAGCCCGCATTGTCCTCCATAAATGAAACATCTCTGCCCTTGTGGGTATGAGCGATAACAGCTGTTGGCTTACCCTTGCAGGCTCTTGCATTATCAAAGGCGTCAAAGATTTCCTCAAAATTGTGTCCGTCAATTTCAACAACGTTCCATCCGAATGCCCTGAACTTTTCATCGATAGGCTTTACAGTCATAACGTCGTCGTTCTTTCCGTCAATCTGCAGTCCGTTATTATCCACGATAGCTACCAGGTTGTCCAGACCGTAGTGTCCTGCTGCCATTGCAGCTTCCCATACAAGACCTTCCTGAAGCTCTCCGTCACCGAGAAGAGTATAGATTCTTCCCGGATTCTTATCCATCTTGTTTGCAATAGCCATTCCCACGCATACTGAGATACCCTGTCCCAGTGAGCCTGTGGACATTTCAATTCCGGGAACCTTGTGCATGTTAGGGTGTCCCTGGAATCTGCTTCCCAGCTTACGAAGAGTAAGCGTATCCTCTACAGGGAAGTAGCCTCTTTCAGCAAGGGCAGCGTACTGCACAGGAGCAGCATGTCCCTTGGAAAGAATGAACTTGTCGCGATTCTCCATCTTGGGATTCTCAGGATCAATGTTCATTTCCTTGAAGTAAAGGGCAGTTACGATTTCCGCAGCGGAAAGAGATCCACCCGGATGTCCGGAACCTGCGCTATGTACCATACGAATGATGTCCGTCCTGATCTTTCTGGCCAATTCTTCATACTGTTTTGTTTCCATTATTGTCCTCCGTTTTATTAAACACTATATATAAGGGCTGAAAAATAATTTTCAGCCCTCTATAATCAGATTTACCTGTTCTCCGAAGGTGTGATGCCCAGACTTACACTGAGTGCCTGATTCACACTTGGCAGCTGTGCCTCATCCAGAGAACCGATGTGTTCCTTTAGTCTTCGCTTGTCGATGGTCCTTAGCTGTTCTAGAAGAACCACCGAGTTTTTGCTAAGTCCGCCGTCAGCAGCTGCTAACTCCACATGAGTCGGCAGGTTTGCCTTTGTCTTTGATGTGATGGCGGCCACAATAATTGTGGGGCTGTATTTATTTCCTATATCATTTTGAACTACGAGTACTGGTCTGATTCCGCCCTGTTCAGAGCCGACAACCGGACTTAGATCAGCGAAGTAAAGATCTCCCTTCTTCACTATCAAAGCCCAACACTCCTTGTCTCATTCCACTAAATCTTTAAGAGCTAAAGGTAGGTTGTTAACTATGTCACTGGCTATAAGTCCGTAAACTCCCAGACTTTCAGCAGCCAGATCACCGCTCATTCCGTGTACAAATACTCCGGCCCTGGCAGCATCTCCCGGCGAAAGTCCCTGCCCCGCAAATGATGCAATCACACCGGTCAGGACATCTCCCGAGCCTGCAGTCGCCATTCCCGGATTACCTGTAGTATTAGTATATGCTTCACACTCCGATACGGCTACCAGAGTGTTCTCTCCTTTAAGGACCGCAACGCATCCGTACTTGTCCACCAGCATTTCCGCCAGCTCAAGTCTGGAATAATCACGTGCTGAACGGTCTCCTATCTCGTCTCTCAGCAGTCTCCCCGCCTCAACGATGTGGGGAGTCATAACCACAGACGCACCTCTCTCTTTTATCAAAGCCTGCAGAGCCCTGCTGCCTGCCACTGTATTCAGGCCGTCCGCGTCGATAACCACAGTTCTGTCATATTCCTTAAGTATCTCTGTAAGAATAACCTCTGTTCTCTCACCAACTCCCATTCCCGGGCCTATTGCAACCGAATCATACTGCATTAGGTCGTCCTTTACGTCATCCCACCCGGTACAAATTACCTCAGGTACAGAAATCTGAAGAATGGGGAAATTCTCCCGCGGCGTGCACAGCTTCACCAGGCCGCTTCCGCTGCGCATAGCCGCCTTGGATGCAAAAACAGATGCACCTGCCATGCCGACAGACCCGCAGACCAGAAGAACCTTTCCGCAGTCCCCCTTATGTACGTTTCCGGGACGCTTTCTAATAACAGTATTAACAAAACTTCTATCAGTTAAACCTACAATTTTCATATTTCACCAGTTTACAGGTTCAGGAACAGCGATGCCATAGCAAAGTAAATAGTAAGGGCAACCATGTCAGATACAGACGAGATCGCCGGATTTGCAATCAGTGCCGGGTCGAGCTTGAGCATCTTTACTACAAGCGGAACCATACTTCCCAGAACCTTGGCAAACACAACTATGAGCAGCATAGCCACACATACTGTCAGTGCAATTTCCGGGCTGTTTCCGTCCAGCAGACACACTCTGGCGAAGTTTACCGCACTGAGAACACCTCCCAGGATAAGGCCGATTCTCAGTTCCTTCCACAGAACCTTCAGAACATCCGAGGTGTCGACCTCGTTTGTCGCAAGACCACGGATAATCAGAGTTGCAGCCTGAGAGCCGGTATTTCCTCCGGTTCCCATCAGCATAGGCATATACGCCACCAGACAGATGATCTGTGACAGTCTGGCCTCAAATTTTGTGATAATCATTCCGGTAAATATATATGCCACCATCAGGATGAGCAGCCATGGCAGACGGTTAAGGGCGTGCTGCCACACGGACATGTCCAGGTAACCCTTGTCTGAGTTTTCCCAGTCTATGACACCGTTCATTCTCTCGATATCCTCGGTGGCCTCTTCTTCCATGACATCCAGAATATCGTCGACAGTGATGATACCCACCAGACGGTGTTCATTGTCGACAACAGGAATAGCAAGGAAGCCGTATTTCTTAAAGTCCTCAGAAACATCCTCCTGGTCGTCGTATACGTTTTCGAAAACGTAGTCCGTTACCATTATATCCTTTATCTTGACTTCATTGTCTGAGATTACCAGTGTACTCAGAGAAACGATTCCAAGAAGCTTTCTTCCGGTATCTCTTACGTAACAGGTGTACACTGTTTCCGCATCCATACCTTCACTCTTTATGTGTTCTAAGGCTCTCTGAACGTTCCAGTCCTTGTCCAGACTGATGTAGTCAGGAGTCATCAGACTGCCCGCACAGGTGTCAGGATAGTTAAGGAAGGTGTTAATCAGCTTTCTTTCGTTCTTAGGAGTATTCTCCAGAATCTTGTTTACTACATTCGCCGGCAGTTCTTCCAGCACGTCGATCTTATCGTCGAAGTCCAGTTCGCTTACGATGTAATCAAGTTCCTTATCTGTAATGGCATTGATGATGTCAACCTGCGTATCAGATGACAGTTCGGCAAAGACTTCTACTGATATATCCTTATGCAGCAGCCTGAACAGGATGATGGTCATGTCGATGTCCATTTCCCCGCAGATATCCTCCAGCATTTCCGCAATGTCAACCGCGTTGTATTTCAGCAGTTCGTCTCTCGCCTGGAAATATTTCTTTTCCTCAAGCCACTCCAGAATTTTCTCAAGGGATTCTTCCATTAAAATTTCTGTGTCTATCGTTCTGTTGTCCATTTTAACGGCCCCCTTTCATTTTAGTTTCTGACATTAAATTATACCGAAAATCGCCTTTTTTTTCAAGCGATTTTGACTTAATATTCTTCGATTTTACCGCTAATTTTCTATCCTTTTATCCCCTTGACGACAATTTAACATAGTGTTATATTGGACTTAACGTATTACACACGCAGTGATTATTTTTTATAAAGAGGAGAGTAAAAGAAAATGGGCAAATTAGTAGAGCAGTACATTGATATTGCTAAGAAAAGAAACCCTGGCGAACCAGAGTTCCTGCAGACAGTTGAAGAAGTACTTACATCAATTGAACCTGTACTTGAGGCACATCCTGAATACGTTGAAGCAGGCCTTATCGAAAGACTTATCGAACCTGAAAGAGGAATCAGCTTCAGAGTACCTTGGGTTGACGACAACGGCAAGGTTCAGGTTAACAGGGGATACAGATACGAATTCAACAGTGCTATCGGACCTTACAAAGGCGGTTTAAGATTTGCACCTAACGTATATCCCGGAATCATCAAGTTCTTAGGATTTGAACAGATTTTCAAGAACAGCCTGACTGGTCTTCCAATCGGAGGAGGCAAGGGTGGAGCTGACTTCGATCCAAACGGAAAATCAGACGGAGAAATCATGCGTTTCTGTCAGGCATTCATGAGCGAACTGTTCAGACACATCGGACCTTACACAGACGTTCCTGCCGGTGACCTTGGTGTAGGCGCAAGAGAAATCGGATATCTGTTCGGTCAGTACAAGAAACTGGCTAACAGATATGAAGGCGTATTAACAGGTAAAGGCCTTGCATACGGCGGATTACACGGAAGAACAGAAGCTACAGGATACGGTATCGTATTCTTCGCAAGAGAAATGCTGAAAGCTAACGGAGAAGAGCTGGCTGGCAAGACAGTTGCACTTTCAGGCTTCGGTAACGTTACATGGGGAACAGCTCAGAAGCTGAACCAGTTTGGTGCTAAGGTAATCACAATCTCAGGACCTGACGGATACATCTACGATCCGGACGGAATCACTCCTGGCGAAAAGGAAGATTACCTGCTTGAATTAAGAGGATCCGGAAAGAACATCTGCGCACCTTACGCAGACAAGTTCCCGGGAGCTACTTTCTATCCGGGAGAAAAGCCTTGGGGAGTTAAGGCTGACCTTTACATCCCATGTGCTACTCAGAATGAAATCCACATGGAAGATGCTGAAAAAATGGTTGCTAACGGATGCAAGTTCCTTTGCGAAGGATCAAACATGCCTACAACTAACGAAGCTATCAAGTACCTTCAGGACAACGGCGTAATCATTGGACCATCCAAGGCTGCTAACGCAGGCGGCGTAGCTTGCTCATGCATCGAAATGGGACAGAACGCAGGTCACACTGTATTCTCACCTGAACAGGTTTACGAACAGCTTGAGAGCATCATGGTTAACATCCACAAGAACGCTGCAGAAGCTTCCGAGAGATACGGCTTAGGCTATGACCTTGTAAAGGGTGCAAACATTGCCGGATTCGAAAAGGTTGCACAGGCTATGATGGCACAGGGTATTGTATAAATCCTGAATATAATTTACAAAATTAAATAATAAGAGTGGCTTTGCCACGTTAATGTGACTCATGACTCTTTCGTGAGTCACATTTTTCTATCAGATGCAGGATATTTCTCGTTTTTTTAGTCAAAAAGTACCACAAGCTTCCGATATGCTTTAGAGATGCTTTAGAACTACTTCAGAAATAACGCATCCTGTTCCATGTCTCTGGCAGATACAGTCAGAATATGTATGAAAATGTATTCAAATGCAAGATAATGGTCAGGAATCAAACAGTTACCGATCAAAGTCCTGTTTCTTTCCAGATATTTTCCAGGCATTTTCCAGTCAAATTCCTATTATATAGCTATGTCAGGTGTCCATGTGGTACTTTTTGGCTTAAATAATTCATTTTATGCCACAAATGATAGAATCATCAGGCGCATGACCGGCCTTCCCGGGTAACGCACCATAAAAAAATTCCTGAAGCACAAAAGCCTCAGGAATTTTTTTACTTAATTTACTTCCATTTGATTGAGTAATAGCCGCTTCCCGTCTCATCCACCTTCTGAACCTTAATCCAGTAAGTTCCAGGGGCAAGCTGCTGCTGTTTCTTCTTGTTTACTATTGAGTAGAGACTGACTTCTCTTACGGAAGTGTCTCCATCGATAGTTCTGACAACAGTTGAGCCGTTCTTGTCCATAATAGTGAACTTCAGACCATTACCATTGGTTTTGCCAGTTATTCTGATTGTAACCTTCTGCGCCTTGCTTACCTTGAACTTGTACCACTGACAGGCTGTCTGCTTCTGCTTCGCAGTAATAATGCCCTCCTTCTCGGCTCTGCCCTTGTAGACAGAAACCGCCTTGGCCTTAGTGCTGCCGCTGTTGTTGTCAACTGCTTCGAATGTTACAGAAGGAACCTCTGCCAAACCATCTTCGCCGTCAACCAGCAGATAATATGTGCCTGCAGACACGCCATAGCTTACGGTATAGTCCATTTCAGCGGTAACAGACTGCCAGTCGTCTCCAACCAGAGACTGTTTTTCGTAGTTTAAAAGCTTAGTATCGTAGACCTTTTCGGAGTCCTCTTCATCAGCAGGGAAACTGATTTCCAGATAGCCTCTTCCGGGAACCACGACTTTGTAGCATAAGGAAGTAGAATCATCAGATTCAACGAGCTCCAGCTGAACAGACGGAGTGTCAGCAGGTTCTTCGCCAACCTCTTCGGCAAATACACTCTCCAGGCTTCCGATACACATGGTGAACGCAAGCACAAAGGAAAGCATCAAAGCCCAAAGCCTATGATTTTTCATTGCTATATGCTCCCTTTCTAAGAAACTCTTAAAAAACGACAATACGCTATTTCATATTATATATGATTTTTGTCAAAATTCAAATGTTTTTTACATTTCTACAACTTCACCGATATTGGCAAGATACAGATATGATTCCCTGACAGGTCTTCCCTTTGCCTTCTCGATGGCTTCCTTATATATTCGAAGCTGCTCGCTGTATGTGTTTCTCAACCTTCCGAACTCCTCTTCCTCCGGCCTGCTCCTGTCAATCCAGTTGGTCTTGTAGTCAACCAGGACGAATCCGTCCTCTTCCTCAAAGAAGCAGTCAATAATACCCTGAACCAGCACGTCCTCACCGTTGCGCTCCAGCTTCAGCACAAAAGGCTTCTCTTTTACCAGAGCTCCGTGCCGGAAAGCATCTGCAGCCCTCTTGCCCACAGCTGTCCTGAAGAATGCCGCTATGTTAGGCAGATAAACAGCCCCTGCCTCCTCCTGAGTTAGAATTTCCCTGTCAACCATTTCAGATACAGCCTCTTCGATATATGCAAGGCCTTCCGCTTCAGCCCTGCCGAAGTCGGCATACTCCATTACGGCATGGTAAACGAGTCCCTTCTCCGCAGCAGTAAGGCCTCTCTCCTCCTCGAGGAAAACCGGCTTTCTCAAAGGCACCTCTGTCCGCTCATCCTGCTGCCTGTTCAGTTCAGAAACGGAATACTTCTGTTTATCGTTTGCCGGCTCTCCATACGGATACCGGAAGTTCAGTCTTCGTTCTATCTCCTGCCTTCTTGCCGGGTCAGGCTTCTCACCGAACACGTCCCGTCCGACAGGACCTCTCAGCCGGCTGTCCTCAAGGCTGTATTCAAGCGCCGATGCCGGCATTACAGTCTTTTTCCGAACAAAACCAATCATGTCCAGGTAGCTTTTGTCTCCGGGCACGTATCCCCCGTCATCACATGCAAACTTAGAGCCTTCTCTTGTGGTTCCCACCAGATAGAGAATATCCTTTGCACGGGTCATGGCAACGTACAGGATTCTCTTTTCCTCCTGCACCTCCTCCTGCTTAACCCGCCTTGCAATCAGCTGCTGCACGAGAGTCTTCTTCAGCCATTTTTCCTCATAGTTTACCAGCGTCAGACCCAGACCCACGTCCTTGTGCAGAGACACACCGGCCTCGTTCTTCGAATAGGTCAGATTTCTACCCATTCCGCAGACTATAACCATCGGGAACTCCAGTCCCTTGCTCTTGTGAATGGTCATGATTCTTACCAGATCATCCTGTTCTCCCAGAAGCTTTACCTGACCGACAGCAACCTTTTTCGCCTTAACTGTCTCAATATATCTTATAAAACCGTACAGAGAAACCTGTCTGTCCCCTGTAAAGCCCTCTGCCTTATCCACCAGAACCCGCAGATTTGCCTGTCTCTGAGCCCCTCCCGGCATGGTTCCCATCTGCATATAATATCCCGTGTCAGTCAGCAGCTTCCACAGAAAAGCCCCGAGAGGCATGGTTCCCGAAAGAGACTTCCACTCAGTGAGTTTTGATAAAACGGCAGCGCACTTGTCCCTCAGACCCCTGCTGCTGCCCTCTCTGGCGTAGGCCATGAAAGCCTCCGCGTATGAGCCGTCTCTGAACTGAGCGCGAACCCGACCCAGCTCTCCGGCACTGAAGCCGAAGATTTCAGAATGAAGCGCACTGATAAGGGGAACGTCCTGCAGCCTGTTGTCTATGATGCTGAGCAGGTTCAGGAACACGTTAATCTCCATAGTGTCGAAATAGCCGTCGCTGTCGTCCACGAAGGCGTCAATCCCGCTGTCCTTCAGCACGCTGTAAAAGGTGGATGCATAGTTCCGCACACCTCTCATGAGAATGACAATGTCTCTTTTTTCAAGGGGTCTGGTCACGTCAGCCTTGTGGTCGTAAAAAGGCCGTCCCAGGTTTTCACGAATAATACGGCAGACCTGAAGCGCCTCCATTTCGGTGGCTTTCAGCTCCATAATCTCAGGGTCGGCACCCTCCATATCTCCGGTGTCGATAATGACTGTCTCCGGCTCAAGGTTGTACGGACCGTCGTAGCTCACGCCCGGATAAAGCCTGGCCGCATCGTCGTAGCCGTCCATTATCTCCTCGAAAATCCCGTTGATTCCTTCCAGAATCTTCGACTTGCTCCGGAAGTTCTGGTTCAGGTCGATTTTCACTGAGTCGTCCGAGTGAGCGTACTCGTCGTATTTCCTCTGGAAAATCTCCGGCTCGGCAAGCCGGAACTTGTATATGCTCTGCTTGATGTCTCCTACCATAAAGAGGTTGTTTTCTCTCTTCACCCGCGAGATTATCTCCTCCTGCAGCACATTGGTATCCTGATATTCATCTATGAAAATGCAGTCAAATTTCTCCCGGTAGTAGTCGCAGACCTCTTCGTTCTCCAGAATGGAGAGTGCGAAATGCTCGATGTCGTTGAAGTCCACCAGGTTTTTTTCTGCCTTGGCGGCTTTGAACCTTTTATCAAAACCCACCAGCAGCTTTCGCAGTGTCTCTGCCTCGGGCACCGTCTGATTAATCTCCAGAATGCTGTTTCTCAGTTCTTCAGGGTCCAGCAGGTCTCTGATTCCTGCCGCCAACTCGCGGGCCTGTTTGCCGAGAGACTGAATCCTCTCCCTGCAGCCGGCGTAAGTATCCTTCTCTTCCTTTTTAGGCGTCAGACGATCTGTTTCGAAGGCAAGAATGGCGCTCCTGATGCCTTCTGAGTTTCCTGTCTCCTCATATACCCGGAACGCCGCAGTGAGAGGCTCTGTTTCCTTTTCGTGAACCTTGTCGGCCAGTCTGTCCAGGCCGTAGTCATCCAGAAGCTCTTCTCTCGTTTTTACCAGACTGAACAGATTCCGGGCGGTCTCCAGCACCAGCCTGTCAATCATTGCCTCCAGTCTGGAACCCCTGTACTCCTCCGGTGTCCTCTTCAGCTCCTCTATGTTCTCGTCCAGCCACTTCCACGGATACGGCAGTGCCTGAAGGGAGTTATATGTATCATCTATTATGTTTCTGACCTTTCTCTGATTTCTTCCGGAGCTGTACTTGTTCAGGAAGGTGTAGAATTCATCCGTACCTTCCTCGAAGAAGTCCTCCATAAGGCTGTCCATAGCCTCTTCCTTGAGAATAGTCCTCTGTGAATCGTCACAGATTGCGAAGTTGGGCTCTATGTCACGGCTGTAGAAGAAGGTTCTGATCACCTCCAGGGCAAAGGCATGGAAGGTGCTTATATTGGCTCTTCCCAGCAGGTTCAGCTGTTCTCTCAGAGCCGGTCCGTTATCCGGATTCTCATCTATCTCTTTATATATGGCGTTTCTTATTTTTTCCTTCATCTCGAAGGCTGCCGCGTTGGTAAAGGTCACCACCAGCATCCTGTCGATTGGAACACCATCTTCGAGAATCAGCCTCTTTATGCGCTCTACAAGAACTGCGGTCTTTCCCGATCCCGCAGCTGCCGCCACCAGTATATTTGAATTTCTCGTCTCTATCGCCTGTCTCTGCTTTTCAGTCCACTTCATCTGAAACTCTCCTCATTTACCTCTTTCTCTTCTCTTGATTATACCAAAAAAACTGATATAATGAAAACGATATTGATTTGTAGACGGGAGAAAAGATTATGGAAATGCTTAAGAAACCAACCATGCTTATGATTCTCGATGGCTACGGCTTAAATGAAAACGAAAAGGAAGCTAACGCTATCAGAAATGCAAAGAAACCAAATTTAGACAGAATATTTGAAAAATATCCGTGGACAAGATTAAACGCATGCGGCCTGGCTGTAGGCCTTCCTGAAGGTCAGATGGGCAACTCAGAGGTAGGACATCTGAACATCGGTGCCGGCAGGATCGTATATCAGGAGCTGACAAGAATAACCAAGGCTATCGAGGACGGCGACTTCTTCGAAAACCCTGCTCTGACAGAGGCTATGGATCACGTTATCGCAAATGATTCAGCGCTTCACCTGCTCGGTCTTCTGTCAGACGGAGGCGTGCACAGCCATATTTCCCATCTGTTCGCTTTGATAGACATGGCGAAGAGAAAGGGAATCTCTAAGGTTTACATCCACTGCTTCCTTGACGGCAGAGACGTGCCGCCAAGATGCGCGAACGAATACATAAGTGCTCTTGAGGAGCACATCAGGAAGGTCGGCGTCGGTCAGATTGCAACGATTTCCGGTCGTTACTATGCGATGGACAGAGACAACAGATGGGAAAGGGTCAGCCTCGCTTATGACGCCATGACCCTGGGCCGCGGGATGGAAAGCGCTACCGGCTGTGCCGCTGTGGACGCTGCATATGTGCGCGAGGAAAACGACGAGTTCGTCAAGCCTACAGTTGTTTCCGGTGTCAACGGTACTGTAAACTCCGGTGATGCGATGGTGATGTTCAACTTCAGACCTGACAGAGCCAGAGAAATCACCCGTGCATTCGTTGACCCTGACTTTAACGGTTTTGACAGAGAAAAGCAGATTGAAAATCTGAAATACGTCTGCATGACGAGATACGATGCGACTATGCCGAACGTTCTGGTGGCATTCCCGCCTCAGAAGCTGACAAACACCTTCGGCGACTACGTTTCATCTCTGGGTCTGAAGCAGCTGAGAATTGCAGAAACGGAGAAGTATGCTCACGTTACCTTCTTCTTCAACGGCGGTGTGGAGGAGCCGTGTGAGGGTGAGGACAGAATTCTTGTTCCTTCACCGAGCGTTGCGACTTACGACCTGCAGCCTGAGATGAGTGCCTACACTGTAACCGAGAAGGTTCTTGAGCAGATCAAAGCTGACAGATACGACTGTATCATCTTGAATTTTGCCAACGCTGATATGGTTGGACATACCGGTGTAATGAGCGCAGCTGTTTCCGCTATCGAAGCGCTTGACAAGTGTGTGCCTCAGATTGTGGATGCTGTAATCGCTCAGGGCGGCCAGATTCTTCTTACTGCTGACCACGGCAACGCTGACTGCATGATAGACAGCGAGGGCAACACAGTAACGGCCCACTCACTGAACCAGGTGCCTCTCGTATGGATTTCATCAGACTCTGAAGGTCGCAAGGGCTCAGATGTTCTGGCTGACGGCGGCAAGCTGGCAGACATCGCACCTACCATGCTCACCCTTATGGGCCTGGAAATTCCGGCAGAGATGGACGGCACAAGCCTGCTGAAATAGGCGCCGGCAGCACGCCGGAGCAGGCGAAAACCCGTCTGCCGGAGCAGGCGAAAATACTTTCGGATAAAAATAAGATGTGTGGCTTCGCAAAAGTCCTCGTCGCATTGCGCGACTGCGGTAAAATTGCGATACCACACATCTTTTGTTTTCTGTATTTTTCGATTTAACAGGCTCAGTATGTACGTCTCTGTCTGGCTTTTGCAATGACAGGCTGTCCTTGTTCAGCAGGATTCTGAATAATCATGAATCATCATTGTTTGGTATTATCAGATCATTGGGATGCAGCAGTATACCCTGATTTTTAATGTATATTTTGAAGAATATATTCATTTGCCCGATTCTGTTGAATTGCTATCCAATTCAGCCGCGATTTGCCCGAATTGACCTTGGTTTGCACAAACTCGGCCACGTGACGAAGGCTGTGTAAGACTAAAAAATGTACACGAAAGGCTCTGTAAGGCCTGTTAAGGTCAGTCGAATGAAAAATACTGTATCTCCTGCAGTTCATGTATGTGCATTTCACTTGGACAATACATTACAGACTTAATAAATCGAGTATTTCCAGGATAAATATTCGTTAGATAGAATAAATATTAATTTTTCTACAGAAAAATATCGTTGCATTATTGCAACGCGGCCGTTTAATGCTGGATGAGGCTCAAATCAGGCAAAATCCTCACTTTTAAGCATCAAAAGTCGCGAAATCGGGCGCGCAGCGGAACCAAGGCGCGAGCCGAGCATCTGTGCTAGGCGGCCGATCCGGAGGCGGCCAATCGAGATGCCGCCTCCGCTGTCGGCGCGGCTGCGCGGCGAGCACTGTGGCGGCTGCGCGGCGAGCGCTGTGGAGTCGGGCGCGCCTCCGCCCCCCCGGGCCTTAGCTGTCCATTCTCTCGAAAACTTCCTTTTTCAGTTCTCCGTTCTGCTTGGCAACGATCGTTGTGCAGACAGCATCGCCTGTGATATTGACAGCAGTTCTTGTCATATCAAGGATTCTGTCGATACCCATGATGAAGGCGATACCTTCAACAGGAAGACCGACAGACGTCAGTACCATTGAAAGAGTAACCAGACCAACTGAAGGAACACCGGCAGTACCGATTGAAGCAAGAGTTGCAGTTGCTACAACAGTAACCAGCTGGCCCAGGCTCAGGTCGATTCCGTAGGCCTGAGCGATGAATATTACGGCAACACCCTGCATGATAGATGTACCGTCCATGTTTACAGTCGCACCAAGAGGCACTGTAAATGAGGAAATCTTACGGGAGACTCCCATCTTCTTCTCCAGAGTATCAATTGACATAGGAATTGTCGCATTGGATGTCGCTGTAGTGAAGGCAAACATCATTACCGGGAAGAACTTCTTGATAAACTTGACCGGGTTCAGTCTTGTGAACACGAACAGCAGAATCTGGTACACGCCCAGACACTGGATAATCAGCGCAAGGAAAACGGCCAGCATGTACTTCAGCATAGGCACGAAAGCATCAAAGCCTATTTCGGCGAAGGTTTTCGCAATCAGGCAGAAAACTCCCACAGGCGCCAGCTTCATAACAGTCATAGTCATTTCCATCATGATGTCGTTGAACTGAGAGAAGAAGTTAGAAACAGTTGAAACCTTCGTACCGAGTTTTGCCAGCATAACACCAACGAACAGTGCAAACACGATGATTGGCAGCATATCCCCATTAGCCATGGAGCCGATCGGGTTCTTTGGAATGATGTTCAGCAGAGTGTCAACCATTGCAGTAGGCTCAGCCGCAGTCACGTCCTTCTGTTCAACAGCACTCAGGTTAACTCCGATCCCGGGATTGATAAGCTGCGCAACTGTCAGCGCCAGAGTTACCGCCATCATCGTAGTAACCAGGTAGAAGCCGATAGTCTTCACGCCAACCTTTCCCAGAGTCTTCGTGTCACCGATGGCCATGCTCCCGCACACCAGTGAGCAGAAAACCAGAGGAACTACGAGCATCTGCATAAGTCTGATAAAGCCCTGACCCACCACGTAGAAGATACCGCCGACGATAATTTCATCCTTCAGGTATCCCGCAGGAAGAGCATAGTGTATTATTACGCCCAGCACCGCACCACTTATCAAAGCAATAAAAATGGTTGTGCTCAGGCTCAGCTTTTTCTTTGTCTGTAGATTATTTTCCATTAGCCACCTCCGGATGTTCCTTTATGTATTCTGCAAGGACTTCCTTCCAGTCCTTCATGTTTCCGATTCCGTCAATTCTCAGCATCAGGTTGTCCAGCAGGGTGAACTCCTCACCGAAGCCTTCTGCCTCTCCCACAGGAACCACCTTTTCATCAAAACCGTCAACGCCCAGGTTCTTCAGTATTTCCAGTGCAAACTCGTATCTTGTGGCACTGCCGCTGCAGGAAACATGGTATGTTCCGTACTTGTCGTTGTCGATGAAGTATGCAACTGCGCGGGCAACTGCTGCAGCGCTTGTCGGTGATGCGATCTGGTTTCTCGGAGCCTTAATAGTATCTCCCGCTCTGTAGGTTTTGATAACCTGGTTCATATAATCGCGACCGATGCCGTACATCCATGAACTTCTGATAATCACGTAGCGAGTGCACAGAGAGCGCACCAGTTCCTCACCTGCAAGCTTTGATTTTCCGTAAACTGTTGCAGGGTGCGGCATGTCGAACTCGTTGAATGCCTCTGACCTGCCGTCCCGCTGCTTGTTGCCGCCGAATACGTCGTCAGTTGACAGGTGAATCAGCTTGCTGGAGCAGGCCTGACATGCGTATGCCAGGTTTCTTGCGCCCAGAGCGTTAACCTTGTATGCCATGTCTGAGTCAACGCTGCCGTCCTCCGGCACGTGGTAGGCTGCGCAGTTGATGACCACGTCAGGTCTGCTGATCTGCATATACTGATTTACAGCATCTGCATCGGTTACGTCAACCTCCTCAATATCTGTAGGAAAGATTTCGTAGTCCATTGCGTTAAGCATCCTGGTAAGCTCTCTGCCCACATGTCCGGATGCTCCTGTTATCCATACTTTTACCATTTTCTAAAACCTCTTCTTTCTAGACAAAAAATGAGCGGCTCTTGAAATGAGTCGCACACAATTTTCATATATGTTTTTATATTGTATCAGAAATACAGGTATTTGTGAAGTGTTATTTCCTATTCTTCGTAAATGTGATAGCGGTTTTTGCCCATTTTCTTTGCAGCATACAGTGCATTGTCCGCGCAGTGGAACAGGTCTCGGTATTCATGATCGTCACTGTTGAAAAAGGCCGCTCCGATACTGATTCCCATTGTATTGCCTGAATCCGGCAATACCACGTCCTGTTTGATTCTTTCCATCAGCTGATCCATCAGTCCGGTCAGTTCCTCTCTTGTAATCTCAGGGAGAAATACTACATATTCGTCGCCACCGAACCGGGCACAGAGGTCTGTAATCTGAAATGTCTCCTGAATACACCTGGCGGTACGCTGAAGAATCACATCTCCGTAATCATGACCGTATGAGTCATTTATACCTTTGAAGTCATCTATATCCATGACAAGCAGAACTCCGTCTTCTGCGTGATGAAGCCTGTACTGGACCTTCTCCACGAAGGCTGTCTTGTTCAGGAGCATGGTCAGCCGGTCTGTGTCCCTTTCTTTTTGCAGCTGCCGCGCATGAGACATTTCGCGAAGCTTAACCTTGTTCAGCATCGTGTAGATTACCGCACCCAGAAACACACAGCACAGTACGTTGACTGAATCCGCGAAAGCCAGGTAGGACGACTTTGCGTTTACTGCACATATTATAAAAACAAGTGACAGAGCGAAGGTATACGTGAACACCCGGATCGGCCGGTCAATAATGAGCAATGGTCCTGCCACCAGAAATACACATATAGTAGTAGCACTCAGTGAAGGTCTCAGAAACGTGTTCAGCATTACTCCATAGGCACTGAAGGCAATAAACAGCATGTACCACATAGGCAACACAAGGTTTGGCTTTTTCGGTGTCACCGTTTTCGACATCACAAAGATCACAGTGCTTGCCAGCAGCATGGCACCGTAGAAATATCTGGCATCTGCCATATTACCCGAAACCAGGCTGCCGCAGAACAGCGCCAGAAACAGTGCAGTGACCAGCATGGATCCAATCAGAAGTGTCTCCTGATTCTTCTGCGCAATATCCTGCACGTTATTCTCATATTCAGTTTTACTCAGGCCACCGTAAAACAGCATGTCCCGGCTCCAGTTTTGAAAGCGATGGAACCTGTCTGCCTTCCCTGCGTTCATCATAGGTACCTCCCTAGACAACAATTCTAGTACTTTTATGACATTGTATCATCCTTTACAGTAAAAAACCATCTTTATTTTTCAGTAGCTTTCCGTGTTGTGGCAGCTGTGCTGCCTATTGCTTGAATTTACATATTTTTGTATAATATACCCATTGAAGAACAGATAAAATATAAATTCAGATACCGAAAGGATGGTCTTTTAATGGATTTTTCAAATAAACTGATTGCGAATTACCGCCGCAGAGCCAATTACACCCTCGCCTTTATTCTGAGAATTGCGGCACTGCTTATGTTCATTGTCATGATTCTGGCGTACACCAACGTGTTCAAGCTGTCAGATATCATTTACCCTGTAATGACTGTGTCTATAGTAATAACGCTGATTCCGACGCTGTTTTACAATGTGCTGCACAGAGACACTCCATTTCTGAAGTATCTTTTTCTCACCATGCTTGTTGCAATGTCCGGACTGCTGTACGCTATCCTGTCTTATCACGTTATTATCATGCTCGTCTTTCCTGTTATTGTATCCTGTCTTTACTGCGAAAAATCCAGTGTAATTTATACTTCAGTTCTGAGTTATCCCGTTATGATTATTGCCCATCTGCTGGCATTTCGGCTGAAATTCGTTCCTGACGAGCCGCTGGTCACTCTTCACGGTGTAATCGCCTACGGAATCGTTCCACGGGTTCTCGAGTTTACCATTATGGCTGTAATCGCTTTCAGTATGACAGGGAAGATTCAGAATCTTATCAGTCAGCTGGTAACTCAGAACAACGAGCTTTACGAAACTCAGCAGAATGTTATCTCATCGCTGTCTGAAATGATTGAAGCGCAGTCTCACGAGACGGGTTCACATGTAAAACGCGTCAGTGCATATACGAGAATTCTCTGCGAGGCACTTGGAATGGACGATGAAGAGACCTGGATTGTCAGCACCGCCTCCATGATGCATGACGTGGGAAAGATAATGGTGCCGCGGGATATTCTGAAGAAGAATGGAAAGCTTTCTGAGGATGAATTCAATGAGGTTAAAAAGCATGTTGTTTACGGCAGAAAGATGCTGGAGAATGCACCGTGAAGACTGATGGAGGTTTCCTCCCGTATCGCCTACGAGCATCATGAAAGGTTTAACGGTGAGGGATATTTACATAAGAGCGGTGAGGACATTTCTATTTATGCAAGGTGTGTAGCTATCGCCGATGTGTTCGATGCTCTTGTTTCACTCCGCTCATATAAAGAAGCCTGGGATGTTTACGATGCTAAAGCGGAGATAATAAGCCAGAGCGGTAAACAGTTCGACCCGCAGCTCGTCAGACTGTTTGAGGAGAACTTCGACAAATTCCTCGAGGTCTATCACATGTATCCGGATACAGCCGCATGATACCTTTGCAGATATATTAATCCATAAATCAGGAGCAGTTCAGATTTCTGAACTGCTCCCGCTGTCTTTTCAGTATTATCGGGTTTCTGAAACCTTCTTTTCAAACTCCGCCTCCGGCAGCGGTCTGGAATAATAATATCCCTGAATATAGTCGCAGCCATTTTCCTTCAGGAAGTTAAGCTGCTCCTCGTCCTCCACTCCTTCTGCTATCAGCTTCAGG